>NZ_JBJMIE010000399.1:0-6040 GCF_045807065.1 Actinophytocola sp. | reverse complement strand
GGATCTCGTCGGTGTGGTCGCCCAGTCCCGGTGGGGCCCGGCGGATGCTGCCCGCGGTCTCGCTGAGCTTGACCGGGATGCCGAGCGCCCTGACCCGCCCCTCGACCGGGTGGTCCAGCTCCACGACCATCTCGCGGGCCAGCGTGTGCGGGTCCGCGCACGACTCCTCGTAGTCGCGGATCGGCGCGGCCGGGACACCCGCGTCCCGCAACAGCTCCACCCAGTCGCCGGTGTCCTTCGTGGACAGAGCGCGGGTCAGTTCCTCGGTCAGCGCGGCGCGGTTGCGGACGCGGTCGCCGTTGCTCGTGAAGCGCGGGTCCGCCAGCAGGTCGGGCCGGTCGAGCACCGCGCACAGGCGTGCCCACAACCGGTTGTTGTTGGCGCCGACCGTCAGGTGGCCGTCGCGGGTCGGGAACGCCGCGTAGGGGGCGTTCACCCGGTGTGCCGAGCCGAGCCGCCCCGGCGCCGCGCCGGTGGCCCACAGCTCGGCCGTCTCCCAGACCGACATCGCGAGCGCCGCGTCGTACAGGGAGGTGTCGACGGCCTGGCCGCGCCCGGTGACCGTGCGGGCGAGACACGCGGACAGGATGCCGACCGCGCACAGCAGCCCGGCGGACAGGTCCGCGACCGGGATGCCGGCCTTCGTCGGCGCGCCGTCCGGTTCGCCCGTCACGCTCATGATCCCGGACATGGCCTGCGCGATCAGGTCGTAGCCGGGGCGCGCCGCGTACGGTCCGGTCTGGCCGAACCCGGAGATCGAGGCGTACACGAGCCGCGGGTTGTCGGCACGCAACGTCTCGTAGTCGACGCCCAACCGGGCGGCGACCCCCGGCCGGAAGCTCTCGACCACGACGTCGGCCCCGCCGGCCAGGCGGCGGAAGGCCGCGCGCCCGCCCGCGGTGTGCAGGTCGAGCGCGATGCTCCGCTTGTTGCGGTTGACGGCCAGGAACGCGGCGCTCTCCCCGTGCGGCAGCCGGTGCCCGGTGGCCTCACGCGTGGCGTCGCCGCGCCCGACGGGCTCCACCTTGACCACGTCGGCGCCGAGGTCGCCCAGCAGCTGGCAGCAGAAGGGCCCGGCCATGACCTGCGTCAGGTCGATGACCGCCAGGTTCTCCAGCGCGAGTGCCATCGCGCCCCCCGCCGTACCGTGTCACGGAACACCTGTCGTGCAGTGGAACACCGACGATAACACGGGTGCGGTTGCCCGCCGAGGTGTACGGAACGTGCGGCGCGCGCGTCAGGTGATCGGGTTTCCGTTCACCGTGACGTCGGTGTAGCGGAGGTTCTCCGTGTGGTTGACCGTGTTGGTCGGTGTGGTGACGTTGGTGAAGTGGCTGTCGCGGATGCGCACGTCGCGGATGGGGTCGGTGGCCAGGCCGTTCAGCCAGACCGCCCTGCGGACACCGTCGAGGACCATGCCCTCGACCGTGATGCCGCTGACGTCGACGGGACGGGTGCCGACCTGGTTGTTGTAGTCCAGGATCACGTACAGGGCCTCGCGCTCGACCCCGCCGCCCGTGAAGTTCCGCAGGTGGACGTCGCGGACGTAGCCGCCGCGGAGCTTGTTCGTCTTGATGTACAAGGGATACTTCACGGGGTAGCTGCCGGGGAAGTCCGTCGGGTTGATCTCGCAGTCGCGGGCGTACACGCCGCGCACGCCGCCGGACATCTCGCTGCCGATGGCGAGGCCGCCCCAGCGGCCCGCGAACTTGCACCGCTCCACCACGATGTTGGTGCTGGGCACGCCCACCCGGTGGCCGTCGGCGTCGCGGCCCGACTTGATCGAGACGCAGTCGTCGTTGGTGTCGAACCGGCAGTCCGCGATGTGGACGTTCGTGCAGCACTCCGGGTCGCAGCCGTCGGTGTTGTAGAGGTAGCTGTGCACGGTGACGCCGCTGACCACCACGTTGCGGGACAGCACCGGATGTACCGTCCACATGGGAGGGTCGATGACGGTGACGCCGCTGACGAGCACGTTCTGGCACCGGTAGAACTCGATCATCGTGGGCCGCAGGTAGTGCCCGGCGCCGAACACGCGTTGCTCGACCGGCACGCCCTCCTCACCCATCCGCCGCAGCTCGCGCTGGTCGGCGCCCTGCGGCCCGCTGTTCGCGTACCAGCTCTCCCACGGACCCCGCCGTCCTTGCCCGTCCAGAACGCCGCTGCCGGTGATCGCGACGTCGCGTTGGCCGAACGCGTAGACCAGGGGGGAGTAGTTGTAGCACTCGGTGCCCTCCCAGCGGGTCATCACCACCGGCAGGTACTTCGCGGGGTCGGTGTGGAAGCGGATCGTGCCGGTGACGTGGAGGTTCACGTTGCTGCGTAAGTGGATAGCGCCGGTCAGGAAGTCGCCCTCGGGCACGACCACCCGTCCGCCGCCCGCGCGGTGGCACGCGTCGACCGCAGCGCGGAACGCGTCGGTGCAGTCGGTGGTGCCGTCGCCGACCGCGCCGAACCGGGTGATGTCGAACTGGCGCCGGGGAAACACCGGCTGGCGCAGCCCATCGAGGATGGCGGCGGCCGGGTCGGCGCCCGCCGCCGGCACCCCGCCGAGCAGCACCCCGCCCGCGACCAAACCGCCGAGCCCCAACGCCTGTCGCCGCGACCACCGGCTCGTCATCCCGTCTCTCCCGTTCATCGTTCGATCACCACGGTGCTCGCGCCGTGCCGCGGGCCGAGCTTGAGCACCACGCCACCGAACGGCGCCGGCCTGGTGGTCCAGCCCACCGTGCCGGCGAGCCCGCGCGGCACCGCCCGGCCGTCGATCACCACTCTCCTCGGCGTGCCGGGAACGGTCACCGTCACCTGGGTCTGCGCGGGGGCGTGCGTCACCGCGAGGTGGATCCGCCGGCCGTCGCCGCGGGCGACCAGCGTGCCGCCGAAGGGACTCGTCGCCACCGTGGTGCCGGTGCCCGGCGCGTAGGTCCAGCCGGCCCGGTCCCGCCGGTCGAGGTCGTTCAGGCCCCACGGCTGGGACCACACGCCGTCGATGCGCTGGTTGAAGCCGATGGCCGCGCCGGCGCGCAGGTACAGCGGAAAGTCGTCCAGAGTGGACATCCGGACGACGTGCCGGCCACCGTCGAGGGTCTCGCCCGTGTACAGGTCCACCCACCGGCCCCGCGGCAGGTAGACGTCCACCGGCGTGGGCTGTCCCGCCGCCGCGTCGGTCTCGTTGCGGTCGGCGGTGACCGGGACCGCCAGCAGGTCCGGTCCGACCATCATGTGCTGGTCCGCCGCCCACGCCTGCTCGTCGTCCGGGTAGTCGAACGCCATCGGCCGCACGATCGGCTCGTTCGTCCGCGCCGCCCGCCTCGCCAACCCGTACAGGTACGGGAAGAGCGCGTAGTGCAGCAGCACGCTGTCCCGGAACCGTGCCACCGTCGGGTCGTCGTACAGCCACGGCGTCGCGTTGCGACCCGCGCCGCCGACCTCGAACACCGGGGACACCGCGGAGAACTGCGCCCACCGCGTGAACAGCGCGGGGCTCGGCGCGCCGGCGCCACCGCCGTTGAAGCCGCCGGTGTCCGTGCCCCACACCGGATGCCCGGACAGCCACGAGTTCAGCCCGCGCCGCACCGACAGCCGCAGCCCGTCGTACGTCGCACGCGCGTCGCCGCCCCACACGCCGTTCACGACGGCCGGCAGCCCGGTGTACCCGCCGCGCCACAGCGTCGTGTACTCGGTGCCGTACAACTGTTCCAGCACCTCGGTGGTGGCCTGCGCGTACCGGACCGGGTTCGTGTTCATCAGCTCCTCGCCCCCGCCGGCCGCGAACGTCGCGTCCTCCAGTTCGAACTCCTCGCCGCGGTCACCCTTGACCATCGTGATGCCCAGCGAGAACAGCCGCCGCAGCTTGTCCTGGAAGTGCGCGCGGGTGGCCGGGTTCGTCAGGTCGAGTTGCAACGGGTCGCTCGTGCGGCTGGTCCGGATGAACGAGCCGGGCGGGTAGTCGGTGGGCGGGCACGGCCGGTCGGCGGCCTTCTCCCGCACGTGCGGCGAGATCCAGATGCCCAGGTCGACGCCCCTGGCCCTGAGCGCCGCCACCATCCCCCGCGGGTCGGGGAACTGCACCGGGTCGAACTCCAGCGTGCCGTTGCAGGCGTACCGGCTGTTCTGGGCCTCGCCCGGCAGTTTCGTCGAGGTCTCCCACGGGTTGTCGATCCACTCGGTGCCGAGCGGGAACCCCCTGCGCAGCAACTGGTCCACGTCGTCGATCACCGTGGTCTGCCCGTCCACCGTGTCCCGCCAGTGCGTCAGCGCGAACTGCCGCACCGGCGGCATCGTCGGCAACCCGGCCCGCGCGCCGTAGGCCCGCACGACCTGGGCCGGTGAACCCGCGTACACCTCGTAGTCGAGCCGGTTCGCCTTGAAGCACAGCTGGGTCCGGTCCGGTTGCCCGAGTTTCACCGGACACGGTGGCGGGTCCGACGAGCAGTGCGGTGGGTCGTCGACCGCGTTCGGGAACGCCAGCCGGCCGATCGCGTCGGTGTCCGGGAAGACCGCGTAGCCGTGCGAGCTGAGGAAGAACGGGCTCGGCATGCCGGTCTTGTCACAGCTGCTGAGCGAGCCGGAGCCGGTGAAGTAGGCCTTGTTGAGCAGCACCCGGTGGCGCAGGTCGGTGAAGAGGAAGTTCCCGCCGCCGCCGAGGAAGTGCTCGCCGTCGTCGCCGGTCAGCGACTCGTACACCTGGGTGACGTCCGTGGCCGGCTGGAGCGACCACGACACCCGCAGCCCGCGCGGGGTTCGGCGTACGGCGACCGTCGCGTTGCGACCGGGTTCGTCGGTGGCGACCGTGTACCGGATGCCGTCCCGGACCGGCTCGGCGCCCACCAGGTCGGTGACCCGGTGGGTCGAGCCGTCCGCGAGCGCGTACGCCAGCCGGCCGCCGGGACCGGCCAGCTCGTCCGAGGTCTGTTCGAGTAGCGGCCGATGTCCTTGCTGGAAGGAAAGGCGGAAGGGCGCTGCCTCGGCGGTCCACCGCAGCGGTCCACCGCGGTCGGCCGCCGCCGGCACGACGCCGGACAGTGCGGCGAGTGCGACCGAGACCGGGATCACCAGCAGGCGATGGAGACGCATGTCGCTCCTCTGACGTTGTCGTTGCTATCCCGCGCAGGACAGGACCGGAGCCGCCCAGTCACCCCGGTCGTAGCGGAAGCCGTCCGGACCGCCGTTCGTGACGATCCGCAGGAAGCTCGCGCCGGACAGGTCCGCACCGAGGTGCACCGCGTCGTCCTGCCACGTGCGCAGGCCGCTGTCCGCGACCTTCGTGCCGTCGGCCCAGATCTCGAAGATCGCCGTGGACTGCGTCGGGTCCGGGCGCGGGTCCCGCTCGTCGTCGATGCCGACGTCCACGTTCAGCGCGGCGCACTTTCCGTCCAGGTAGTACAGGATCGACGCTTCCGCGTGCGTGCCGAGGCCCTTCGCGTACCCGTGCCCGTTGATGGTCAACGGCTTGCCGTCACCGGCGGGGGCCGAGCCCACGGACGTGTTCCGCTCGACCGGGCCGAGCCCGTTCGCGGCCCTGGCCCAGGTGAGGTCACCGAGGTCCGACGTGCCGGCGGGCACGGGCGTCGGCACGGTCAGGTCCTCCCCGGCTGATCTCTCGATGCGCGTGTGCGTCGGCGAGGAGTAGGCGAGCCGGGCGCCGAGTGCGTAGTCCCCGGGTGGCGCCGCCGCGGGCGGCGCGACCAGGAACCTCGCGGTGATCGACTCACCGGGCCGGAGCACGGGCTTTCCCGCCGGTCCCTGCGGGGTGACTCGCCAGCCGGCCGGCTCGGTCAGCCGAACCCGGCCGTCCAGTACCGGCAGGAGACCCCGGTTCACCACGGTGACGTTCACCGGGAACGGGTGGCCGGCCGGGGTGACCGTGCCGGGCACGCCGGCGAACGCCGAGGGCACGTCCAGCGCGAACTCGGTCAGCGGCGGCTGCCGCCACCAGCTGCCGTCGGTGGCGCTGACCCGGTACATCACCGTGCCGTGCGCGGGCACGGTCGCGGACAACGTGCCCGCGCTCTGGTAGGTCCGGTGCTCCCACAGGTCC
>NZ_JBJMIE010000398.1:0-3980 GCF_045807065.1 Actinophytocola sp. | reverse complement strand
TGACTTACGTGGTGGCCGGGCGTGGGCGGCGGCTGATGGCCAACCGCGCGACCGGCTCCACGAAGCGTGCCGCCAGCGGGCCGAGGATCGCCATGACCAGAACGTACGCGGTGGCCAGGGCGGCCAGGCGTTCATCAACGACACCCGCGGACACGGCGAGGCCCGCGATCACGATCGAGAACTCACCGCGGGCGACCAGCGCCGCGCCCGCTCTCGCCCGACCCATCCGGGCGATGCCCTGGCGCTTCGCCGCCCACCACCCCGTCACCACCTTCGTGACCGACGTGACGACGGCCAGCCCCAGCGCGATGGCCAGCACCGGCGGGATGGTCGAGGGGTCGGTGTTGAGGCCGAACACCACGAAGAACATGGCGGCGAAGAGGTCACGCAGCGGTTCGAGCATGCGGGTCGCGTTCTCCGCCGTCGAACCCGAGATCGCGATGCCCAGGAGGAACGCACCGACCGCCGCGGAGACCTGCAGCCGCGACGCGACGCCGGCCACCAGCAGTGCCGCGCCCAGCACGCGCAGCAGGAACACCTCCGGATCCGGACTGTCCACGACGGCCGAGACGTACCGGCCGAACTTGAGGGCCAGCAACAACACCAGCGTCACGACCAGCAGCGAGATGCCGATGGCCGACAGCCCACCGAGCAGCGTCGCGCCCGCGAGCACGGCGGTCAGGATCGGCAGGTACACCGCCATCGCCAGGTCCTCGAACACGAGGATCGACAGCACGACCGGCGTCTCCCGGTTGCCCAGCCGCCCCAGGTCACCGAGGACCTTCGCGATGATGCCCGACGAGGAGATGTACGTCACGCCCGCCATCGCCAGCGCGCCGAGCGGGCCCCAGCCCAGCATCAGCGCCACCGCGACGCCCGGCGCCGCGTTCAGCACCAGGTCGACGAGCCCGGCGAGCCACGACCGGCGCAGGCCCGTCACCAGTTCCGCCGCCGAGTACTCCAGACCCAGCAGGAGCAGCAGCAGGATGACGCCGAGCTCGCTCGCGACGGACGCGAACCCCTCGATGCCCTCCAGGGGCAACAGGCCACCGCTGCCGAAAGCGAGGCCGCCGAGCAGGTAGAACGGGATGGGGGAGATGCCGATCTTCCAGGCCAGCCGGCCGAGCACGCCCAGGCCGAAGAAGATCGCGCCGAGTTCGATCAGCGCGACTGTCGAGTCGTGCACGGGCGCTACCCGCGTTCGAGGACGGTGGCGGCCTTGGCGAGCCCTTCGGCGGTACCGACCGTGATCAACGCGTCCCCGCCGCCGAGCATGAAGTCCGGTCGCGGCGAGGGGTGGACCGTCCCGGCACGGACGACGGCCACCACGGACACGGCGGTGCGGGTACGCAACCGTGTGTCACCCAACGTGCGGCCGTCGTACGGGGAACCGTGCGCCAGCGGCAGCTGCTTGGTGTGGACGCCGGACAGTCCGTCGTTCTCCCTGCGGAGCTGTGCGACGAGCTGCGGCGCGCCGAGCAGGTTGGCGAGCGCGCTCGCCTCGTCGACGGACAGCGGGATCGACGCGGTGCAGGCGTCCGGGTCGTCCTCCCGGGACACGATCAGCTCGAGCCGACCGTCCCGGTAGGTGATCACGCCGATGCGCCGTCCCGCACGGGAGACGAAGTCATGGCGTGTTCCGATACCCGGCAGCGGCGTCACGTCGACATTCACCACACCAGGCTAACCTTGCCGACCCGGGCACGAGCGGAGCCGCGGAGCGAGTCATCAGCACTTTCTTCCCGAGCCTCCGGCCCCTAGGTTGGGGACGGTCTCGTTCGCCGACGTCCGGGAGGACATCGCATGGCCGGCCGCACCAAGTTCATCCTCGACGAGTCCGACATGCCGACGGCCTGGTACAACGTCGTGCCGGACCTGCCGGCACCGCCGCCACCGCCGCTGCACCCGGGTACCGGCGAGCCGGTCGGCCCCGATGACCTCGCGCCGCTGTTCCCGCAGGCGCTCATCGCCCAGGAAGTGAGCACGGAACGTTACATCCCGATCCCGGACGAGGTGCAGGAGGTGTACCGGCTGTGGCGGCCGTCGCCGCTGTACCGGGCGCACCGGCTGGAGAAGGCGCTCGGCACGCCCGCGCGGATCTACTACAAGTACGAGGGCGTGAGCCCGGTCGGGTCGCACAAGCCCAACACGGCCGTGCCGCAGGCGTACTACAACGCCCAGGAGGGGGTCACCAAGCTGACCACCGAGACGGGCGCCGGGCAGTGGGGCAGCGCGCTGGCGTTCGCGTGCGCGCAGTTCGGGCTGGAGTGCGAGGTGTGGCAGGTCCGCGCGTCGTACGACCAGAAGCCCTACCGCAAGATGATGATGGAGACGTTCGGCGCGACCGTGCACCCGAGCCCGTCGGACCTGACCGAGTCCGGCAAGGCGGTGCTGGCGGCGAACCCGGACTCGACGGGCAGCCTGGGCATCGCGATCAGCGAGGCGGTCGAGAAGGCGGCGGCCGATCCGGACACGCGGTACGCGCTGGGCAGCGTGCTCAACCACGTGCTGCTGCACCAGACGATCATCGGCGAGGAGGCCATCCGCCAGTTCGAGCTGGCCGGCGACTCGCCGGACGTCATCGTCGGCTGCACCGGCGGCGGCTCGAACTTCGGCGGCCTGGTGTTCCCGTTCCTGCGGGAGAAGCTGGCCGGCAGGATCTCGCCGACGATCCGGGCGGTCGAGCCCGCCGCGTGCCCGTCGCTCACGCGCGGTAAGTACACGTACGACTTCGGCGACACCGCCGGGCTGACGCCGCTGCTGAAGATGCACACGCTCGGTCACGAGTTCATCCCGGACCCCATCCACGCCGGCGGTTTGCGGTACCACGGGATGGCGCCGCTGCTGTCGCACATCGTCGAGCTGGGCCTGGTCGACGCGGTGGCCATCGGGCAGAACGAGTGCTTCGCCGCGGGCGTGCGGTTCGCGAGGTCGGAAGGCATCGTCCCGGCCCCGGAGCCGACCCACGCGCTGGCCGAGTGCGTGCGGGAGGCGTTGCGCTGCAAGGAGACCGGCGAGGAGAAGGTGATCCTGACCGCGCTGTGCGGCCACGCGCACCTGGACCTGCCGGCCTACGCGAACTACCTGGCCGGCGACATGGTGGACCGCGAGCTGACCGACGAGGACCTGGCGGCCGCCTTCGAGACGATCCCGTCCCGGTAGCCGCGTCAGCGGTAGAGGTGGCGGGCGATGATCTCCCGCTGGATCTCGCTCGCACCCTCGTAGATGCGGGGCGCCCGGACCTCCCGGTAGAGGTGCTCCAGGAGGTGGCCCTCCTCCAGGGCACGGGCGCCGTGCACCTGGATCGCCACGTCCACCGCCTGCTGGGCGGCCTCGGTCGCGAAGAGCTTGGCCATCGCGGACAGGTGACCGGTGCGTTCGGCACCCGAGTCGTACGCCGTCGCCGCGTCGTGGACCAGGAGCCGGGCGGCCTGCAGCCGGGTGGCCACGTCCGCCAGCTGGTGGGACACCGCCTGGAAGTCGCGCAGCGGTCTGCCGAACGCCTGGCGCTCCTTCGTGTGCGCCACGGCCGCGTCCAGTGCCGCCTGACCCATGCCGAGGGCGAACGCGCCCACGCTGGGGCGGAACATGTCCAGTGTCCGCATCGCCACCCGCCAGCCGCCGTCGATCTCGCCTAGGACGGCGTCGGCCGGCACGTACACGTCGGCGAACCGCAGGCTGCCGATCGGGTGCGGGGAGACCAGCCGCTGCGGGGTGCCGGTGAGGCCGGGGGCGTTGCCCGGTACCGCGAAGGCCGTGATGCCGCGGGCGCCGTTGTCGCTGGTGCGGGCGAACACGGAGTACACGTCGGCGTCGGGGGCGTTCGAGATGAACACCTTCTCGCCGTTGAGGCGGAAGCCGTCGCCGCGGTTGCCCTCGGCCTTGGACCGCTGGATGGTCACCCCATTGGCCGCCCGGGCCAGGGAGAAGCCGTCTCCACCGTTGTTGGTCGACGTCGTGTTGTCGATCGTCCCGTTGAC
>NZ_JBJMIE010000397.1:0-12555 GCF_045807065.1 Actinophytocola sp. | reverse complement strand
GGCCCGGGCCTCGGCGACGGACGCCAGTGGGCCGGTCACCACGATGTCGCCCGCGCGTAGCGGGTCGTCCGTTTCCGCCAAGGCGGCTGCCAGTTCGGCGACCGCGGCCGCCGGGTGCCCAAGGCTCGCCGCGGCGGCCGCGGTCGCGGCCACCTCGCCGTTGTGCTCCAACACCACGCCGAGGAGCCGCAGGTCCACCGGCGGCACCGGAACGGGACTGCCGATCACGTGCCGGCCGCCCGCGACCAGTGCCGGGCAGACGGCCTTCGTCGCCGCCAGGACGTTCCACACCGTGCCGATCCGCACGTCCGCACCCAGCACGAACGCGATGCTCGCCGCCACCGGGCCCGCGGGCAGCGGGCCGAAGGACGCCCTCGCCGCGGTCATTCGACCACTCGCACAGTTACCGCTCCCAGGTTGTCGAACTCCGCGCGGAAGACGTCGCCCGCCACCATCGGGACGGCCGCGTGCAGAGCGCCGGTCATGATCAGGTGGCCCGGCTCGAGCGTGACACCGACGGCACCGAGTGTGTTCGCGAGCCACGCGACCACCAGCACGGGGTCGCCGAGCGCGGCCGCGCCGGCACCGGTGTCCACGACGGAGCCGTTGCGTGTCAACACCATACCCACCATTCGAGCGTCCACATCGGACAGCGAAACGAGCTTGCCGGCCGTCGCCACCGCGCCGTTCGACGCCAGGTCCGCGACCGTGTCCGCCAGGCCGATCCGCCAGTCCTCGATGCGGGAGTCCACGATCTCCACCGCCGCGACCACGCCCGACACCGCGCGGGCCGCGTCGAGCAGGCTCACGCCGGGACCACGCAGCGGCTCGCCGAGGACGAACCCGAGCTCCGCCTCGAGCTTGGGCTGGATGAAGCGGCTCGCCGGCACCTCGGCGCCCGAGGGATACACCGTGGACGCCAGCACCGGGCCGTAGTCCGGCGAGTCCATGCCGATCAGCCGCTGCATCGGCTTGGACGTGAGCCCGACCTTGTACCCGACGATCCGGTCACCGTCCGCCAGCAGCAGTTTCACCAGCTCCTGCTGGATGGCATAGCCGTCCTCGGCGCCGAGTCCCGCGCCGAACGGTGGGATGGGGACTCGGGTGCGCCGCGCCTCGTACAGTGCCCTGGCCGTCACCTGCGGATCCATTGCACCTGTATAACCACAAAACGTGGACTACACCAGGTTGGGTTCGTCCGGGTTGAAGGTGTCGCCGGTCTGCCTCGGCATGATGAGCTACGGCGACAAGAGCAGGCGGGCGTGGTTCCTGTCCGAAGAGGAGGCCGAGCCGATCGTGCGGCGCGCGGTCGAGCTGGGCGTCAACTTCTTCGACACCGCGGACATGTACTCGAACGGGCTGACCGAGCAGATCACCGGTCGGCTGCTGTCCCGGCTGTTCACCCACCGCGACGACTACGTGCTCGCCACGAAGGTCTACTTCCCGACGGGTGAGGGCCCCAACGACCGGGGCCTGTCGCGCAAGCACGTGCTGGCCGCCATCGACGGCTCACTGCGCAGGCTGGGCACGGACTACGTCGACCTGTACCAGACGCACCGCTGGGACGACGAGACGCCGATCGAGGAAACCCTTGCGGTGTTTGATGATCTGGTGCGCGCGGGCAAGGTGCGCTACCTCGGGGTGTCGACGATGCCGGCGTGGCAGCTGTCGAAGGTGCAGTACACCGCGCGGATCGGCGGCTTCACGAAGTTCGTGTCGATGCAGAACTACTACAACCTGCTGTACCGGGAGGAGGAGCGGGAGATGGTCCCGCTGTGCCTCGACCAGGGCATGGGCCTGATCCCGTGGAGCCCACTGGCCCGCGGCATGCTGGCCGGCACCCGCCACCGCGACGGCGCCCGCGAAACAACCCGGGGCGGCAACGACGCACTGGCCGACGAGCTGTACGAGGCCGAGGACTTCGACGTCGTGGACGCGGTTCGCGCGGTAGCCGCCGAGCGAGGGACGCCACCGGCGCGGGTGTCACTCGCGTGGCTGATGGGAAGACCAGCGGTAACCGCACCGATCGTGGGCGCCACGAAGATCGGCCACATCGAGGACGCGGTGGCCGCGACGGAACTGACCCTGTCGGCGGAGGAGGTGGCGCGGTTGGAGGCGCCGTACCGCCCGCACGAGGTACTCCCGAAGCGGCGGGGATAGTCCACAGCCGCACCGCACGGCACCCGAGACTGTCGGTGCTGTCCGGTAGCGTTGAAACCGGGGGACCCCTGGGGCACGAGAGTCCCATTCGCTCGGGTTGGCCGGGTGAAATTGCGGGATTGCCGCTCAAGGCGACGGGACTGTCGGGCTGCCGGTTAACGGAACCACCGACGGTCCCGGAGTGGCGCGGTGTGGCCTGTGGACAACGCCGGCGGTTGTCCACAGCCGCGACTCACCACAGCCGGGATCTTCGGTCTCCTGCCGTAGGCTGGATTCCGGGGGGCCGGAGGCCGCTCAGGTACTCGTTCGGGTGCTGTCGTCCTGTCACGGGCGCACTGTCGCGGCCGAGGAATGCCGCGGGATCGGTTGGGAAGGAGCCGTCGATGATCACGGAACCCACGCTCGTCCGGATCGGTGAGGCGGTGCAGCTCAGCCACCAGGGCGAGCGGGAGGCCGCTCGTGTCCTGTTCGCGGAGATCTGGGACGAGATCGGCGGCGAGCAAGGGGATCCTTTGCACGTTTGCACGCTCGCGCACGCGATCGCGGACGTGCAGGACGACGTGCGGCAGGAGCTGGTCTGGGATCAGCGGGCGCTGACGGCCGCCGCCCTACTGACCGACGCGCGGGTGGCGGAGGCCGGGGTCACACTTCCGGTGGCCGGTTTGTACCCGTCGTTGCACCTGAACCTGAGCGAGTGTTATCGCAAGCTGGGCGAGCTGGACCGTGCGCGTGAGCACCTCCGGCAGGCGCAGGCCACGATCGGCGCGCTCGGCGATGACGGGTACGGACGGATGATCAAGGAGGGCTTGGCGCAGATAGCCGAACAGCTGCGCTGATCCGGTAGCGGCGAGAGCAGAGCGGATGCGGGCAGCAGAGCGTTCTCCCTGCCCTTGCTCCCCGGTGACCGCACGATCACTGGCCCGCCCGAAGCGGTGGTCCCGACGCGGGTCAGGCGATCTCGTTGACGTGGGTGATGTTCGCCTGGTCGGCCGGGTCGTCGCTGGGGATGCTGGCGAACCAGCCGTCCAGGATCTCCGTCAGAAGTGGGGTGCTCGTCAGGCGTAGGGACAGGGCCAGCACGTTCGCGTCGTTCCAGCGGCGGGCGCCGCGGGCGGTTTCGGCGTCTGTGCACAGTGCCGCGCGTACGCCTGGGACCTTGTTCGCGGCGATGGACGCGCCCGTGCCCGTCCAGCAGCAGACGACGGCCTGGTCGGCCTGGCCGTCGGCGACCGCGCGGGCCGCCTTCTCGCTCGCCCAGGCCCAGTCGGCGCGGTCGTCCGGGTTCAGGGCGCCGTGGACGACCGGGTCGTGGCCGCGTTTGCGTAGTTCCTCGACGACCGTCTCGGCCACTCCGACCAGTTCGTCCGCGGCGACAGCGATTCTCATGGCTTCGAGGCTAGAGGCGGCGGAACATGATGTGCAGCCCCACGTACCCCTTCGTCGCGTGCAGGTAGCCCTCGGGCAGGGTCGCGATGATCTCGAAGCCCAGTGACCGCCACAGCTTCACCGCCCCCGTGTTCGTCTCGACGACCGCGTTGAACTGCATCGCGCGGAAGCCGTCGGCGCGGGCCTGGTCGAGGACGTACTCCCCCAGTGCGCGGCCGACGCCCCTGCCGCCGTGCTGTGGGGACACCATGAAGCTCGCGTTGGCGATGTGCGCGGCCGGGCCGCGGTGGTTCGGGCCCATCTTCGCGGTGCCGAGAACCGTGTCGCCCTCGACCGCGACGAGGGTGCGGTGCGGCAGGGCGGTCGCCATCCAGCTCCCGCGGGCGTCCTCCTCCGTCTCGTCCCGCGGCCACGTGTACGTCTCCCCCGCGCGCACGATGTCCCGGAGGAACGGCCAGATCTGTGACCAGTCCTCAGGTACGGCGTCCCTGATCTCCATATCTGCGGAGCGTAGTCGGGTCGGACACGATCGGGCGTTACCGGCCAGTTGCCCTCTTCCTCACGCGTTCTGAGGTCCACTGTGGAGGCATGAACTTCACCCGGCTCAGTGGCGCGTTGCTGGCCGTTGCCTTGCCGTTCGCGTTCACCGGCGTCGCCAGCGCTTCGCCGGACACCTCGCTCGTGCTCACCCTCGTCGACGACAACGGCGGTGCCGAGAGCGTCTTCCTCACCTGCGACCCGCCGGAGGGCACGCATCCGAACGCCAGCAGCGCGTGTGCCCAGATCCGTGCGGCACAAGGGGACTTCTCGGCGCTGCGCGGTGAGGAGCCGCAGATGATGTGCACCATGGAGTACCTACCGGTGACCGCGATCGCCGAGGGTACGTGGCTCGGCAGTCCGATCGAGTGGACGCACGAGTTCGGTAACGGCTGCACGCTACACACCGCTACCGGCGCCGTCTTCCTGTTCTAACGGGTGAGCAGGACGTTCCGCGGCTCGGCGAGGTGCAATCCGCCGTCGCGCACGAAGCCGAACCGGCCGGTGCGCAGGTAGTTGTCAGTCGAGCCGCGTAGCCGCGCACAGAACGTCCGTTCACTCGCCCCAGGCCGGCCCAGGTAACCGACCGCCACACTTGGGCCAGCCACCCACACCTCGCCCGTCGTGCCGTCCGGGCACCGCGTGGCGGTGAGGGGGTCGGCGATCGCGATGTCCGTGTCCCGCGTGGACCCGCCGAGGTCCAGCAGGCGCGTGTCGCCGGGCTTGACGACCCGACCGGGCTCGAGGCTGTCCGCGTCGAAGCCGCCGACGGCGAGCCCTCGCCGGCCCGTGACCAGTGCCGTCGCCTCGGGGGTCCAGTAGGCGGGGAAGAACGCCCGGGCATGGAAACCCTGTCGTGCCCCCAGGTTCGCGAAGCGTTCGAGGGTCTCGGGCTCGGCACCGGTGACCGCGACGTCCCAGTGCGACAGGTTGAGCCCGGCCGGGACCGACTGCCAGGCGTAGGCGAGGTCGGGGGCGAAGCTGATCGTCGCTTTGCGTAGCGAGACCGTGCGCAGCCACTCGTCCGGGGTCGTGTCGGGAGGCAGGAGGGTGACGCGGGCGCCGGTGAGCAGGGGCGCGAGGACGCCGCCGACGAGGCCGAGGTCGCTGTGGGGCGGCAGGTAGCTGACGACGCCGGTGGACCTGCGCATGCCGACATGCCGCGCGAGCTGCGCCGCGGCGGCGACGAGGTTGGCGTGGGAGAGCATCACGCCGCGTGTCGGGCCGGGTGGGTACTGGATGAGGGCCAGGGAGTCGGGACCGACGTCGGGGCGACGCCAGTCCCGCGGGTCGCCGTCGAGGTGGCCGAGGTTGCGCACGCCCGTGACCGGGAGGCCGATGGCCGCAGCCGGCTGGGCGTCGTCGACGATCTCGTCAAGCCGCCGGTCGCCGTCGGGCGACGCGGGGACGGCGACGACGCCGGCGTGGAGGCAGCCGAGCAGGGTGGCGACGTACTCGGCGCCGGGCGGGAGCAGCACGAGCACACGCTGCCCGGTGAGCCCACGCCGCATGAGCGCCACGGCGATGGCCCTGGCGCGGGCGCCGACGCCCGCCCGCAGCCCAACCAGGTCGACGAAGGTCGTTGTGCCAGTCATGCCCTCTCCTCGGTCGAGTTCCGCTCGAACAGGACATCGCGTGTCGCTTGAGGGGGACTCAAGAGGTGATCAAGGGCGGTTGTGGGTGGGGTGGATCACGGTGCGAGGTGGCGAAGGGGCAGACCCGCGTAGGGGCGCCGGGTATGCGCGACGCGACAGGCCATTCGGATCGCCTTGCCGAGACCGGGTCGCGGCCGCACCGGTGCCGGATCACGGGTGGCTGGGCTGGAGCGTCGGGCCGCAACTAGGTGACCGGGATTATTCGGGCGTCCAGGAGTCGGCCGTCTTCTATGTCCAGTTCGCCGATGGTGCCGTGGGGTTGGCGGCGGCGGTCTGTGGGTGAGCCCGGGTTGAAGATGCGGAGGTCCGGGCCCTCGATGTCCATCGGGATGTGGGAGTGGCCGTAGACGACCAGGTCGGCGTTGGGGAAGCGTCTGTGCATCCGTGCCAGGCGGCCGTCCTTCTGGCCGCTGTCGTGGATCATGGCGATCTTCAGGCCTGCCAGGGTCAGCTCCAGGGTTTCGGGAGCGCCCCAGGCCGACACCTCCGGGCCGTCGTTGTTGCCGGCCACGACGTGGACCGGGGCGAACTCGGCCAGTTCGTCCAGGACGCTGGGCACGCACACGTCGCCGGCGTGGAGGATCACGTCCGCCTTGGCCAGGTGTTCGGCCACCCTGGGTGGGCAGGACTTCCAGTGCCTCGGGGCGTGGGTGTCGGACAGCACTACTACCCTCAAACTCCGCCCTCCTCGTGCGTGGGGTGGGTGTCCGCCGGTCTCGCGGGGTGAGTTCGGCATTACCCCAGCCCACGCCGCGCGACACCTCGCGGGGACGGTGGCTAGGTGAGCAGCACGGGTAACGCGTCCAGGCCGTAGACGATCGACACCTTTCGGAACGTGAGGTCGTCCGTGGCCAGGCGCATGTTCGGGAAGCGGCGCAGCAGCGCGGGGTAGGCCGCCCGTAGTTCCATGCGGGCCAGCTCGGCGCCGATGCAGCGGTGTACGCCGTAGCCGAACGCCAGGTGAGTTGTCGGGGCGCGGTGGGGGTCGACCTTCTCCATGCCCTCGCCCAGGGCCGGGTCCCGGTTGGCGCCGGACAGGGAGACGATCACCACGTCGCCCTTGCTGATCTGTATGCCGCCCACCTCGGTGTCCTCGCGGGCGAACCTCGGGAACGCGACCTGCACCACGGTCAGGTAGCGCAGCACCTCCTCCACGAAGCCGTGGATGGCGGTGTCGTCGTCGTGGACCAGCTTGAACGTGTCGCGGTCCTGCAGGAGCACCAGCGCGCCCACCGCCAGCATGCTGGCGGTGGTCTCGAAGCCGCCGGTCAGGACGCCGTCGGCCAGGCCCGCCAGCTCCAGGTCGCTGACCTGGTCGCCGTGGTCCTTGATGATCATGCCGAGGAGGCCGTCGCCCGGTTCGACGCGTTGCTTCCTGACCACCTCGGTCAGGTAGGCGAGGGACTCGGAGATCGCGCCGAGCGACGCGGTCGCGCCGCCGAACAGGTCGAACCGCGCCATGGACAG
The DNA here is from genome assembly GCF_045807065.1 of Actinophytocola sp. Taxonomy (GTDB): domain Bacteria; phylum Actinomycetota; class Actinomycetes; order Mycobacteriales; family Pseudonocardiaceae; genus Actinophytocola. Next base: position 5,350 of record NZ_JBJMIE010000397.1, on the reverse strand, counting down.
GCGTTGGAACTCGTCGCGGTCGTGGTACGGGACGCCCAGCAGCTCGCAGATCACCAGGCTCGGGATCGGGAGCGCGAAGTGTTCGGCCAGGTCGACCGGGCCGTCCACCGCGGCCATCTCGTCCAGCTGCTTGTCGATGATGGCCTTGATGCCGGGGGTCAGGCGCGACAGGCGACGCATGGTGAACTCCGGCGTCAGGATCTTGCGCAGCCTGGTGTGGTCCGGCGGGTCCGCGAAGCCGAGGCCGCCCGGGCTGTGGCTCTCCGACGCGCCGTGCTGGCCGACCAGGTTCGCGAAGTCGTTGCTGTAGCGCTTCGCGTCGGCGAGGACCGTCTTGGCCTCCTCGTACCCGGTGACGAGCCACACGTTCACCCCGAACGGGATGGGCAGCTTGGTCACCGGTTCGCGGTCGCGGAACTCGCCGAGCGCCGGGACCGGGTCCAGACCGTCGCGCTTGAGCGGCAGCAGCGCACTGTCCGGCAGCAGTGCCATCTTCGACAGGTCGAAGCCCTTTTTGGACGCACGCGCCAGGTACCAGCGCGTTGCCCAGGTCATGAACCTCGAACGCAGGCTCATCATGACCGAACCCCCCTTACTTGACTGCGATCGCGAGACTAGCCGCCCTGGTCGCGGGCGGATCGGTACGGCCCGAGTGATAAACGGAACGTCACCTTGTGTTTCGCGTCGGCGTGCCGCGGGGCCGGCGGGTGGGCCGGCCGGAGGAGCGGTTGATGTTCATGGGACCGACGGTAGGCGCGGTCGGGCGCGGTGCGCACTGTGGTGTACCCCGGTCTTTCCCTGAGGTGTGCCTCGGCTCCTACCCTGAGGCCTTCCGCATCAGGTACTCGCGTTCCGGCAGGCTGAAGGTCCGTTTCGCCGCTCTTCGGTAGTGCACGCGGGCCTGCTCGTGCTCGCCGGCCAGGTCGAGCAGGTGGGCGCGGACCGCGTCCAGGCGGTAGTGGCTCGCCACGCGCTTGTCCACGTCCAGTTCCGCCAGCAGGTCCAGCCCTGCCCGCGGGCCCCGCACCATGGCGGTCGCGATCGCCCTGCTCAGGGTCACCATCGGGTTCGGCGCCATCCGGTCCATGATCTTGTACAGGATGAGGATCTGCGCCCAGTCCGTCTCCTCGGTGCTCGGGGCCTCGTCGTGGATGGCGGCTATCGCGGCCTGCAGCTGGTACGGGCCAGGCGGCGACTCCGCCAGCGTCCGGGTGATCAACGCCACGCCCTCCTCGATGCGGGCGCGGTCCCACCGGGAGCGGTCCTGCTCGGCCAGCGGCACCAGGGCGCCGTCGGGGGCCGTGCGGGTGGCCCGGCGGGCGTCCGTGAGCAGCATCAACGCCAGCAGGCCCGCGACCTCGCCGTCCTCCGGGACGAGCGTGTGCACTTCGCGGGTCAGTCGTATTGCTTCCTCGGTCAGCTCGACGCGTTGCAGGTCGGCGCCGGAGGAGGCGTTGTAGCCCTCGTTGAAGATCAGGTACAGCACGTGCAGGACCGTCGGCAGCCGCTCCGGGCTGTCGGGGAAGCCGAGGCCCTTGATCTTCTGCTTCGCGCGGCTGATGCGCTGGGCCATGGTCGACTCGGGGACCAGGAACGCGCTCGCGATCTCCGCCGTGGTCAGGCCGCCCACCGCGCGCAGCGTCAGCGCCACCTGCGAGGGGGCGGACAGCTCGGGGTGGCAGCACAGGAACAGCAGCTTCAGCGTGTCGTCGACGTGCCTGGTCAGGTCCTCGTCCGGCGCCGGCTCGACGGACACGGTCAGCTCGCGCTGGCGGCGGGCGGACTCGCTGCGCCACTGGTCGGTGAGCCGCCGGCCCGCGACCGTGACCAGCCAGCCCGCCGGCTCCTTCGGCACGCCCTCCGCCGGCCACTGGACCGACGCCGCGAGCAACGCCTCCTGCACGGCGTCCTCGCAGGCGTCGAACTGCCCGTGCCGGCGGACGAGCGTACCGAGGACCCGCGGCGCCAGGCGGCGCAGCAGGTCCTCGATCTCCCTGTCACTCACAGATCGGCGCCCGCCGAGAACATCACCGGCCGGATCTCGATCGCGAGCCCCTTGAACCTGGTGTCCGGGATGAGCTTGGCGAGCTCGACCACGCGCTCCTCGCTCTCGCAGTCCAGCAGGTAGAAGCCGCCCATGAACTCCTTGGCCTCGAGAAAGGGCCCGTCGGTGACCGCGGGGGTGGTGCCGCCGTGGACGACCTTCGTGTTGCTCGGGTCCGCGAGCGCCTGGGTGAGGATGAACTCCCCCGACTCCTGCGTGACCCTCATGAACTCGCTGTGGCCGTCGCCGATCAGCTTGTGCTCCTCCTCGGTGAGGGCCTCGAGAACGGCTGGGTTGACCTGCATGATCAGGAGGTACTTCACGGTGTCGCTCCTAGTGTCGTGCGCCCGTCGGGCGCGGTTCGACAGTGAGTCGGAGCCGCCCGACGGGTCTCGACATCTGCCACGAGGAACCTAGGCGATGTGACCCACGTCGCTCAGCAGCCCCACTGGCCGAACACCGAGACGACCTCGTTCATGGCGGCGACGGTCTTCGGGCCGACGACGCCGCTGGCCTTGATGCCGGCACGCTTCTGGAAGTCACGGACGAACTTCTGCATCTGCGGGCCGTAAACGGGGTCGTTCACATTGAAGAAAGCGCCGGATTTGTTGTACGGGTAAATTCGCATCAGCATGTCGCCGAGCGCGATGACCTTCTGCTGGTTCCGCTCGCCCGGCTGCAACGAGAATGCCTTGATCTGGTCAAGGCTGTTGCCGGTGACCCCCTTGAACTTCGTACCGACGAGCGCCTCCCACGTCTTCGAGCCGACGACCCCGCTAGCACCCAAGACCCAACCGAACGAGCGAAGCGAAGCGAGCAAGACAAGCGAGCAAAGCGAGCGAGCAACAAACGCCACAACGCTGGTTCAGGACCCCCGCACCGTGGGGGGTTTGGGGGGCTCGGCCACCCAATATATCGCGAAACGCCCCGGCGAGCGCTCTCCGCGAGCAGGGGGTACCCAGCGTTGAGCCGGCAAGGGGACTCGAACCCCAAACCTGCTGTTTACAAGACAGCTGCTCTGCCAATTGAGCTATGCCGGCGTGGCCCGTGGGCCGCTCTCATCCTAGGGCACGATCACTTCGGGCAGCGTCGAGTTGGCCACGACGGGCCAGGCGGGTGCGGTCCGGAGGGCACGGCCGCGGCTAGGTTGGCGGCATGACTGACTCCTTGCGATCGGTGCGGATCGACCGCGTGTCGACGGGCAGGTATGTGGTGACCAATGCGCGCGGCGGCACGCTGCCCGTCGGCGGTGACGACTTCACCCCGGTCGAGCTGTTGCTGGCGGCCATCGGCGCCTGCACGTCCATCGACACGGACACGGTGACGAGCCGGCGCGCCGAGCCGTCGAAGTTCACGGTCACGGTGAGCGGCGACAAGGTCTCGGACAGGGAGGACGGCAACCGGATGACGAACCTGTCGGTCACCTTCGACGTCCAGTTCCCGGAGGGCCCGGCCGGTGACGAGGCGCGGACCCTGCTGCCGAGGACGGTGAAGCTGTCCCATGACCGGCTGTGCACGGTCAGTCGCACAGTAGAGTTGGGGACGGACGTCAATACCACGATCGCGTGAAACTGCGTGCCAAACTTCGTACCGGTGTGCTCCACCCGTCCCTAGCCTTGGCTGCTGGAAGGTAGCTCGAGCACGGCTGGGGACGCATGACTCGCATGAGGGTGCTCAAACCACTGGCGGCCTCGTTCGCTCTCACGAGGTCGGCGGGTGGGCTGACCGTGTACTGGAGCGGCGAGTGGCGGGACAAGTTCGGGCTCAACCCGGTCTACGTGAACCTCCTCGCCCCGCGGCAGGCCACGCTCGCCGTCGCGCGGTTCGAGTTCAAGCACCCGAACGAGAACGGCACGGGCTACGACACGGCCAGATCAGAGGTGATCGCACGGACTCCGCGACAGGAGCCGGTCGGCGACCTGGACATCGAGACGGCTCGCCCGCTCTGGGCGGCGCGGGTGGTCTTCCGTCACGAGAACGCCCCGGCCGGGTACACCAAGTGGATCTACAACCCGTATTTCTAACCTAAACGTGTGCAACCCCGCACCTCTCATCCCCCATGACCACTATTTGTTGACTAATGTCATAAGCCGACTCGTAACGAGGAGGCGCGCTCGGCGTGAGCACCGAGATCAGCAACAGTGGTGGGGCCGAATTCATCGTCGTGGCCAACCGGCTGCCCGTCGACCTGGAACGGCTGCCGGACGGCACGGAGCGGTGGAAGCACAGCCCCGGTGGCCTGGTCAGCGCGCTCGAGCCGTTCCTCCAGCGGAACAGCGGCGCCTGGGTGGGTTGGCCCGGTGTCGCGGACGTCGACGTGGACAAGTTCACCGAGAACGGCATCTGGCTGCACCCGGTGAAGCTGACCGCGGAGGAGGTGCGCCTCTACTACGAGGGCTTCTCCAACGGCACCCTGTGGCCGCTGTACCACGACGTGGTGGCGCCGCCCGTGTTCGAGCGGGCGTGGTGGAACTCCTACGTCAAGGTGAACAAGCGCTTCGCGGACGCGGTCGCGCAGATCGCGGCCGACGACGCCATCGTGTGGGTCCAGGACTACCAGCTGCAGCTCGTGCCGGCCATGCTCCGCGAGCAGCGGCCCGACCTGCGCATCGGCTTCTTCCTGCACATCCCGTTCCCGCCGACCGAGCTGTTCATGCAGCTGCCGTGGCGGCGCGAGATCATCCAGGGCCTGCTCGGCGCGGACCTGGTGGGTTTCCACCGGCCCGGCGGCGCGCAGAACTACCTGTGGCTGGTCCGCCGGCTCATCGGCCTGGAGCCCAGCCGCGGCGCGGTCGGCGTGCGGACCAGGCCCGGTGTGGTCCAGGTCGGCGACCGCAGCGTGCGGGTCGGCGCGTTCCCGATCTCGATAGACGCGAGTGGGCTGGACACGATGTCGCGCAGCCGCGAGGTCATCCAGCGCGCCAGGCAGATCCGGTCGGACCTCGGCAACCCGCGCAAGATCATCCTGGGCGTGGACCGGCTCGACTACACCAAGGGCATCGACGTCCGCCTGTACGCGCTGCAGGAGCTGCTCAACGAGGACCGGATCGACCCGACCGAGGTCGTGATGGTGCAGCTGGCCACGCCCAGCCGCGAGCGGGTCGAGCACTACCAGGCACTTCGTGTGAAGGTCGAGCGCGAGGTGGGCCGGATCAACGGGGAGTACGGACGTGTTGGTGTGCCGGCGGTGCATTACCTTCATCAGTCGTACAGTCGCAGCGAGTTGGTCGCGATGTACTGCGCGGCTGATGTGATGATGGTTACTCCTCTACGAGACGGTATGAACCTGGTGGCCAAGGAGTACGT
>NZ_JBJMIE010000396.1:0-2922 GCF_045807065.1 Actinophytocola sp. | reverse complement strand
TGCGCGCGCGATACACGAGCTTCTTGTCGTCTTCGGACAGCTCGTCCATACCGAGGATCGCGATGATGTCCTGCAACTCCTTGTACTTCTGCAGGATCCGGATGACCTCGGACGCGACCGCGTAGTGCTTCTCGCCCACGATGGACGGGTCGAGGATCGTCGACGTCGACGCCAGCGGGTCCACCGCCGGGAAGATGCCCTTCTGGAACACCCCGCGGGACAGCTCGGTGGTGGCGTCCAGGTGGGCGAACGTCGTGGCCGGGGCCGGGTCGGTGTAGTCGTCCGCCGGCACGTAGATCGCCTGCATCGAGGTGATCGACCGGCCCTTGGTCGAGGTGATCCGCTCCTGCAGCTCACCCATCTCGTCGGCCAGCGTCGGCTGGTAACCCACGGCGGAGGGCATGCGGCCCAGCAGGGTCGACACCTCGGAACCCGCCTGGGTGAACCGGAAGATGTTGTCGATGAACAGCAGCACGTCCTGGTTCTGGACGTCGCGGAAGTACTCGGCCATGGTCAGCGCCGACAGGGCGACCCGCATACGGGTACCCGGCGGCTCGTCCATCTGCCCGAACACGAGCGCGGTGTCGTTGATGACGCCGTCCTCGCTCATCTCCAGGAACAGGTCGGTGCCCTCACGGGTGCGCTCGCCGACGCCGGCGAACACCGAGGTGCCACCGAAGTTGCGGGCCACACGGGTGATCATCTCCTTGATGAGCACCGTCTTGCCCACGCCGGCGCCGCCGAACAGGCCGATCTTGCCACCGACCACGTAGGGCGTCAGCAGGTCGATGACCTTGAGGCCGGTCTCCAGCATCTGGGTGCGGCCCTCGAGCTGGTCGAACGGCGGCGGCTTGCGGTGGATCTCCCACCTCTCGAAGTCCGCGCCGTAGCCCGGCTCGTCAAGGCACTCGCCGAGCGCGTTGTAGACGTGGCCCTTGACCTTCTCGCCGACCGGGACCGAGATAGCGGCGCCGGTGTCGAGCACCTCGGCGCCCCGGACCAGGCCGTCCTGCGGCTGGAGGGAGATGGTGCGGACCATGTTGTCGCCGAGGTGCTGGGCGACCTCGAGGGTCACCGTCTTCTTCAGCTCGGGGAAGTCGATGTCCACCTTGAGTGCGTTGAACAGGTCGGGGATCGCGCCGCGGGGGAACTCGACGTCGACCACAGGACCGGTCACCCGCACGATGCGGCCCTTGGCGGTGTTCTCGGTTGTCGTCATCAGTCTTCACTTCCTACCGCGGCGAGTGCGTCCGCACCGCCGACGATTTCACTGATCTCCTGGGTGATCTGGGCCTGACGCGCCTGGTTGGCGAGCCGGGTGTACGTCTTCACCAGGTCACTCGCGTTGTCCGACGCCGACTTCATGGCGTTGCGCTGGGCGGCCAGCTGCGACGCGGCCGACTCGAGCAGGGCGGAGTAGATCCGGGTGTTGACGTACTTCGGCAGCAGCGCGGCCAGCAGCACGTCGGCACTGGGCTCGAACGAGTACGCCGACGGGATGACGTCCGGCTGGGGCGCGCTCGGCTCCTCACCGGTGGAGTACTCGACCTCCAGCGGGGCGATGCGCTTGGCGACCGGCACCTGCGACAGCATCGAGCGGAACTCGGTGTACACGATGTGCAGCTCGTCGACGCCGAGGACACCGTCCGCGCCCGGCTGGTCGCCGTCGTCGTCCGCGCCCGAGTTGAACGCCTCGACCAGCGTGCGGCCGACCTCCTGCGCGTTCTCGTAGCGGGGCACCTGCGAGAACCCGGTCCAGCTGTCGGTCACCGTGCGGCCGCGGAACTTGTAGTACCCCACGCCCTTGGCGCCGATGACGTACAGCACCGGGTTCTTGCCCTCTTCACGCAGCAGCGAGAACAGCTCCTCCGCCGCCCGCAGCGCGTTCGAGTTGTAGGCGCCCGACAGACCCTTGTCGCTGGTGATCACCAGCACGCCGACCCGCTTCGGGTTCGGGCGCTGGGACAGCAGCGGGACGTCCAGCGTGGTCGCCGCCGTGGCCAGCGCGGAGAGGACCTTGGTGATCTCCTCCGCGTACGGCCGGGACGCGTCCACGCGGGCCTGCGCCTTGCTGATGCGGGACGTGGCGATGAGCTCCATCGCCTTGGTGATCTTGCCGATGGACTTGGTCGCCCGGATCTTGGACCGGAGCTCGCGAAGTTGTGCGGCCATCTACGTCCCCGTCAGCTTGTCGACGGCGCCGGGCGGTTGACCTTCACGGTCTCCTGCCCGACCTCGTCCGCGGCCATGGCCTCAGCCTCGGCCTCCTTGAGCGGCTTGCCCTCGGAGGTGGTGAAGCCCTTCTTGAACTCGTTCACCGCGTTCACCACGCGCTCGGCGAGGTCTTCGGACCACTTACCGGTGTCGCGGATCTCGGCGAGGATGCCCTCGTTCCTGTGGCGCAGGCTCTCCTGGAACTCCCGGTTGAACCGGGCCACGTCCTCGACCGGCACCTCGTCGTAGGCGCCGTTGGTACCGAGGTACACGGTGACGACCTGCTGCTCGACCGGCACCGGCGAGTACTGCGGCTGCCTGAGCAGCTCGTACAGGCGGGCACCGCGGTCCAGCTGGGCGCGGGAGGTCGCGTCGAGGTCGGAGGCGAACGCCGCGAACGACTTCAGCTCCTCGTACTGCGACAGGTCGATCCGCAGCGAGCCGGAGACCGTCTTCATCGCCTTGATCTGCGCGTCACCGCCGACGCGGGACACCGAGGTGGTGACGTCGACCGCGGGGCGCTGGCCCGAGTTGAACAGGTCGGACTGGAAGAAGCACTGCCCGTCGGTGATCGAGATGACGTTCGTCGGGATGTAGGCCGAGATGTCGTTGGCCTTGGTCTCGATGACCGGCAGACCCGTCAGCGAGCCGCCGCCGAGCTCGTCGTTCAGCTTGGCGCAGCGCTCCAGCAGGCGGGAGTGCAGGTAG
>NZ_JBJMIE010000395.1:0-9626 GCF_045807065.1 Actinophytocola sp. | reverse complement strand
ACCCAACAACCCGGCCCAGTTCGAGTCGATGGGTTCCCTCGGCGCACAGACCGACACCGTCGGCGGCCTGGCGGCCCCGATCATCGAACTCCGCCGCCTGCGCCAGAACATGCCCAGCGGCAACTGGGGACCGGTGCTGCTCGGGGTCTTCGACCTGATCAGGGCCGTCAACACCACTCAGAACCCCAACCCGACGTATCAGCGTGGCTAGACCACAACGTCGCTCATGCCGAGGTGACGGGGTATCCCGCCCAATCGTGGCATCGCTCAGAACAGGGTCGCGGGCTCCACCGGGTCCGGCTCGGGCAGGGCGTCGAGGCCGGGCACCAGCGCCCGCACGTCGTCGTGGAAGCGGCGGGCGAGTGCCGGTGCGTCGTTGTTGTCGGGGGTGTGCACGAAGACCGTTGGTGATCGGCCCTCGTGCAGCCAGTTGGCGACCACCGTGGTCCACGGCCGCCAGCCCTTGACGGTCTCCTCGACCGAGTCGCGGCCCAGGTAGCGGACGATCGGCCGGTCGGTCAGCGCCCGTGTCCGCCGTGGCAGCCGTGGCTTTTTGGTCCAGGCGTCCTGTTCGGCTTCGCTGGTCGGCGGGCGCTGGAAGAAGACCGTGGTGTCGAAGGGCACCCATTCGGTGTCGGTGTCGGTGAGTGTCGCCTCCAGTAGTGAGGTGGAGCGGGTGTCGGTGAAGAACGCGGGGTGGCGGACCTCGACGGCGCGTCGGCGGTCGGTGGGGAGTCTGCGTAGGAAGCGGCCGAGGGCGTCGACGTCGGAAGGGCCGAAGGAGGCGGGCAGCTGGGTCCACAGGACCGCCCGTTGGCCGAGGGGTTCGAGTGCGTCCAGGAATGCCCGCATCTCGGTCTCGACGCCGGCGAACCGGCGTTCGTGGGTGACGAGTTTGGGTAGCTTGACCACGAACCGGAAGTCGGGGTCGGTCTGCTGTGCCCAGGTCGTGACGGTGTTTCGGGCGGGGGTGGCGTAGAAGGTGGTGTTGCCCTCGACCGCGTTGCACCAGCCGGCGTAGGCCCGCAGGCGCTCCTTGGCCGGCAGCGGTTGCGGCAGGAACCGCCCGGGCCACGCCTTGTGGGTCCACATCGCGCAGCCGACATGAAGACGTGCCACTGCGCCCTGCTCCCGTCGGTCGTGAGTGAAAACTACTACCCGGGCAGCAGTTTCCACTCACGACCCCAGGACGGGTACGCCGAGACCACGCCGTCCCATCGCGTCGCTGGTTCGTAACAGGATCGGTGAAGGTCTGGGCGACCGGGGTGGCTACTTGGCGGCCAGGGCGCGGCCCGTGTGGTGGGCTACGTCGCGGGCCGCGGTGTGTTGTTGGGCGGCGATGTCCTTGAGGTGGTCCAGGGCGGGGTTGACGCCGACGAGGGTGAGTTCGCGTTCCACGACGGTGAGGTCGGCCTGCCACAGGTCGCTGAGGACCCGCCGCAGGTAGGGAGTGGAGTGGTCCCAGCCCTCGCGGGGGGTGCCGGGGCCGTACCCGCCGCCGCGGACGGTGACCAGCACGGTGGCCTTGTCCTTCAGCAGGCCCTGGTCGGCGGGTCCGGCGGCGATGACCAGGTCGACCCAGGTCTTGAAGTGCTGGGAGACGCCGTAGTTGTAGAGCGGCACCGCCAGCAGTGCGGCGTCGGCGTCGGTCAGTTCCGCCTTCAGGTCGGCGGCCAGTGCCAGGGCGTCGCGCTGGGCCGGGGTGCGCTGGTCTTCCGGGGTGAAACCGGCGGTGGTCGCGAGGGTCCAGGCGTCGGGCGGCAGCGGATCGGTGCCCAGGTGGCGGCGGACGACCGGCTCGCCTGGCCGGGCGGCGGACCATTGGGCCTCCACCAGGTCGGCGAGTTCGGCGCTGGCCGAGGCGGTGGGCATGATGCTGGCGTCCAGACGGAACAGGCTCATCGGTGCTTCTCCAGGTCACAAGACAGCTCGGGACGGTCCCGGGCGCGTCGGCGAGGTCGCCGCACGCGAGCCTAAACGGACTTTACCCCACTTGTATTCCCGGCGGTAGAGTTCGGCCCGTGGATCGACCCGTCCTGCCCCTACTGGGAGCGCCACGCGCCGAGCGCGCCGACGCGGTGCGCAACCGGCGGCAGCTGCTGGTCACGGCCCGCGAGCTGCTCGCAGAGCAGGGCGTCGACAAACTGACCATGGACGGGCTGGCCGAACGGGCTGGCCTGGGCAAGGGCACGGTGTACCGCCGGTTCGGCACCCGCGCCGGGATCTTCGTGGCACTGATCGAGGACGACGAGTCCGACTTTCAGGAGCAGGTGCTGTCCGGGCCGCCGCCGCTGGGCCCGGGTGCCCCGCCACTGGCGCGCCTGATCGCGTACGGCCAGGCCCGGGCCCGGTTCCTGATCGAACACCGCGAGATCGTCCGCGCCGCCATCGACGGCCGCCAACCCGTGCCGGCAGGGACGGAGGGGAACCTCTCCCGGGCGCACAACCGCATGCTGCTCGAGCAGATCCCCCTCGGCGCCGCCGATCTCGGCGTCCTGACCGTCCAGCTCACCGCGGCCCTGGAAGGCCCTCTCCTGCTCTATCTGTCAGCGGCCGACTTCGCCGATGACGCCCGCCAGGTCGAGGAACGGACTAGGCGCGGCTGGGAAGACCTCGTCCAACGCGTCTGCCGCCCCTGACGGCTAGCGTTGTTGCTGGGCCATCCACTGCCAGATGTGGGTTCCGTGGTCGCTCGGGTCGTCGCGGGCCACGTAGATCCACGACCAGTGGCCGGGGAACTGGAAGCCGTTCCAGACGACGTGGTCGTAGAGGCTCATCAGGGAGCCGGGGATGAGGTCGTGCGCGTGGACGGTGTTGGCCTGCGGGTCCACGGTGGTGTCGTCACGGGAGGCGACCAGCCAGGTGGGAGTGCTGATGGCCGCCAGCTCGGCGTCGGGAACCAGAGGCGGGGTGCCGGCCTGTAGGGGGGTGACGACCCCGCAGATCGGTATCGACGCCGCGAACAGGGTGGGGTAGACGGTCGTCATCTTCAGGCTCATGTAACCGCCGTTGCTGCAGCCGACCACGTAGACGCGCTGCGGATCGACGGGCCGCGTGCGGGCGACGTCACGGATGATCTCGTGGATGAGCGGGGCGAAGTGGGGGCCGTCCTGCATCCAGGCGGAGGTGCTCTGCGGGGCGAGGACGTAGGCGCCGTCGAAGATCTGTTGTGCTTCGCGGGTGGCGAAGCCCAGTGCGCCGCGGTTGGCGCGCAGCGTGGTCTCGTTGTCGTAGTAGTTGTCCGGCAGGGAGGCGCCCTCGCCGCCGCCGTGCAGCCAGACGATCAGCGGACGCCTGCCGTGCCGGGGCGATGGTGCGGGGGAGTACAGCCGGTACTTCATGCCCGAGCCGGAGACGTGGTAGCTGAAGGCGTCGACCTCGGGGTTGGTCAGCCTGCCCTGCACGAACCGCGCGATGGTGACCGGCCGGCCGCGGCGCAGGGTGAGCGGGGCGTTCTGTGTGATGGTGTAGACGAGGTCGAGTTGGACGTTGCGGCCCTTGCTCCCGATGTAGCCGAGGGTGCCGCCGCCGGGTTGGCCCTCGCCATGGCTCAGCGCGAGCACGATGTTCCCGTGGCGGTCGAGTCGGGCGGCGGTCACCGGCCGGTCGAGGTCGTACCCCACGTCCTGGCCGTCGGTGGCGATCGGGCTGGTGGCCCTGGCGTGCACGCTGAACGTGCTGGTCGTCACGCTCGCCGGATCGATCCGCCCGAGCCGGGACGTGCCGAGGGTGACCGAGGTGACCTGCTCGCCACCGTCGAGCGTCACCGCGTTGAGGACGAAACCCACGCTGTTGGTTCCGTGGCTGTCGGCTCGTGCGATGCCCGGTAGTGCCAGACCGGCAGCCGCGCCCGCTCCGGCGGCCAGCACGCTGCGACGACTGGTGAACGTGGCCATCCCGACTCCTTCGTCCTGGTGCACCCGTTGCCTGGCACAAGACAAGAAGCTACGGACTTCGTTGGCGATAAACCACCCCTGGCGCGAACGTGTACGCAAGACAGGCGCTACGAGACCGGCTAGGTCCGGCGTCGCCGTCGGGTCGCGACCACCGCCGCGGTGCCGAGTAGGAGTAGTGCCGCGCCTGTCGCCAGTGGTACGAGGACCGCGGCTCCGGTGTGGGCGAGGCCGTCGCTGGCGTTGTCGCTGTCCTTGTCACTGTTCTTGTTGGCGTCGTTGGTGTTCCGCCCCGGGGACGGTGCCGACTCCGATGCCGATGCCGACGGGTCGGCCGGGTCCACGCCTGGTGCCGGTTCTTCCGGTGCCAGGCCGGCCAGCAACGTCACCGAGGCGGAGTCCGTGCCGGTGAGCGGGTCGCCGTCGGCGGGAGTCGCCTCGTAGGACGCCGTGTCTGTGAACCGCGTCGTGGACTCCGCCGCCGGCATGCTGACCGTGCAGCGGACGCCCTGCGCCGAGCCGGCCTGCAGTGCGGGCAGTGTGAGATCGCAGTCGCGGGCGCGGTCGTTCGTCACCGCGACCGCCAGGTCCACGTTCCCGGTGTTGTGGACGACCACCTCGAAGTCGACCTCCGCGCCGTGCCGGGCCTCGGTCGGGGTCGCCGCCACGGTGACCAGCAGCGCCGGGTTCAGGACCGTCACCGGCAACGGCTCCGCGTCCGCCGTCATGGCGCGGTCGGCGCCGTCGATCGCCGACACCGACGCGGTGTTGGTGAACGAACGGTCCGGGGCGGCGGCACAGGTCCTGGTCACCGACTCGCCGGGCGCGAGTGTCGGCACCACGGCCAGCACGCACGAGGGCGGCAGCGTCGGCGAGGTCACCTGGACGTCACGGACCGGCCCGTCCGCGGCGGTGCCGACGTGGGTGACGGTGAACGTGAACCGGACCGGCCGTCCGGTGCGCACCGCCGCCGGGTCGGCGGACTGGGTCACGGCGACCAGCGGCGCCAGCACGGTGAGCGGCACCGGGTCGGCGGTGGCCGTCACCGCAGCGCCCGCCGCGTCGGACGCCGTCACCGCGACCGTCGCGTCCATTGTGGACTCTGGGGTGCCCGTGCACGGCACGGTCACCGAGTCGCCGGGCGCCAGCGCCGGCACCGGATCGACGGCACAGCCCGGCAGGTTCGTGGTCACGTGGACGTCCACCAGCGGTCCGTCCTCCTGCCGGCCGGAGTGCGTCACCGTGTACGCCGCCTCGACCGGCTGCCCCCGGTACACCGCGTCCGGCGCGACCGTCTGCGTCACCGTGATCGTCGGGTCGATCACGACGACCGTCACCTGCTGGCTCCGCACGGAGATCGCGGTGCCGGTGGCGTCCGTGCCGGTCAGCACCCCTTCGCTGGCGAACGTCCCCGTCACCGCCGGGACCGTGCACTCGAGCGTCGCGGTGGTCCGCGCCGCGAGCACCGGTGGCGCCGGCGCGCAGTCGGCGGTCGCGGAGTCGGTGTACGTGAGGCCGGTGAGGTCGCCGTCGGTGTTGTTCCGCAGTGCCACGGCGAACGTGACGGGCGTGCCGGCGTGGGCGGTCAACCGGTCGGGCACCCTGCTCACGGCGTACTCCGCGGGCAGCACCACGGTGTCGTCCGCCGCCGTCGCCCGCACGGTCCGGCCGTCACCGCCGCTCGACTCCAGGTACGTGCCGGTCACGGTCAGCGCGTGCGTGGTCTGCCCGGCCACCGCGGTCACCACGCAGGTGGCCGTCGTCGACGCGTGGGGCGCGAGGGGCGCGAACACCGCCGGGGTGCACCGGTCCGCGCCGGACAGTGCGATGTCGTGCAGTGGCAGGGAACCCGTGTTGGTGATGTCGACGGCCAGCTCGACCAGGTCGCCTTCGCGGACCGGGGTGGCCGGACCGGTGACGGTCAGCCCGATGCCGGGGTCGACCGGCGCGGAGAGCGCGACGCTCTGCAGCACCACGTAGTCGTCGGTGCCGTCGATCCCGATGTCGACGTCACCAGTGTCGTTGGGCGGCAACGAGAGCCGCACGGTCTTGGCGTCGACGCTCATGTTGTTGCCGGGCCTGTGGTCGCCGTCGACCGCGCCGTCCGCGCACGACCGGAAGAAGTCCGCCACGCCCTCCCGCCCGCACGGTTCGACCACCGGCTCGCCGTCCACGGCGAACGTCTCGCCGCCCTGGCGCCAGTCGCCGTCGAACGCGGTGAGCCCCAGCGTCACGTCTCCGCGTGCCGGACTCGGCCCGGCCAGGACCACGTGCGTGCCGCCGAGGTTCGGCACCAGGTCGGGGAGCAGCGCGTCGATCGCCGAGGGGAAGCCCGGCACGAGCGGCTCCAACAGTCCCGGCACCAGCGCGCCTCCCTTCGGCAGCGGGCCGGAGTAGACGTCCACGACTCGTGGCGTCGGGTACTCGGCGGTCGGCTGTCCGAAGTCGAACACCACCACGAGCGACCAGCCACCGGCACAGCCCGGCCCGGCGGGCGCCCACACGTCCCGAACCTCGATCGGGACCGACCGGCCGGCCGGCGCGGCGGCGAACCGGTCGGTGACGTCGGCCCAGTCGGTGTACAGCTGACTCGGCTCGACCAGACCCGAGGTGAGCCGGAAGTGCTCCGGGGTGCGCGGCACGGCCACGGCAGGCCCGCCAGCGACCGCGAGCCGCACGTCCTGGCGGTCCGGACTGCCCGGCGGCGCCGCGCTCGGCGCACCGAGGGGCCGGACGCAGTTCACCCCGGAGAACCCGAGGAACGACCCGGTGTGCCCGCCCCAGTTCAGCTGCGCGTACCGCACGCGGGCACCCGCCGGGATCGTCAGCTCCGCGCTGCTCGCCGCGAACGAGTCCGGTCCGGCGGCGAGCCGCATGGCGTAGGCGTTGTTGTTCGCGCCCGCGTCCGGGGCCGCCGCGTTGTCGGTCGCCGCGCGGCACGCCTCGTCGCCCTCGGGACAGCGCAGGACGCTGTTGCCGACGACGAGCAGGTCGCCGTACACGGCGTCGCGGAAGTCCGGCTCGACTCTCGGCGCCCGCAACCCGGGCAGCGGGCCGTCCTTCCGCGCCGCCACCGGGTCCTGTACCGGCGCGAGCGGTGCGGACGGCCCGAGCACCACCATGGGCAGTAGCAGGAACAGTGCCAGCGCGACGACGGCCCACACACGCACGGGAGGCCTCCAGGGTCGGATCGGGTCGGGGATCAGACGGGTTCGACGGCGTCGACCCGCACTCGCTCCACATCGGACACGAGGAGCCGCAGCCGCACCTCCTGTCGCACCTCGTCCCCGGTGAACGCGCGCAACGAGACCAGGAACGCGCGGCCGTCGAAGTCGAGCAGCTCCGGGCTGTGGTCGGAGCTGGCGTCGTCGACCCAGCGGCCGACGTCGTAGCGGGCACCGTCGTCGGTCTCGAGCGTCGAGCCGCGGGACCGGCACACCTCGAACCACCTCGGCAGCACGTCCGCCTCGAACACCGCGCGCGGATCGGCCGCGGCCTCCTCGGCGCCGCCGACCGGCGCCGCCGACACGATCCGCGCGCCGGTCGCCGGCCCGAACCACACGTACAGCGCGAACTCGCGGCCGTCCTGGTCGTGCCCGGTCATCGGCGAGCCGAGCCGCCCGCCGTCGGCCTGCTGGTCCGGCGCCCAGGTCGTCCAGTCCACGACGTAACCGGTGTCCTCGAACGGCACCGGGTCGGCGCCGTAGTAGTCGCCGAGGTAGGCGGCGGTGATCCCGCCGTGCTCCGCCTCGGTACCCTCGTCGGCCGTGGCCGGCACCTCCGCGCCCACCTCGGCGGCGATGCCCGCGAGAATGGTCTCCTCGGTGACCAGCTCCGCGTCCGGGTCACCGACCCGCTCGTGGGACTGGACCGCGACCCCGCCTTCCGGATCGGTGTCGAGGACCAGGTCGTAGTAGACGCCGGTGTCGTCCGGGACGCTGCTCGCGGTCACGGTGATCGTCCGCGCCGGCTGCGGCGCGTCCTCGACGATCGCCATGGTCGTCCAGTCCACCTCGGCGTTCTCCGTGCCGACCGACACCGGGCGGTCACCCACCAGTTCGACCAGCTTGGCGCGCAACCGTTCGGTCAGCGCGTCGTAGTCGTCCGGGACGAACGCGCGCAGCCCGAGGTTCAGCACCCCGGACACGCCCTCCACCTCGACGAGGTGCTCGCCGGGCCCCCGCAGGCCCTGCCAGTGCGCCTGCGTCGGGTCCACCAGCCGGAACAGTGCCTGGTTCGCCCAGCACTCGTTGGCCAGCGCCGTGAGCGCCTCGAGGTCGGCGTTCAGCTCGGCCGGCACGTCGCCGGACTGCGTCTCGGTGCTGGTCATGCCCTGGCCTCCACGAATCCGTTGATCAGGTCGAGTGCGAGACCGCTCGCGCCGGGCCCGGCCGCGAGCTGGGCGGCGAAGTCCGGCGGCCCGGCCGCCTCCTGCGCCTTCGTCAGGTCGGGTGGCGGCAGCTCGGGGTCGATCGCCATGACGGTGATGGCGCCGTCGGGGAGGACGGAGAGCGTCAGCGTGTGCCTGCCCCGCCTGCCGACGGCGGTGGCGGTGACCGTGGCGGCGATGATGCCGTGCTCCTCGTCGCCCCACGTGAGCTCGTCCCACGCCGCGGCCAGCTCCGTGTACTGGTAGGTGAACGACGGCGAGTTGTTCCTCTTGACCTGCGCCAGCACCGCCTGGTGCATGGCGGTCCGGTCGTCGGGGGAGAAGCGCAGCGTGTCGCGGGTCAGCACGCCCTGCACGCCCGCGATCTCGCAGACGATCTTCCCCTCGTCGATCGAGATGATCCGCACCCTGCTGAAGTCGAGGCCGTGGAACAGCGGGTTGGTGCCGTGCACCTGCTGCCCGACGAACGCCTGCAGCTGCTCCTGCTCCTCCTTGGTCATGTCGGCCGGCACCAGCTCCTTGTGGATGTCCGCCCAGTAGTCGAGCGCGCTGTTGCCGGACTTCACGACGAACACGGCGATGTTGACGAACGGGATGGCCCGGCCGAGTGCGTTGCCGATCGCCGCGGTCGTCGCGGGCGCCAGCTCCTTGCAGACGCTGACGAAACCCTCCTGCGCGAGGTCGGTGAGGCTCGACGGGAGGCCGACGTCGACGTTCAGTGTCTCGAGCAGACTCTTGATCGCCTCGCCGATCCTGCCCATGGCGTCGTCGTCCGGGCCGTCCTCCCGTTCGAGGGTGCCGAACTGGATGTCCAGCTCGTCGATGGCGTTGGTGAACGTCGGGCTGGCGGCGAGCGGTGGATGCGCCTCGATCAGCCGCTCCCGCAGGCGCTCGATCCGGTCGTGCAGTGCGAACCGCACCGCCTGCTTCTTCGCGTAGGCCTGCCGCACCAGGGGGTTGCGCCTGGCGCGTTCCTCGATCGCCGTCCCGATCCCGCCCGGGATGGCGAGCACCTTGTCGACCTGCTTCTGCACCCGCTCCTTGGCCTTCTCCTTGCCGAGGTGGAACTTGCCGGCCGCCGACTCCTTGAACTTCTCGGACAGCTCGAACTTCGCGCCGGCGAGCGTGACCTGGTTGTTCTTGTTCCGCGAGGCGAAGGCGACGATGACGCGCTTGCCCGCGAGGTCGACGAGGTCGTCCGCGATGCTGATGCCGGCCGAGACGGGGGAAAGCTGTGGGAAGAAGCCCGACACCACCCCGAACGCACCGACCAGCAGGTGCATCCCCTCGAACACGCCGCCGATCACCGGGAACATCGCGTTGAAGTCCCCCGCGATGATCTT
>NZ_JBJMIE010000394.1:0-18603 GCF_045807065.1 Actinophytocola sp. | reverse complement strand
GCGCGGCCGGCGCCGACGTGGTGACCCTGGACCCGTTGCGCGACACCGCGCTACCGGACAACACCGCCGGAATCGTCCTGCCCGGCGGGTTCCCCGAACAGTACGCGCCCGAGCTGTCCGCCAACGCCGCACTGAGACGGGCCATCGGCAGCACCACCGCACCGATCCACGCCGAGTGCGCCGGTCTCCTCTACCTCACGAGTTCCCTCGACGGACAACCGATGTGCGGCCTGGTGGACGCCGAGGCCACCATGACCGACCGCCTCACGCTCGGCTACCGGGACGTCGTCGCGACCGACGACACCCTGCTGTACCCGGCCGGCACCCGCCTCACCGGCCACGAGTTCCACCGCACGACCGTCACCCCGCGGCACGGCGAGCGGCCGGCGTGGCGGTGGCGCGGCGGCTCGGACGGTTTCGCCACCGACCGGGTGCACGCGTCCTATGTGCACATTCACCCGGCCGCGGTGCCCACCGCGGTCGCCCGGTTCGTGGCCCGCGCCAGCAGCGCGGCGAACGCGACGCCGACCGCGGCCCACAGCACCACCTGAGTGCCGAGCGACGCGAGCCGGAAGTCCCACAACGTCTGGGCCGGGAAGTCGTGCGGCACCTCGTCGAAGTCCGGCAGCAACGCACCGGCGACCGCCACGGCCACCACGTAGCCGAGCGCCGCGCCGACCGCGGCCAGCGCGCCGGTGCGGCCCACGTACACGGCCGCGATGGCGAGGACCACCGAGATCGCCATGATGCCGAAGTACGCGGCCGCCCGGTCGCCGATGGTGTCGGCGTGCCCGACGGCCGGCGGGTTCGGCGGGTAGATGACGTACGGCACGAGCACCACGGCCACGAACCCGATCGCGATGACGGCGCCCACGGTCGCCCGCGGCGAGCGCGTGCGCAGCCGGCCGTTGGCGAAGGCGAACACCAGCGCGACGAGCCCGCCGAGCGCGGTGCCGAACGCACACGTCGCGACCGCGAGCCCGAGCGTGCTCTGCACGTCACGGGACACGGGCGCGTCGTCCTCGGTGGTGCCGTGGTCGTGGCCACCGCCCTGTTCCTCGATCGCGATGGCGGCGTCGACCGGCGGCTCGCCGTACACGGACGCGAAACCGAACGCGAGCACGCCACCGAGCAACCCGGCGAGCAGACCCCACACCAGCAGGGAGCGCATGGACATCGGCGTCAGTGGCAGGGGAAGCCGAGCAGGTGGCGGCCGTCGTGCACGAACTCGTGCACGTTGGCGCCGCCGAAGAGCGAGAGCGCGCCCTGCTCGGTGCTGACGAAGTACATCACCAGCAGCAGGAGCAGCCCGGCGAACACGGCCCAGGGCAGGACCTGGCGCACCGGGATCGCGGGAATGTGCAGGGGCGTGGGGGCGTCGACTGCGTGCGACATGTCGCCTCCTCGGGTTCGTGCGACCCGTGTAGTGGAGCGGAAGAACGGTACGGGGTCTGACTCGTGCCCGGCGGGCACATACAGCGGCGCGACCGTGCCGGAATCTCACCGGCTTCCTCGTACCATCAAGGTCTCTGGGAACGTACCACCCGTGGGAGCCGAATGACCAGCCGTGTTGTCCTCCTGTGCCACGCCGCCACCCGGGCGACGCGCCGCGCCGCGTTCCCGGCAGACGAGCCGATCGAGACGCCCCCGCCCCCGGCCCCCGTCCGCGCGGACACCTATCTGACCGCCCCGGAGCCGAGCTGCCGCCAGACCGCGGCGGCACTGGGCCTGTCCGCCACCGTCGAGGACACGCTGCGCGACTGCGACTACGGCACCTGGCGCGGGCGGACCCTGGACGAGGTGACGGCGGCGGACCCGGCGGGCGTCACCGGGTGGCTCACCGAGCCGTCGGCGACCCCGCACGGCGGTGAGTCCACACTGGACCTGATCGACCGGGTGGGCAGCTGGCTCGACGGACTCCCGGACGACCACCGCAAGATCGTGGCGGTCACCCACCCGGCGGTCGTCAAGGCGGCGGTCGTACACGCGATCCTGGCCACACCGCGGTCGTTCTGGCGGATCGACGTGCCACCACTGTCCCGGACCGTCCTGTCGGGACAGTCCGGTCGGTGGACGCTCCGCACGCCTGTCGGCTAGGCCCGGGTTCGTCCCATGTACACGTCGCGGGCCCGGTAGATCGTGTCGGCCGTGGGGCCCGGCGATCCCGACGAGCCCTCCATCTGCAGGTTGATGATCAACCACATCGGCTTGTTCACGAAGTTGGCGCCGCGGTGCTGTCCCACCCAGCCGCCGTCGAGGTAGTAGTGGATGTCGACGTCCGTGGCGTTGACCTTCGTGATCCAGGCGCGGTAGCCGTGCCAGCCACCCGGGTTCGAGACCGGGACGACGGTGTTCGACCACGCGCCGCTCGCGTTCCTGTAGGTGTTGAACCAGTTCCGCCCATCCCCCTTGAACTCCAGGATGTCGCTCTCCGGCGGCCAGCTGTTCACCCCGGTGAGCCAGAAGGCCGGCCAGGTGCCCCGCGCCGACGGCGCCTGGAACTCGCCCCTGACCTCCCAGTTCGGGAACTGGTCGGTGACGACGACCTGGGATCTCGCGTGGATGGCGCCGGAGTGGTAGTGGATGGGCAGGTGCGGGTCGGCCGAGCTGGTGCCCTCGTCCCCGGTGATGCGGCTGGCCTTGATCGCCAGCACGCCCGAGCTCTCCAGGTAGAGGTGACTGATGTCGGTCGAGCTGGCGTACATCCGGGCGGAGCCGTTGTGGTCGGATCCCCAGGGGTACAGGTAGTTCCACGACGCTTCGAGCGTCTGCCGGTTCGTGAAGGAGGCGTCGAGCACGGTCTCCCACGTCGCCGCCCGGGCCCCACGTGTCCCGAGAGCGCTCCCAGCGACGCCCGCGGCACCCGCCACCAGCAGCTTTCTTCGGTCGAACCGGCGCGGGAGATCGCCACCACCGGCACGCGCACCCAAGGGTCGAGGCATCGTTGCCACTCCTCAGCTCGAAGACGACAGACCGTCGTCAGGAAAGCGCTTGCCTACCACGTTAGAGCCGCTCGTCGACGCCCGTCAACTGGTCGGCCGGACACCCGATCTTCGCGTGATCGTTAATGATCGGCGTCGCGGCGCGCCGAGCTGGGCATACTTGTTAACGTTCACACTTACGGTGCATCCCCAGAAAGCCAGGAAAGCGCTTCCCCCGTTGACACGCGTCGCACTCGGGTGCTAACAATTTGTTCATCTCGGCTGGGAGCGCTCCCAGCTCCCGCGCCCCGGAGCGCACCTCCCGAATGCTCCTCAGTGGACATCGAGTGGTTTCCCTCCCATGCCGACCGGCAGCACGCCCCCGGTGAACGATCCCACAAGGAAGTGGTCGATCATGCGGATAACCCACGCACTGGCCGCCGTGGCGGTCGTCGCGGCAGCCCTCGTCGCACCCCACGCGTCACCGGCTCCCGCGGCGGCGGCGCCCGCCGCGGAGACGTACTCGTGGCGCAACGTCGAGATCGCCGGCGGCGGTTTCGTCCCCGGCATCATCTTCAACCGCACCGAAGCCAACCTGATCTACGCCCGCACCGACATCGGCGGTGCCTACCGGTGGAACCAGAGCACCGGCCGGTGGGTGCCCCTGCTCGACTGGGTCGGCCAGAACAACTGGGGCTACAACGGCGTGGTCAGCCTCGCCACCGACTCGGTCGACCCCAACCGCGTCTACGTGGCGGCGGGCATGTACACCAACAGCTGGGACCCCAACAACGGCGCGATCCTGCGCTCCGCCGACCGCGGCGCGAGCTGGCAGGTCAGTCCTCTGCCGTTCAAGCTGGGCGGCAACATGCCCGGCCGCGGCATGGGCGAGCGGCTGGTGGTCGACCCGAACGACAACCGTGTGCTCTACCTCGGCGCCCCGGAGGGCAACGGGCTGTGGCGCAGCACCAACTCCGGCGTCAGCTGGTCGAAGGTGACGAGCTTCCCGAACCCGGGCAACTGGGCGCAGGACCCCAGTGATCCCAACGGCTACCTCTCGCACCGGCCGGGCGTGGTGTGGGTGAGCTTCGACAGGTCGAGCGGTACCGCCGGCAGCCCGACCCGCGCGATCTACGTCGGCGTCGCCGACCTCCAGAACACCGTCTACCGCAGCACCGACGCGGGCGCGACGTGGACCCGGATCGCCGGCCAGCCCACGGGGTACATCGCGCACAAGGGCGTGCTGGACGAGACCAACCACGTGCTGTACATCGCCACGAGCGACACCGGCGGCCCCTACGACGGCGGCAAGGGCGACGTGTGGAAGTACAACACCCAGACCGGCGCGTGGACCCAGATCAGCCCGATCCCCTCGTCCAGCGCCGACGACTACTTCGGCTACAGCGGCCTGACGGTCGACCGGCAGCACCCGAACACGCTCATGGTCGCGACGCAGGTGTCGTGGTGGCCGGACGCGATCTTCTTCCGCAGCACCGACGGCGGCGCGACCTGGACCCGGATCTGGGACTGGGCCAGCTATCCGAACCGCACCACGCGCTACACCCAGGACATCTCCTCGGTGCCGTGGCTGAACTTCGGCACGAACCCGCAACCCCCCGAGGTGACGCCGAAGCTGGGCTGGATGAACGAGTCCGTGGAGATCGACCCGTTCAACTCCAACCGGATGATGTACGGCACGGGCGCGACGGTCTACGGCACGACCAACCTGACGGCGTGGGACACCGGCCAGAAGGTCACCATCCGCCCGATGGTGTCCGGCCTCGAGGAGACCGCGGTGCTGGACCTGATCAGCCCGCCGTCCGGCCCGCCGCTCGTGTCGGGACTCGGCGACATCGGCGGGTTCCGGCACGACAGCCTCACGGCCGTGCCGTCGAAGATGTTCACGCAGCCGGTGTTCACGACCACGACCAGCCTGGACTTCGCGGAGAAGAGCCCGGGCGTGATGGTGCGGGCCGGGAACTTCACCGACTCCGACCGGCCGGGCGACAGCCACGTGGCGTTCTCGACCGACGGCGGCGCCAACTGGTTCCAGGGCACCGAACCCGGTGGCATCAACGAGGGCGGCACCGTGGCGGCCGCCGCCGACGGCAGCCGGTTCGTGTGGGCGCCCAAGGGCCAGCCGGTGTTCTACTCGGTCGGCTTCGGCAACTCCTGGACGCAGGCGCAGGGCCTGCCGAACGAGTCCGTCGTGGAGTCCGACCGGGTGAACGCCACCAAGTTCTACGGTCTGTCCGGCGGCCGCTTCTACGTCAGCACCAACGGCGGCGCCACGTTCACCCAGACCGCGGCGACCGGGCTGCCGGCGACCGGCAAGTTCAAGGCGCTGCCGGGCGTCGAGGGCGACATCTGGCTGGCCGGCGACACCGGCGTCTTCCACTCGACCAACTCGGGTGCGTCGTTCACCAAGCTGTCCACCGTGGCCAAGGCGACCAGCATCGGGTTCGGCAAGGCCGCGACCGGCAGGACCTACCCGGCGCTGTACTCGCTGGCGACGGTCGGCGGCACCGCCGGTGTGTACCGGTCGGACGACAGCGGCGCGACCTGGGTGCGGATCAACGACGACCAGCACCAGTACGGCAACGCCGGCGAGGCCATCACCGGTGACCCCCGGGTCTACGGCCGCGTGTACCTGGGCACCAACGGCCGCGGGATCGTCTACGGCGACCGGACCGCCACCGCCTCGGCGCTCGCGGATGCCAACGGCACCACCGAGAAGCTCGACCGCGGCCTGATCAGCGTCCGGTCGGACAAGGGGAACTTCCTCAGCTGGCGGCTGCTCACCGGCGACCCGACGGGCGTGGCGTTCAACGTCTACCGCGACGGCACCCGGGTCACACAGGTCAGCGGCGTGACGAGCTGGCTCGACGCGGGCGCGCCGGCGGACGCGAAGTACAACGTGCGTCCGGTGGTGAACGGCGTCGAAGCGAGAACGGCGGCGGCCGCGGACGACGAGGTGACGCCGTTCGCGACGGCCATGGACGTGCCGCTGCAGGTCCCGGCCGGCGGCACGACACCGGACGGCGTCGCCTACACCTACAGCGCCAACGACGCGAGCGTCGGCGACCTGGACGGCGACGGCCAGTACGAGTTCGTGGTGAAGTGGGATCCCAGCAACTCCAAGGACAACTCGCAGTCCGGCTACACCGGCAACGTCTACCTGGACGCCTACAAGCTCAACGGCACCCGGCTGTGGCGCATCGACCTCGGCCGCAACATCCGGGCGGGCGCGCACTACACCCAGTTCCAGGTGTTCGACTACGACGGCGACGGCCGGGCCGAGGTCGTGATGAAGACCGCCGACGGCACGCGGTCGGGCACCGGCCAGGTGATCGGCAGCGCCACCGCGGACTACCGCAACTCGTCCGGCTACGTCCTGTCCGGCCCCGAGTTCCTGTCCGTGTTCCGCGGCAGCGACGGCGCGGTGCTGGCGACCGCGGACTACGTGCCGGCGCGCGGCACGGTGTCGTCGTGGGGCGACAGCTACGGCAACCGCGTGGACCGGTTCCTCGCCGGCACGGCCTACGTGGACGGTTCGCGGCCGAGCATCATCGAGGCACGCGGCTACTACACGCGGTCCGTGGTGTCGGCGTGGGACTTCCGCAACGGCGCGCTGACCAGGCGGTGGACGTTCGACTCCAGCTCCTCCAGCAACGGCTCGGCGTGGACGGGCAAGGGCAACCACCAGCTGTCCATCGCGGACGTGGACGGCGACGGCCGTGACGAGGTCATGTACGGGTCGATGGCGATCGACGACAACGGCGCCGGCCTGTGGCAGAACAACACCCACCACGGCGACTCCTACCACGTCACCGACCTCATCCCGTCCCGCGCCGGGCTCGAGGTCTTCAAGCCGACCGAGAACACCACCGACCCGGCCGACTTCGTCGCCGACGCGCGGACCGGCCAGCTCATCTGGAGCTCGCCGGCGTGTGGCTGCGACAACGGCCGCGGTGTGGCGGCGGACATCTGGGCCGGCAACCCGGGCGCCGAGGTGTGGTCGTCGGCGGTCGGCGGGTTGCGCAGCGCCACCAACGGATCCCAGGTGGCCAGCCGCAAGCCGGGTTCCACGAACTTCGTGATCTGGTGGGACGGCGACGCGCAGCGCGAGCTGCTCGACGGCACGCACATCGACAAGTACGGCACCGGTGGCGACACGCGGCTGCTGACCGGTTCCGGCGTGGCGGCGAACAACGGCACGAAGTCCACCCCGGCGCTGACCGCCGACATCCTCGGCGACTGGCGCGAGGAGGTCGTCTGGCGGACCTCGGACAGCCACGCGCTGCGGATCTACTCGACGACCGACAGCACGAGCATCAGCCGTCCATCGCTGATGCAGGACCGGCAGTACCGCGAGGCGGTCGCCTGGCAGAACACCGGCTACAACCAACCGCCGCACCCGAGCTTCGCGATCGGTTGATCAACGAAGATCCCTGCAAGTAAGGAGTGGTACGCGTCATGCGTAAGACAGTTGTGAGACGAGGACTGGCCGGAATCGCCGCGGTCGCCGCGGCCTCGGCACTGACCATGGCCTCCGGCGGCGTCGCCCACGCGGTCGGCACGCCGACCGGTTTCGGCGCCGGCACCACCGGCGGCGGCAACGCGGCGGTCACCACGGTGACCACCGGCTCGGCCCTGGTGAGCGCGATGAAGGCCAGCGGCGCCGCGGTCATCCGGGTGCAGGGCATGGTGTCGTTCACCGGCATGCAGGACGTCGCGTCGAACAAGACGATCATCGGCGTCGGCGCGAGCTCCGGCATCCAGGGCGGCGGCGGTCTGGACATCGACGGCGCCACCAACGTCATCATCCAGAACCTGAACCTCAAGGGTGGCAGCGACGACCTGATCAACGTCCAGGACTCCTCGACGAAGATCTGGATCGACCACAACACCTTCAACGACAGCGCCGACGGCGCGCTCGACATCAAGCGCGGCTCGGACTTCATCACCGTGTCGTTCAACAAGTTCCAGAACCACGACAAGACGATGCTGCTCGGTCACAGCGACGACAACGGCAGCCAGGACCGCGGTCACCTGCGCGTCACCTACCACCACAACTGGTTCGCCGGCACCACCCAGCGGCACCCGCGGGTGCGGTTCGGCAACCCGGTGCACGTGTACAACAACTACTACCAGGGCGTGACCTCCTACGGTGTCGCGTCCACGATGGAGGCCGGGGTTCTCGTCGAGGCCAACTACTTCGAGAACACCAACCGCGCGTGCGACCTCGGCCAGGGCGACTCCCCGGCCGGTAACCTGGTGCAGCGCAACAACACGCTCGTCGGCTCGGGCGCCTGCGCGAACACGGGCACCGGCGTGAACGCCATCCCGTACTCGTACACGGCCGAGTCCGCATCCGCCGCGCGGACGAACGTCATCAACGGTGCCGGCGCCGGCAAGATCGCCTGACGCGGTGCCATCCGGTCACGGGGGCGGCTCCTTCCCTGCCTTGTGGGAGCCGCCCCCGTGGCGTGTCCGCCTGGCAGGTCAGAAGGCGCACCATCCCGGGCGCGACGAGGCCGGCCGTCATTTTCCGCGCACGTCCCGACACCAGGTGTGGGGTTCGCCGCGTGCCGGCCGGTCGGCGGCCCCGCCACCACGCGATTGTCATACCCGCGGGGTACGGTCGGCGCCGTGGCCAAAGCTGACGACGTGGAGGTCCTGGCGGTGGCCGGCCGTTCGGTGCGGATCACCAGCCCGGGCAAGGTGTTCTTCCCCGAGCGGGGCGACACCAAGCTGGACCTCGCCCGCTACTACCTCGCGGTGGCCGAGCCGCTGATGGCGGCGATGGGCGGCCGGCCGGTGCTGCTGCAGCGCTTCCCCAACGGCGTAGGCGGTTCCTCGTTCTTCCAGAAGCGGGTGACCCCCACGAAGGCCGACCCGTGGCTCACGACGACGGTCGTGTCCACACCGAACGGCACCACCTCCAACGCACTGGTGGCCGTCGACCTGGCACACGTGCTGTGGGCGGTCAACATGGGCTGCCTGGGCTTCCACGTGTGGCCCAACACCGCGGCCGACCCCGCCCACGCCGACGAGCTACGCGTCGACCTCGACCCGAGCCCCGGCGTGACGTTCACGATGATCCGGGAGGCCGCCGCCGAGACGAAGGCCCTGCTGGACGAGCTGGGCGTGGCGAGCTTCCCGAAGACGACCGGCAGCCGGGGCATCCACGTCTACGTGCGCCTGCTCCCCCGCTGGGACGGCGTCGAGGTGCGCTCCGCGGCGGTCGCGGTGGCCCGTGAGCTGGAACGCCGCCGCCCGGACCTGATGACGGCGGCGTGGTGGAAGGAGGAACGCGGCAGCCGCGTCTTCGTCGACTTCAACCAGAACGCTCCACACAAGACGGTGTTCGGCGCGTGGTCCGTCCGCGCCAACCCGCACGGCCAGGTCTCCGCACCGTTCCCGTGGTCGGAACTGGCGGCGATCGAACCCCGCGACCTGACCCTGGCGACCGTCCCGACCCGCCTCGCGGAACACGGTGACCCGTGGGCGGCCATGACCCCGCAGGACCTGACCCCACTCCTGGCCCTTCACGAGCGCGACAGGGCGAACGGGTTGGTGGACGCCCCGTGGCCCCCGGTCTACCCGAAGATGCCGGGCGAGCCGCCGCGGGTCGCACCGAGCCGGGCCAAGAAGGTTCCGGAGGGAGAATGACGCGTCGAGATGCGATGAGCATCGATCGACATGCTCGAGAACGGTCGCGCGAAGGCGGTGCGCTTCAGCACCCTGGAGGCCAGGTGCCGGGTGCTCGACCGCCAGCCGGGCGACCTGCTCGAACGGGTCGGGGAGTTGACGGTCACGCCGTCAGCATGCCGTGCCGGACGAGGTCACGGACCACCCGCAGCGCCTCCTCGGTGTCCACCTCGCCGTAGGCGTACGCCAGCAGCGCCAGCAGGTCCTCCAGCGGCAGCGCGCCGCGGCAGCCGGCGAGCAGCTTGGCCGTCGGCTCGTCGATCTCGTGCTGCCAGCCGGGGCCGTCCATGCGGTGCAGGCGCCGCACGACCGGCGCCCAGCCCTCCTCGCCCGCGGCCGACACCTCCTCCAGCACGACCGTCTCCGGCACCGTGAACCTGGTCCGCAGGAGGGACTTGTCGTGGTCGCGCAGCCAGGCGACGTTGTCCAGCCACCGCGACGCCTCCGGGCCCAGCGGGTCGTCGTACGCGTGTCGCAGGTCCTCGCACACCACCTCGGCGTCGGCCGAGCCGGTGCGCCGCAGGGTGACGTACCCGAACCCGACGCCCTCGATCCCGCCGGCGGCGAACCAGTCCAGCCACGCGTTCGCCTTCGCGCGGCCTTCCGCCGACCGCGGGTCGATGCCGGCGTCGCGCAACCACGTGCCCACGTACAGCGCCGGGTCCGCGATGTCGCGCTGCACGAACCACGCGTCCACGCCGGGCGGCAGCCACGACCGGACGCGCTCCGCCCAGTCCTCACCGGAGCGGTGCACCCAGGAGGCCAGCAGCTGCCCGACGCCACCCTCGGCGAGGAAGCCGGGGAGCTGCCGGACGATCATCGCGCTCGCGCCGTCGCCGTCGAGGCCGGAGTCGCGGTAGGTGTAGTCCACCCGCGCCGGCCCGACGACGAACGGCGGGTTGCACACGACCTGGTCGAACCGCCGCCCCGCGACCGGCGCGAACCACTCCCCCTCACACAGCTCGACGTCGATCTCGTTGAGCCGGAACGTCGCCCGCGCCAGGGCGAGGGCACGCCCCGACACGTCGGTGGCGGTGATCGACGACACGTGGGTGCTGGCGTGCAGCGCCTGGACGCCGCAGCCGGTGCCCAGGTCGAGCAGCGTGCCGACCGGCCGGCGGGCCGTGGCCCTGGCCAGGTTGATCGACGCGTGGCCGACGCCGAGCACGTGGTCGGCGGGCACGGCGCCGCCACGCAGCTCGGAGTCGAGGTCGGCCACGACCCACCAGTCGTCCTCGTACGGCCGGATGTCCAGCCCGGCCCGGCCCGCCGGCGTCACCACCGACGCCGCGACCGCGTCGGCGAGGTCCACCGACCCCAGCGCCGCGCGCACGGCGGCCTCCGGCTCGGCGTCGCCCAGCAGGAACAGGCGGATCAACGTGCCGAGCGCGCCGGCGTCCCGGCAGGCCCGCCGCGCCGGTTCCGGCTCACCGCGCCCGAGCGCGGCGTGTGCCTGCGTGCCGAGCACACCCACGACGCCGTCGGCGGTGTAGCCGGCGGTCAGGAACGCCTCGCGCAGCCGGGCGCAGAGGTCGGCGGAGAGATCAGGAACCACGCCCGCATGCTGTCACGGCGACGACACCACCGCATCAGCACCCACCGGCGCCGACCAGTCGACGCGGTACCGCTGCACCGGGCCGAAGGTCTTCTCCGGCCGCATCGCCGTCTTCAGCAGCAACCGCATCAGCACCGGCATCATGGCCCGCACGAGCGGCCCGGGCGCCTTCACGTGGTTGATCTTCGCCGCGTTGGCCGCGATGCGTTCGACCCGAGGGCGGCGCAGCCGCTCGTAGGCGGTGAACGCCGACCGCGCGTCCGGCAGGTCCCGCAGGCAGCGGGCCAGCTCGAGCCCGCTCTCGATGGCCTGCGACGCGCCCTGCCCGGAGCTGTTCGACGGGGCGTGCACCGCGTCGCCGACCAGCACCACACGGCCGCGGTGCCAGGTCGGCACCTTCGGCATGATGTGCAGCGCCCCCTGCGCGACCAGCCCGGCGGGATCGATGTGCCGGACCAGGTCGCCCCCCGGGTCGTCGTCGCCGTACGCCTCGCGCAGCCGCCGCGACCACTCGTCCGCCGGGACGGCCCGCGCTTCGCGCAGGCTCATCGGCCGCTCCCACGGCAGGTTCATGCCGAGCTGCGTGCGCCCGTCGGGCAGCCGCCAGTACAGGTAGTACGCCCGCCTGCCGAAGGTGAAGCGCATCGTGCCGGTCTCGCTCGGCACGGGCCGGTCGACGATGGCCTCGAAGCCGAGCAGGCCCGTGTAGCCGGGGCCCGGCGCGGCCGGGTCGATGAGGCCGCGGACGGTCGAGTGCACGCCGTCCGCGCCGACCAGCACGTCGGCAGTCGCGGCACTGCCGTCGGCGAACCGGGCGGTCACCCCGCCGTCGCCGCTCTCGATCGACACCAGCCGCCTGCCGTGCTCGAACCGGACGCCGCCGGCGACCGCGACGTCGTACAGCACCCGGTACAGGTCGCCGCGGTTGATCAGCCGCATGGGCGGCAGCCCGGCGAGCCGGGGCAGCTCGACCTCCCTGCCGCCGAACGACATCACGGACTTCGGGATCGGCATCCCGTTGTCCTCGACGGCCTTCCTGGCGCCGACGACCTCCAGCGCGGCCAGGCCGTTCGGCGCGATCGCGAGCGAGCCGCCGATGCCGTCGGCGGTGCTCGGGTACGCCTCGTAGACGGTCGCGTCGATGCCGGCCTTGCGCAACGCCAGCGCCGTGACGGGTCCGGCGACCCCGCCGCCGACCACCAGCGCGGTTCCCACCTTGGCCACAATCTCTCCTCGGGTTGGCGCGAAGCGACCCGGGAGACGGTTTACCCTCGTGGTTGCCACACCTCGGGGACCGGGCTCCCGGCTCGGTTCGCGGATTGGTGGTCCCGGCGGGGATGCTGCAACATCGCCGCCGGGGCCTTTCTCACTCGGTGCTCCCCCGGTCGGCCAGTGCGGCGTACTCCGGTGGAACCTCCCCGGTGGCGTGCCACTTCCGCCACGCCGCCTGACCGGGGAACGTCTCGTTGGTCAACCTCTCCAGCAGCTCGCGCACCCAGGCCAGCTCGGCGGCGCGGACGGTCAGCTCGTAGTCGTCCTCGACGAGGAACAGCTCGGGTATGTCCGCGTGCCCGGCCAGCGCCGCCCGCTGCGCCGCGATCGCCTGTTCCAGTGCGGCGATCCGCGCACGCAACGCGTCGGCCGCCTCGTCCGGCGTGAGCGCGGCCAGCATCGACAGGCCCGCCTTGAAGTGCGGGTGCTCCGGCCGCGGCGTGGCCACCAGCTCACGGGTCCAGTCGCGCAGCTCGGCGAGCCCCGCCTCGGTGATCCGGTAGATCGTGCGTTCCGGCCGGGCGCCCTCGCGCCGGCTGTCGACGACCTCCAGGAACCCGTGCTTGGTCAGGTTGCGCACGACCGTGTACAGCGACCCCCACTTGATCGGCATGTCCTCGTCCTTGCCGCGTTCCCGCAACAGCGAGGCCATCTCGTACGGGTGCATCGGGCGCTGCACGACGGTGCCGAGCACGGCCAGCGCGAGCAGGTTCGACACCTTCCGTCCCGTCACCATGCCCGCCTCCTCGTACGCGATTACTCGTTCGCGAGTATACGCAGGCGAGCAGGACGTGCAACAGTCGTTTTCGATGGTCAGGGTCTGCGGGGGCGCCCGCGTCCCTAGACTGGGTGGGTGACCGACCCGGACGCCGAACTTCGTGCGTGGGCACCGAGACCTGGCGAGCAAACCGCCCCACCGGCACGCACCGAACAACCGGGTGTGATGGGACTTCCCGGGTACAGCGACTTCCAGCGGATCGCCGAGGGCGGCGAAGGCGTCGTCTACCGGGCGTGGCAGGACGGGCTGGGCCGGTACGTGGCGGTCAAGGTGATCAACGTCAGCGACCCCGCCCGGCTGGCCCGCTTCCGCCGCGAGCTGGAGATCACCGTACGGCTGGGCCGCCAGCACCCACACATCGTGACGGTGATCGACACGGGCACCACGCCGGACGGCCGGCCATGCATCGTCATGGAGTACTACGACAACGGGTCCCTGCAGGACCGGCTGGCCGAACGCGGGCCGCTGCCGGTGGCGGACGTGGTGGCGGCGGGAACGGCGGTGGCCGACGCGCTGGCCTTCGCGCACTCGCAGGGGTTCCTGCACCGGGACGTCAAGCCGCAGAACATCCTCGTGCTGCCGACGTCGTACGTGCTGGCCGACTTCGGCATCGCACGGATGGCCGACGCCGCGCACACCACGTCGCTGCAGATGGTCAGCTACCGCCACGCCGCACCGCAGACGACGGGCGGCGGCGACCCGTCGCCCGCGGACGACCAGTGGTCGCTCGGCTCGACGCTGTTCACCCTGCTCGACGGCGCGCCGCCGTTCTCCACCGACAACCCCGACGAGGACACGGTCCTGTCGTACCTGGAGCGGGTGCGGTCGACCGAGCCGCGGCGGCTGCGGCGCTCGGACGTGCCGCCGGAGCTGGCCGCGATCGTCGCGCGGTGCCTGAGCAAGCGCCGTGCGGACCGGTTCCCGGACGCGGGGACACTGCGCGCGGCGCTGGCGTCGGTCCGCGTCCCGGCACCGGGCTGGCTGCCGGCGCTCCCGGCGGACTTCGGCCCGCGGCCCACCCCACCGCCGGACCCGTTCCCTCCCCCGGACCAGTCCGCGACGGACCGCGACCTGACCATCGCCGGTCCCAACAGCGAGCTCGCGGGTCTGACCGTCCGGATCAGCGACGGCCCGGCACTGCCCGACTTCGGCCCCACCCCGACGCCCTTCACCGGCCCGATGCCGCCGGTGGCCGAGCGGCCCGCCGTGGCGGCGCTGCCGGCGCCCGCGCCGTGGCGCCCCGAGCTGTACGAGGACCCGAACCCGACCACGACCATCGCGCGGCCGCGGCTGCCGCCCAGGAAGAGGAGCCGGCGCGGCCCGCTGATCGCGGCGGCCGCGGTGCTGGTGGGCGCGGCGGTGGGGGTCCTCGTGGTCCCGAAGCTCCTCGACCGGAACGACCAGGCGACGCCCCAGCACCCGTCGGCGACGACCCGGACCACCACGACGACAACGGCCACCACGACAACAGCCACCACGACGGAGCCGGGCACCGCTGCGGCGACGGGCGGCGACCCCGCGTTCGCCCCGACCCTCGGCCCGCTCGACGACCGGGGCGCGAGCATCGCGCTGACGTGGTCCGACCCGACGAAGGGCAAGGCCCAGTTCGTGGTCGTGGACGTGACGGACGCGAACCACGAGGCACTGGCGACGATCGCGCCGGGCGCGACCACCTACACGGTCGCCGACCTCGACCCGGCCGCGGACCAGTACTGCTTCCAGGTCATCGGCCTCGGCCCGGACGACCCGACCACCCAGCACGGCGCGTCCGACCCGGTCTGCACGAACCGCTAGCCCCGTTTCCGGCACCTGATCGATTTCGGCTGATCACGAGCTTGAGCCGGAGCAGCATCCCGATCATCGCCGCAGGTCAGCGGCCCATGTGCGGAATACCCGGCCAGCGCCCGCTACCGGCGCCAGAGCGGACGCGGGTCCACCGACCAGAACAGCCTGCGGTACCACGGGACCCGCCGCCGCAGCACGGCCCGCACCCGCAGCGCCAACGGCCACGCCACCCGTCCCACCTCCGGCGGCGCCGCCTCGGGCGCGAACGCCGCCCGGTCGGCCAGGAGCGCCAGCCGTGTCGCCGCCGGAGTCGCCAGCTCGCCCGCGATCCGCGGCGCCGGCGCGGCCCGCGCCGGCGTGCGCCCGGCCAGCAGCAACGAGTCCAGCACGTACGCCCACGCGCCCGGCGCGCCCGCCCTGCGCAGCCGCGCCCGCCTGCCGGCCCGCAACCCGCCCAGCACCACGAACACCAGCACCGGCAGTGCGAGAAGCACCAGGTACCACGGCTTCTGGGCCGGCACCGGCGCGGCGGCCGCGGCGGGCACGCGCGCCTTCGACGGCATCGACGGCCCCGAGGACGCGGGGACCGACGGCGACGACGTCGGCGTCGCCAGCCGGTTGATCACCTCGCGCCGCGACGCCGACGCCGGCCCGTCGTCGGTGCCGGACACCGGATCGAACGGCACCCAGCCCCACCCGGTGAAGTACACCTCCGGCCACGCGGTCGCGTCCGCGCCACGCACGACCGCGACGCCGTCCGGCCCCGGCGCCACCGGCTGGAAGCCGACGACCACCCGGGTCGGCAGCCCGACCGCCCTGGCCAGCACGGCGTAGGCGGACGCGAACTGCTCGGCCGTGCCCTCGTTCGCCCCCGCGGTGCCGGCGGCGCCGAACAGGAACGTCTCCAGCCGCGCGTACGACGACCCGACCGGCGCCTGCGCGTTCGGCCTGCGCCCGGCGCGCACCACCTCCTCGACGGCGACCGCCTTCTCGAACGGCGTCCGCGCGTCGGCCACCGTGCGCCGGGCGTACTCGGCGAACGCGAACGGCAGCTCCGGCAGCGCGAGGTACCGCCCTGCCGCGCCACCGTCCGGCACGCTCGCGGTGAGCAGGTCCACGTCCGCCGGCCCGTCCACCGTGGACTCCACGGTGTAGTCGAACCCCTGCCGCGCACCGGTCGGCAGCACCATGGACCCGGAGCTGGCGTCGACGACGGCGTCCTCGGCGGACGTCGCGGTCGGCTGGCCCGCGGTCGGGAGCCACGGCCCGGTGAGGTTGCCGATGGTCACCTCGACCCGCGTGCCGACCTGCCGGACGCCGGCGGGCAGGTCGAGCGTCGTGACCGTGCCGACCGGGCCGTACAGGGTGGAGGCCCGCCAGGTCGCGCCCGTGTAGTCCGCGAGGGCGATCAACCGCATCGGCGTTTCCCCGCCGCGTACCCGGAACAGCTCGGTGTCGCCGTTCGCCGCCCAGGACGCCAGCCGCGGCAGCGGGTTGGCCACCGGCAGGTCGTGCACCGGCGGCGTGACCAGGTCGCGTGGCTCGAACGGCCTGCCGGCCGGCAGCAGCGTGACCGCCAGCGCGACGGCCGCCACCCCGACGACGAGGACCGCCTGCGGCACAACGGGTGCACGTCGCCGGCCGCGGTCGACCAGCACCCAGCCGAGCCCGGTCACCGCGAGCAGTACCAGTGCGCCGAACCCGCGCGGGTCCGCCTGTCCGGCCGTCAGCAGCGCCGCCGCGACGTACAGCACGGCACCGCCGACCGCCGGCACCACCAGCGCCCTCGCCCGCACGGAAAGCGCGCTCACCAGCGACACGACCACGACCAGCAGCACACCCGGCACGAGCAGGTCCGCGGTGACCGGCGCCGGCCGCGGCGCGGTCAGCAGCCGCGGCACCGAGTCGATCACCGCCCGCACGGGCTCGGCGGCGGGCGCGGCGTAGTAGGCGCCGACGACCGCGGCGGTCAGCACCGCGAGCACGGCGAAACTCGCCGGCACCCGGGCGGCCCGCGCCCCGAGGACCACGCCGTACGTCGCGAGCACGGCCGCGGCGAACACGCCCGCCGCCACCGGCGATGCCCAGCCGGCCGCGAGCTGCCAGCACCCCACGACGAGCACGGCGATCGGCCACACGAACACCGGCAACGACGATCCGCTCACCCGCCCGGTCATGCGACCACCGTGTCCCACAACGAAACCAGGTCCTCGACCCGCGCCCCGGCGAGGACCAGCGCGCCCCCGACGGCATGCGCCGAGGGCCGGTCGGCGGTGGGGTCGACGACCATGACCACGCCGACCGAGGCACGCCCGGCCTCCAGCAGCAACGCGGCCCGCTCCGCCCCCGCCCCGGACACCACGGCCACCACGTCGAGGTCGCGGACCGGCACCGACAACGCGGTGTCCACATCGGACACCGTTTGGATCCCGGCCAGCGCCCTCAGCGTGGTGTCGTCCTCCCCCACCCCGGCCGGCACCTCGATGTCCACGCCCCCGGACGCCGACATCAACCGCACCGGGTGCCCGCCGGCCACCGCCGCGGCCACCAGCGACGCGGCCGTCTCCACGGCGTCCTCGAAGCCGTCCGCGTCCGGATGGCTGCCCGCCCGGTCGTCCAGCAGCACGGCCAGGTGCGGGCGTGCCGGGTCCGCGTCCTCCCGCACCATCAGCACCCCCGTGCGCGCGCTGGTCGCCCAGTGCAGCCGGCGCAGGTCGTCCCCCGGCACGTACTCCCGCAGTCCCACCAGATCCGTCCCGCCGCGTTCCACCCGCTCGTCGGCGCCGACGTGGCCACGCCGGGCCCCGGACGGCAGGCCCCGCACCGGCAGCACCCGGGGCACGACCCGCACCTCGGTGACATCGCCGAGTGACAGCCGCGCCGCGGCGAGCCCGGCGAGCCCCGGCCGGCGCAGCTCGACCGGCCCGACCGGCAGCAGCCCGCGCCGAGTGGTCGGGATCGGGTAGTCCACAGTGGTCTGCGCACCGGCGCGCAGGGGTGGCACCGCGATCCCGATCGGCGTGCCGCCGATGAGGTCCACGGCGTCGAGTCGCACCGTCAGCCGGCGGCTCGTGCTGGTCAGGGCCAGCGTCCCGGTGCACGCGCCGAGCCGGCGCACGGTCGGCGGCCGCACCGTCCGCTCGGCACGCACCGGCGCCGGCAGCAGCACCGACCCCACCGCCGCCGCGACGAGGAGCACGAGCGCGGCGCCGAACCCGAGCACGCCCGGGTACCGCCACCAGATGCCGAGCGCGACCAGCAGCAGCCCGAGCACCAGCGCGCTCACCCCGCGTGCGGTGAGGCGCACGCCGCCGCCCGGCGCCACGGTGCCTGATTGTTCGCTCCACACGCTCCGCTCACCGACCCTGCGGCCGCGGCACCGGCACGCGGTCGACGACGTCGGTGACCACGTCCTCGGTGGTGGTGCCGGCCAGCAGCGCCTCCCTGGTGAGCACGAGCCGGTGCGCGAGCACGGGACCGACGAGGCGCTGCACGTCGCCGGGCACCACGAAGTGCCGGCCCTGCGCGGCCGCGTAGACCTGCACGCACCGCACCAGCGCCCGCAGCCCGCGGGTGCT
>NZ_JBJMIE010000393.1:0-6140 GCF_045807065.1 Actinophytocola sp. | reverse complement strand
CCGTCGTCGGGGCGGAGGTGGTGGCGACCGCGTTCCACCCGGAAGACGGACTGCGCCTACCCGGACCGCGGGACGCCGAGGGCTACCTGATCGCCGGCGTGGTGACCATGTGGCTGGGTCTTCTGCTCCGGCTGTGGGCCATCCTCGTGCTGGGTCGCGCCTTCCGCACGACCGTGGAGGTCGACGCCGGGCAGCAGGTCACGCGGCACGGCCCGTACCGGTGGGTGCGCCACCCCTCCTACACCGGCCTGTTGCTGCTCGCGGTCGGATCCGGCCTCGCCTGGGACAACTGGATCTCACTGGTGCTGACGCTCGTGCTGCCCGTTCTCGCCCTCGCCTGGCGGATTTCCGTGGAGGAACGCGTCCTGGTCGAGGTGCTCGGGCCGCCGTACGAGTCCTACCGCGCGCGCACCAAACGCCTGCTTCCGGGCCTCTGGTGAACCCCCGCCCGGGGTGGTCCGTCATCCGCGCGGACTACCCCGGGTCGTTCTCGCCGGGGATGTGTTCGTGGTCCGGGCGGACGAGAATCGCCTGGTGCCCGGCAGACATCACCGGGGGAACACGATGAGAAGGGATTCGACGATGGGGGCAAGACGGAGGCTCGGCGGCGTCCTGCTGGCGGCGGCGCTGGCCGTCGGGTTGACGAGCGGGACGGCCGGCGCGAGCACACCGGGCCGCGACGGTGTTCAGCAGGCGTTGGCGGCGTTGGCCGACGCGGGGGTGGCCGGGGTGCAGGTGCGCATCCACGACGAGCAGGGGAACTGGACCGGCTCGGCGGGGGTGCGGGAGCTGTCCGGGGGCGGCCCGGTGCCGACCGACGGGCGGTTCCGGGTCGGCAGCATCACGAAGACGTTCGTGTCGACCGTGGTGCTGCAGCTGGTGCACGAGGGCAGGGTGGGGCTGGACGCCCCGATCGCGCAGTACCTGCCCGAGTACGGCTTCGACCCGCGGATCACGGTGCGCATGATCCTGCAGCACACCAGCGGGCTGTTCAACTACACGGGCGAGCCGAGGCCGGACGGCACGCTCGAGCCGGGGATCCCCCTCTACGGTGCGGAGTTCGTGCGGGACCGGTTCCACCGGTACACGCCGCACGAGCTGATCGAGGTCGCGCTGTCCAAGCCGGCCCGGTTCGCGCCGGGGACGAGCTGGTCGTACTCCAACACCAACTACGTCGTCGCCGGGCAGCTGATCGAGCGGGTCACCGGCACGCCGTGGGCGTTCCAGGTGCACAAGCGGATCCTCGCTCCGCTCGGCCTGCGGGGGACCTACCTGCCCGGCACGCGGACCGACATCCCGGGCCCGCACGCGCACGGGTACTACACCTACCGGGAGAACGGCGAGCTGAAGGTCGCCGACGTGACGCGGCTGAGCCCGACGTGGGCCAGCTCGGCCGGAGAGATCATCTCCACGACCCGTGACCTGGACCGGTTCGTCTCGGCCCTGCTGGCGGGCCGGCTGCTGCCCGCCGACCTGCTGGGCGTGATGGAGACGCCGTCGCAGTACGCGCCGTACGGCCTCGGCCTGCAGCTGGTCGAGGCCGGCCCGAGCTGCGGCGGGACCTACTACGGTCACACGGGCAGCGTCCACGGGTACCAGTCGTTCATGCTGTCCACCCCGGACCGCGGCACCCGACTGGAGATGTCGATCACGCTGGGCGCCGCGGACGTCGACGACCCGGCCGTGGCCACCCGCCTCACGACCGCGGTCAACAACGTGTTGATCGCCGCGTTGTGCGCCACCCCGGCAGCCAGGCCGGCCGCCAGGCCGATGCTGGTCCCGGCCGCCGCCTGACCGGCCTCCCTGCCCTGACGGACCCGCCGCTGGCGAGTCCGTCAGGGCAGGGGCACGCCGGCCTGGCTCACCGTGCGGTCCTCGCCCCACAGCGGGGCCGGGACCGAAGGGGTCGCCAGGACCAGTGGGTCCGCCGCGGCGCCGACCCGACGCGGCCCAGGCCGGGGCGCATCAGCAGGATGGCGTTCGGCCGTCATGGTGGATTCTGTTCCAGTGGGCGGACGTCGAAACCGCCGCGGCCGTCGGGGCGCACGGTGAACACGGCGTCGAAGCCGTCCGCCAGGGTCGGTTGCCGCAGGCGCTTCAGCGTGGCGTGGAAGCCCACGTCCGGGACGCGGGTTCGCCCCTCGCGCAGGGCGTTGCGGGACCGGGACAGCGCCACGTCCGGCGGGAACCAGTAGGCGACCACCCGCGCGCCGTGCGCTCGCGCGGCCGCGATGAGCGGCTGCCACTCCTGCGCCGACGGGTTGGTGTTGTCCACCACGACGTCACGCCCGGCCGCGAGCGCCTCGTGGATCAGGCGCAGCTGGCGGGCCTGCCGGCGCTTCGCGTTCGGCCACGCGTCCTTGCTGACGTGCTCGTGGGTGGCCAGCACCCGGTGGCAGAACGTGGTCTTGCCGGACGCCTGCAGCCCGACCAGAACGGCGACCTCGGCCACTGCGAAGGTCACTACGAGGCCCAGATGCCCCGCACGTGGCCGATGTGGCGGCGCATCAGGTCCTCGGCGCCGTCCGCGTCCCCGGCGGCCAGGAGGTCCAGCAGCTCGGCGTGCTCGTGTGCCGACGGGACCAGCGCGTCGCGGTCGGCGAGCGAACGCAGGCCGTAGACGCGGGAGCGCGCCCGCAGTGAGCGGACCGTCTCCACCAGGTGCTGGTTGCCGGCCAGCGCCAGGAGCGTCAGGTGGAACTCCATGTCGGCCGTGACGTGGGCGATGAGGTCGCCGCGGGCGGCCGCCGCCTCGATCTCCGCGGCGAGCGGCCGCAGCTCCTCGATGACCGGCCGCGGCACGCCGGCCTCGGCGATCCGCCGCACGGTCGGGACCTCGACCAGCGCCCGCAGCTCGCTCAGCTCGTCGAGGTCCTTCTCGGACAGCCCGGTGACGCGGAAACCCTTGTTGCGCACGATCTCCACGAGGCCCTCGTTGGCCAGGTCGAGCACGGCCTCCCGCACCGGCGTCGCGGACACGCCGAACTGGGTGGCCAGGCTGGGTGCCGAGTACACCACCCCCGGCCGCAGCTGTCCGGAGATCACCGCCGCGCGCAGGGTCTGCGTGATCTCCTCACGCAGGTTCCGCCGCGCGCCCAGCGCCGGCAGCGTCAGCTCCCCCGTCATGACCTTCTCTCCCAGCCGCTGGCGGCGATCACCAGATCCTCCCACGCCATCCCGAC
The DNA here is from genome assembly GCF_045807065.1 of Actinophytocola sp. GTDB lineage: Bacteria > Actinomycetota > Actinomycetes > Mycobacteriales > Pseudonocardiaceae > Actinophytocola. The sequence goes on along the minus strand of NZ_JBJMIE010000393.1, from coordinate 2,958 downwards.
ACTCTTGAACAGCCTCGGCCGGTCGTCGTCGACCGCCACCACGCCACGGATCAGGCCGGCGAGGTCGACCAACGTGTCCGCGTCGAGCAGGCCGGCCGCGAGCGGTTGGGTGAGGTCGCCGGCCTCCCGCAACGCCGCCGAGCGCGCCTCCACCACGACCGTCGCGCGGCGGACCGTGGTGTCGTCGACCTCCCGGGCACCCGGCTCGTGGGAGCCGACGGCCACGACCGTCGCGTGCGGGGCCAGCAGGGCGCCGTCGAACAGCGGTTCGCGGGCCGTGGTCGCGCACACGACCACGTCCACGTCGGCGACGTCGTCCACCGCGCCGGCCCGGGCGCCCGTCGAGGACGCGAAGGCCAGCGCGCGCTGCGGGGTCCGGCCGACGACCGCCACGTCGTCGACCGGCCGGATCGCACGCAGCGCGGCGATGTGCGCGCGGGCCTGCGGCCCGGTGCCGAAGACCACCACGCGGGACGCGGCGGGCCTCGCGAGCACGTCGACGGCGAGCGCGGACACCGCCGCGGTCCGCAGGGTGGTGAGCTCCGCGCCGTCCAACACGGCCAGGGTGCTCAGCGTCTCGGCGTCCAGCAGCAGGTACGTGCCCTGGATGCGGGGCAGCCCCCGCGCGGGGTTGTCCGGGGCCACCGAGGCCACCTTCATCCCGGCGTACCCGCCCCACTCCGCCGGCATCAGCAGCAGTTCGCCGTGCGTCATCGGGACACGTGAGCGCGCCCAGTCGTCCTCCGGGTCCAGCCCGTCACGCAGCGCCGTGCGGAGCGCGGCCACCGCCGACCGCTCGTCCGGCAGCCGGATCACAGCTCGAACCCCTCGGGGAACGGGTCGTCCGGGTCGAGGAAGTACTGCGCGGTGCCGGTGAGCCAGGCGCGGCCGGTGATCGTCGGCACCACCGCCGGCAACCCGGCGACCGTCGTCTCCTCGATCAGCCGGCCGGTGAAGTGCGTGCCGATGAACGACTCGTTGTGGAAGTCGGTGTGCAGCGGCAGCTCGCCGCGGGTGTGCAGCTGCGCCATCCGCGCGCTGGTGCCGGTGCCGCACGGCGACCGGTCGAACCAGCCCGGGTGGATGGCCATGGCGTGCCGGGAGTGCCGTGCGGTCGAACCGGGGGCGGTCAGGTGCACGTGGTGGCAGCCCGCGATCTGCGGCTGTTCCGGGTGCACGGGCCGGTTCTGCTTGTTGACCGCGTCCATGATGGACAGTCCGGCGGCCAGCAGCCGCCCGCCCTCGGCGCGGTCGAACGGCAGGCCGAGCTGGTCGAGGTCGAGGATGGCGTAGAAGTTCCCGCCGAACGCCATGTCGTAGCGGACCTCGCCGAACCCGGCCACGTCGACGGTCTGGTCGAGCCCGACGGTGAACGACGGCACGTTCTGGATGGTGACCGAGCGCGCCACCCCTGCCACGACGGCGACCTGGGCCACGACCAGGCCGGCCGGGGTGTCCAGCCGGATGGTGGTGACCGGCTCGGTGACCTCGACCATGCCGGTCTCGACGAGCACGGTCGCCACGCCGATCGTGCCGTGCCCGCACATCGGCAGGCAGCCGGACACCTCGATGTACACGACGCCCCAGTCGGCGTCGGGGCTCGTGGGCGGCTGGAGGATCGCGCCGCTCATCGCGGAGTGGCCGCGGGGCTCGTTCATCAGCAGGCGGCGGATGTGGTCGAGGTGGGTGATGAAGTGCAGCCGCCGCTCGGCCATGGTGGCGCCGGGGATGACGCCGATGCCGCCGGTGATCACGCGGGTCGGCATGCCCTCGGTGTGGGAGTCGACGGCGTGGAAGACGCGTTTCGCCCGCACGGCCTACGCCAGCCCTTCCGCGAGCGCGTGCTCGGTGGCCTTCCGCACGGCCGCCTCGTGTTCGGGGGTGAGCGGGACCCGCGGTTGTCGGCACGGGCCGCCGTGGCGGCCGGCGATGTCCATGCTGAGCTTGATGGCCTGCACGAACTCGGTGCGGGAGTCCCAGCGCAGCAACGGGTGCAGCGTCCGGTACAGCGGCAGCGCCGTGGCCAGGTCACCGGCGGACGCGGCCCGCCACAGCTCCACGGTGGACGTGGGCAACGCGTTGGGGAACCCGGCGATCCAGCCCGGCGCCCCCGTGACGGCCAGTTCCAGCGCCACGTCGTCGGCGCCGCACAGCACGTCCAGGCCCGGTGCCAGCTCGGCGATGCGGTAGGGCCTGCGGACGTCGCCGGTGAACTCCTTGACCCCGACGATCAGCCCTTCGCCGAAGAGCTGGGCGAGCAGCTCCGGCGTGAGGTCGACCTTGGTGTCGATGGGGTTGTTGTAGGCGACGACGGGCAGGCCCGCCCTGGCGACCTCGCGGTAGTGCGCGAGGACGGCCCGCTCGTCCGCGCGGTAGGCGTTGGGCGGCAACAACATGACGACCTCGGCGCCGGCCTCGGCCGCGTGCTCGGCCCAGCGGCGGGCCTCGGCGGCGCCGTACGCGGCGACGCCGGGCATGACGGTGAAGCCCTCGGGCGCGGCCTGGATGGCCGTGGTCACGACACGGGCCCGCTCCTCGGGGGTGAGGGTCTGGTACTCGCCGAGCGAGCCGTTGCAGGCGACGCCGTCGCACCCGCTCGCGGCCAGCCAGGCGACGTGCTCGGCGTACCGGTCGTGGTCGACGGCCAGCCCGTCGCCGAAGGGCAGCGCGGTCGCCACGAGAACTCCGTGCCACGGCTTGGTCATGGTTCCTCCACTTGGGCGAGACTTCCGAGGGTGACCGGTTGGGCGATGGGCCGGGAGGCCATGCCGCGCAGGCCGTCGGCGGTGACGGGGCCGGTCAGGCAGGCCGTCGCGTAGCCGCACACCCTCCCCTGGCAGAGCCCCATTCCCGTCCTGGTGAGCAGCTTGACCGTGCGGGGGTCGGTGGCGCCGAGGTCGGTGACGGCCTTGCGGACCTCCCGCACCGCCACCTCCTCGCAGCGGCAGACGGTGGTGT
>NZ_JBJMIE010000392.1:0-8499 GCF_045807065.1 Actinophytocola sp. | reverse complement strand
CACCGAGGTCCGCACGATCGTCATCGACGACGACGTGGCCGTGAAGGACTCGACCTACACGGCCGGGCGCCGCGGCGTCGGCGGCACCGTGCCGCTGGAGAAGATCACCGGCGCGGCGGCCGAGCGCGGTGACGACCTCGACGCCGTGTACGCGATCGCGCAGCGGGTCGTCGGCGGCGTCCGGTCGATGGGTATGGCGCTGACCGCGCCGACCGTCCCGCACGTCGGCGAGCCCAGCTTCGACCTGTCCGAGGACGAGATGGAGGTCGGCATCGGCATCCACGGCGAGCCCGGGCGGGCCCGCGTGCCGGTCGAGAACGCCGACGGCATCGTCACCCGCCTGCTCGAGCCGATCGTCGAGGACCTGCCGTTCGCCGAGGGCGACCGCGTCCTGCTGTTCACCAACTCGATGGGCGGCACGCCGCTGCTGGAGCTGTACCTCGCCCACGGCATCGTCGAGCGCCTGCTCGCCGACCGTGGGATCGTGGTCGAGCGCCGGCTGGTCGGCCCGTACGTCACGAGCCTGGAGATGCAGGGCATGAGCCTTACGCTGTTGAAACTCGACGACGAGCTGCTGGAGCTGTGGGACGCCCCGGTGCGGACCGCCGCGCTGCGGTGGGGTCGCTGACGTGGGCTGCACCGCGGCGGACGTGATCGCCGCCATCCGCGCCGCCGCCGGCACCGTCGCCGAGCACCGCGTCGAGCTGATCCAGCTGGACCGCGCCATCGGCGACGGCGACCACGGCGAGAACCTGGACCGCGGGTTCAGGGCCGTGCTGGCCGCGTTCGAGCAGTCCACCCCGGACAGCCCGAGCGCCGTGCTGAAGACGGTCGCGAGCACGCTGATCTCGAAGGTCGGCGGCGCGGCCGGCCCCCTGTACGGCACGGCGTTCCTCCGCGCGTCGGCCGTGGTGAAGGACAAGGCGGAGCTGGGCCCGGCGGAGGTGGTCGAGGCACTGACCGCCGCGCTGGGCGGCGTGGTCGCCAGGGGGAAGGCCGAGCTGGGTGACAAGACCATGGTCGACGCCCTGGACCCGGCCGTGCGGGCCGCCGCCGGTGGCGAGTCGGTGGCCCAGGTGCTCGCGTCGGCGGCTGACGCCGCCGAGGAGGGCGCCCGGACCACCGTCCCACTCGTGGCCCGCAAGGGGCGCGCCTCGTACCTGGGCGAGCGGAGCGCCGGGCACCTCGACCCGGGGGCCCGCTCGACCGCCCTGATGCTGCGGGCGTTCGCGGAGGTGGCCGCGCGGTGAGCGGAGCGTGCGGAACACAGCTCGGACGCGTGCGTCCGCGAGTCTGTGAGGGGAGGCCGTGAGCGGCGTGCGCCGGGTCGGGTTGGTCGTGGTGTCGCACAGCGCGGGACTCGCGGCGGGGGTGGTCGAGGTGGCGGCGCAGATGGCGCCGGACGTCACGGTCGTGCCCGCCGGGGGCACGGCCGAGGGCGGGATCGGCACGGACTTCGACGCGGTGACCGCCGCCGTCGAGCGGGCCGACGCGGGTGCCGGGGTCGTCGTGCTGTACGACCTGGGCAGCGCCCGCATGGTCGCGGAGATGGCCGTCGAGGCGGCCGACAACGCCCGGCTCGCCGACGCGCCGCTGGTCGAGGGCGCCGTGGCCGCGGCCGTCTCCGCCCAGGGCGGTGCGGACGTCACCGAGGTCGCCCACGCCGCCGAGGACGCCGCGGGCGTGCCCGGCGCCACCGCACCCGACCTGGCACCCGAACTGACCGTCGTACCGGACATCACCGCGGTGCCCGACATCAACGCCGTGCCCGACGTGGTCGGCGCGCCGGAGCCGGCCATCGGTGCGATCCCCGCGGGCGTCGACGTCGCCGGGGGCATGAGCGTCGCCGTGGGGAAGCCGCCGGCACCCGCCGAGGCCGTGGTCACCCTCACCAACGGGATCGGCCTCCACGCCCGCCCGGCCGCCGTCGTGGCCCGCGCCATGACCGGCCTCGACGCGGCGGTGACCATCCACTTCAAGGACGCGTCGGCCGACGGGCGCAGTGTCCTCGCCCTCATGGCCCTCGGCGCGCGGGGCGGCGACCAGGTGCGGATCACCGCGGCCGGCCCGCAGGCCGGCGAGGCCATCCGCACCTTCCAGGACCTGGCGGCCAGCAACTTCGGCGAGTGACGCCGCGGCACGACTCGCGGGTGCCGAACGCGGGACTCGCGCCGATGAGGTCCGAATACGGCTAGCCGGACGGTCCCTTCCGGGGGAGTGTTGAGGCGTGACCACCTACTCCGCGGTTCGTACCACCGGCATCTACTGCCGCCCCGGTTGTGGCGCCAAGCCGCGGGCGGAGAACGTCTCGACCTTCGAGCAGCCGGCCGCCGCCGAGGCCGCCGGGTACCGGGCCTGCCTGCGTTGCCGGCCCTACCGGGTCGCGGGCACTGTCCCGGACGAGGCACCCGAGATCGTCTGCCGTGCCGTGCAGCTGATCATCGCCGGGGTCTTGGACGACGGGAACGAGGTGTTGCTCGGGCGGCGCCTGGGGGTGTCGGCCCGGCACCTGCGCCGCATGTTCCACGAGTACCTCGGCGTCACCCCCGACCAGTTCGCCCGCTCCCGCCGCGCGCACTTCGCCCGCCGGATGCTCGACGACACCGACCTGGCCGTCGCCGATGTCGCGTTCGCCTCCGGGTTCGGGAGCCTGCGGCAGTTCAACCGGGCCATGCGGGACATCTTCCGGGCCTCGCCCAAGGAACTGCGCGCCCGGCGCCGCCGGGCCGACCGGCTCGTCGCCGACGGCGGGCTCGTGCTGCGGCTGCCGTTCACCGCGCCGTACGACTGGGACGCGATGGCCCAACTCCTCGCACGCACGGCGATCCCCGGTGTCGAGTCCGTCGTGGACGGCAGGTACCGGCGCACGATCATGCTCGACGGCGAGCCCGGCCTGCTCGAGATCGGTCCGGGCGGCGCGGACCACCTCCTGGTGCGGGCGCACCTGCCGTACTGGGAGGGCGTCATTCACGTGGTGGCCAGGGCCGCGCGGCTCGTCGGCGTCGACATCGACCCGGTCGTCGGCCGCGCCGAGCTGGCGAAGGATCCGGTGCTGGGGCCGCTCGTCGAGCGGCGGCCCGGGGTGCGGGTGCCGGGGGTGTGGACGCCGTTCGAAGTCGCGGTCGCGATGACCGAAGGGCCGGCCGAGGCGGGTGCGCTGGCGCGGCGGTACGGCGTACCCGTGCCCGGCCTCGACCACGGGCTCACGCACGTCTTCCCGTCCGCCGAGCTGCTCGCCGAGACCGACGAACCGGTTGCCGAGCTGGCGAAGGTCATGGCCGCCGGCGAGGAGCCGCGCGGGATCGACGCCGCGGCCCAGCAGTACATCGCGCTGCGGCTCGGGGTGCGGGACGCCTTCCCGGACACCGACCCGGCCGTCCGCCACGCGGTGCGGGGCGCGGACCCGCAGCGGTGGCGACCGTGGCGAGCGCTCGCCACGGTTCACCTCCTGCTGGCAGACCTCAGAGGCTGACGACCAGCTCGTGGTCGATCTCCACGAACTCCTCGACCAGGCCGGCGAACTGACCCGCGATCAGCTCCTTGTACACCGCGGAGCCGGTGTGCGCGTCGTACGCCGCCTGGTCGGCGAAGTGCTCGACGAACAGCAGGTAGTCCGGCCGCGCCGGGTCCCGGTAGACGCGGAACGACAGCGTCCCGTCCTCCTGGCCGGGGCCCTTCGGTGCGAACTGGTGGACGAGCGCCTCGGCCGCCGCCTGCTTGCCTGCCTTGAGCGGGATGGGGAAAACCTTTGCGAGCACGTGATTTCCTCTCCTGAGTCGGTGCGGAAAGGATCTCCCGGGACACGCGTGCCGGTCCGGCCATATCCGGTCAGAGGTACGACGCCAGCTGCTGGATCTCCGCCGTGCGGGAGGCGACGATCCGGCCCGCGAGCGCCCGCGCGTCCTCGTTGTACCCGTCCTTCTCCTCCATGCGCGCCAGCTCGACCGCGCCGTGCTGGTGACCGGTCAGCAGGTTCAGGAACCGGCTGTCGAACTCCGGCCCCGGTGGCGTGTCCCGCAACACCTCCAGCACGGCCGGATCGGTGCCGTGCATGCCGCCGTGCCCGGCGTGCGCCGCGGGGTCGAGGTCGGGCGCGATCGGCTGGTGCCAGCGGGTCAGCCAGCGCTTCATCTGCCGGACCTCGTCCTCCTGCGTCAGCCGGATCGCCTTCGCCAGGTCCCGGATCTCCTTGCGGGAGGCGCGTTTCTCAGCGAGCCGGGCCATCTCGGTGCCCTGTTCGTGCTGCGGAACGGCCATCTGCAGGAACATCACGTCGGTGTCGTTGTACGTGCCGTCCGGCGGCGGCGCGGACGCCGACGCGCCCGTGGTCTCGGTGAACCCGACCCCGCAGCCGGCGACGAGGAAGAGGACGGCCAACAGGAGGAGCCTCATTCTGAGCGGAGCTTGCGGAGCGAACATCGCGACCGGCCTCCCAAGGGGATGCCGGCCGGCGCGGAGCGGACCCGCGCCGGCCGGCAAGCGCTACCGAGTGATCAGACGGCCTGCCAGAGCGCAGGGGTACTCGGCGGCTCCCAACCCGGCAGCGCGGTGTGGTTCTGCAGTGCCCGGTAGGTCGTGCCGTTGTAGGTGACCACGGACCCGGCCGCGTAGCTCGTGCCGGCCGCCCACGTGCCGCTCGCCGGCTGCGGTTGCGGGGCCGGGGTCGGACTCGGCGTGGCCGGCGAACCGCCGACCTGGAGGTCCACGCACGAGTAGAACGCGTTGGTCGTGTCGCCGACGTTCCACACGGCCAGCAGCTTGACCCGGCCGCTCGCGTTGCCGAGGTTCACGGTGTGCGTGAGCGTGGCCGGCGGCGGCTGGTTGTTGAGCTTGAACTCGGCGAGCATCGTGTTGCCGATGAAGTACTGGAAGGTGTCGGTCGCGTGCCGGGCGGTGAAGGTCCACGTGAAGTTGACCGTCCTGCCGACGGACGTCACCTTCCACGGTTTGGTGTCATCGGTCAGGTCGGCGAACCGGGCCACGCCGCCGTTGCAGCTGCGCAGGCCCTTGGGACCTTCGACGCTCTGCGGCTCCCACTGGATGTCGCCGCAGGACACCGTGTGCTGCGCGCACTGCGCCTGCCGGCTCGGCGGGGTGAGGATGTAGCCGTGGGCACTCGCCGTCGCCGCGGGCAGCACCACCAGCCCGAGGGGCGCGATGACGGCGGCGGACGCGAACATGATCAGTTTTCGTTTCAGACTCATGCGGATCTCCCGGGGAGCAGGGGCCAACCGGAGATGCGTGGTCTAGACCACAATATCTGGTTTAGACCAAATTCGCGCGGTAGTCAAGTGGTGGCGCGATGTGAGCGTCCGGATGAGGCGCGCGCCGGTTTCGTGTGGATGGCGGAGCTGGACCCGGCGGCGCACTTCCCGCTCCGGCCTCGAGCCCATCTCGAGTGGAGCGTGGTGCCGTGGAGGCGTGGTGCTCGCGATCTTCCTCGGCACGTTCATGTCGCTGCTCGACGTGAGCGTGGTCAACGTCGCCCTGCCGGACATGCGGGTCGACCTCGGGGCCGACTTCAGCACGGTCCAGTGGGTCGTCGACAGCTACACCCTCTGCCTGTCCGCGCTGATCCTGTCCGGCGGCTCGCTCGCCGACCGCTACGGCCGCAAGCGCCTCTACCTCGGCGGCCTCGCGGTCTTCACCGCCGGCTCGCTCGTGTGCGCACTCGCACCCGTCACCGCCGCGTTGGTCGTCGGCCGGATCGTGCAGGGAGTCGGCGCCGCCGCGGTCGCGCCGGGGGCGCTCTCCCTTCTCGTGCAGGGATTTCCGGAGAAGCGGCAGCAGGCGCGGATGATCGGGCTCTGGGGTGCCTGCGTCGCGCTCGCGGTGGTCGTCGGGCCGCTCGTCGGCGGGGTGCTGACCGACGTGTTCGGCTGGCCCGCGATCTTCCTCGTCAACCTGCCGCTCGGCGTGGTCGCGATCGTCGCCGGCTGGCGGGGGATCGCCGAGAGCGCCGACCCCGCGCACGCCGGCGCCGACCCGGCCGGGCAGGTGCTCGCCGTCGGCTGGCTCGCGGCGCTGACGTACGCGGTGCTGGAGGCCGGCCACCGCGGCTGGGATTCGGTCCTGATCCGCACCCTCCTCGCGGTCGCCGCCGCGTTGCTCGCGATCTTCGTCGTGGTGGAGAGGAGGGCCGCGCGGCCCATGCTGCCCGGCGCGTTGTTCGCACGGCCGCGGTTCGCGGTGGTGACGTTCTCGTCGTTCGTGCTCGGGTTCGGCGCGTACGGCAGCTTCTACCTCCTTTCGCTGTTCCTCCAACAGGTCCAGGGCGCGTCCGCGGCCGTGACGGGCGTGGAGTTCCTGCCGTACTCGCTCGGCATCGCGGCCGGCTCGGTGCTCGGCGGCCGCATCGGCGGCCCCCGGCTCATGTTCGCCGGCTACACCATGATCGGCGCCGGGCTCCTGGCGCTGCTGGTCGTCACCCGCGGCACGGCGTACCCGGTGATCGGCTCGCTGTTCGCGGTCCTCGGCGTCGGCATGGGTTTCGCGATCACGACCACCAACTCGGCCGGCGTCACCGCGGTCGGGCGCGAGCGGTCCGGTACCGCCGCCGCGATCGTCAACGCCGCCCGGCAGACCGGCACGGCCCTGGGCATCGCCGCCCTCGGCGCGATCGTGAACGCCCACCTGTCCGGCGGCGACGACCCGGCCGCCTTCACGACCGGCCTGCACGTGAGCCTCGCACTGGCCGGCGGCCTCACACTCGTGGCCGCCACCCTCATCGCCACGGTCATCACCACCACCCGGCACCGGCGGCTCACCGTCGTCCCACCCAGCACCCGGCCCGACGACCTCACGGCACCGGTGCGCCGCGCCGGGTAGGGCGCGAGGAACCGCTGGTGCTGGCTGCGCCAGCTCGCCGCAGCTGCCCCGGCTCGACGCTCGCTCCAGCCGCGGCTCTCCCGCGCAGGCCCGTGCACGCGGCTGTCCGGCGACCGGCTCGGGTTGGCCACCGCCCGGTCACCGGTTGCTCCTATCCCGCCGGCCAGGGCTGGCAGCGGGTCCTCAGCGCCTACGTCCGGTTCCCGCAGCGCATGGACGACGGCGGCCATGTCACCCCGGCGGCGGGGGTTGGGCAGCGGATTCGGGTGTCAGGTCTGGTTTCCGCGCAGGGCCGGGCGGCTGGCGGTCGTGTCACCTCGGTGGCGGGGGTTGGCAGCGGTTTCGGGTGTCAGGTCTGCTTTCCGCGCAGGGCGCGGGCGACGGCGGCCGTGTCACCCCGCCAACCAGGGCGGCAGCGGGTCCTCAGCGCCTACGTCCGGTTCCCGCGCAGGGCGCGGATGACGGCGGCCATGTCGTCGTCCTGGTCGCCGGCGGTGCCGAACAGCCGCTCCAGGGCCGCGGCGAGGTCGGAGGCGACTCCCACCTCGTCGGCGGCCTCGCGGATCAGGCCGGCGTCCTTGGCCGCGCCGCCCAGTGCGAACGCGGGCGCGAACTCACCCGACAGCATGGCCTTGCCCTTGAGCTGCGCGTACCCGCTGTCGAGCGGGCCGCCCGCGATCAGCTCCAGGAACTGCCGGGGGTCGAGGCCCAGCCCCTCCGCGAGGGCCACGCTCTGCGCGGTGCCCGCCGTGAGCGTGAGGACCCACGCGTTCATCACGAGCTTCAGCCGGTGCCCGTCGCCCGGGCGGTCGCCGACCCACACGACCTTGGCGCTGATCGCGTCCAGCACGGGCTCGAGCCGCTCGTCCCGCTCACCGGCGGCGAGGACGGTCAGCTGCCCGTTCTCGGCCGGCTGCCGGGTGCCGAGCACGGGAGCGTCCACGAAGGACACACCGTGCTTGGCGGCCAGCTCGGCCAGCCCACCGGTCTCGGCCAGGCCGATCGTGCTCGTCTGCAACCACACCGCGTCCGGCCGGACCGCGGGCAGTGCCTCGGTCATCACGTGGCAGACGGACTCGAAGTCGAACAGCATCGTCACCACGACGTCCGCGTCCCGGACGGCCGACGCCGGGTCCTCCGCGACCGGCAGGTCGAGCGCGCGGGCCTTGTCCGCGGAGCGGTTCCACACGGTGACGTCGAGCCCGGCGCGCGCCATGCTGCGGGCCATCCCAGCGCCCATGATGCCGGTACCGAGCAGTGCAACCTTGGTCATGGTGCCAACCTAGCCCCGATCGCGGCCGCCCACCCGGCGATGCGCCCCGGCGGGCTTTATCGAACAGAAACAGTGGCGGGGCAACCATTTCCCCCTCGGCGATGTCTTCGAAGTGTGTTGGTATGGCTGAGGCGGACCGCGGGCCTCGTGCTCGCGCTGGCCGCCGCTGGGGGAGTGGTCGGGTTCGCGGACGCGCCGCACGAGGAGGTGGCGTCGGCGCTGGCCGTGCCACGTCCCGTGCCGGCCCCGCATCCCCTGCCGGCGCCACGGGATCCCGAGTACGCGATCGCCTACCAGCGCGGGTACTCCGACCGCGCCGGTGGCCGCGTGCTCGTCGAACGCTGGGTGCTGGCGGGCACCGCGTTCCGCGAACGGGTCACGGTGAACGGTGTGCTGCT
>NZ_JBJMIE010000391.1:0-10370 GCF_045807065.1 Actinophytocola sp. | reverse complement strand
TTGTTCGCCGCCTGGTTGGGGTGGATCACGCCCTTGCTGGCGGCCTTGTCCAGCTTCTTGCTGGCCTCGCGCAGCAGGACCGTCGCCTTGTCCCGGTCGCCGGCTTCGGCTGCTTCGCGGAACTTGCGGATCGCGGTCTTCACCGAGGACTTGACGGACTTGTTGCGCAGGCGCGCCTTCTCGTTCGTCTTGATCCGCTTGATCTGGGACTTGATGTTTGCCACGTGGAAGTGCTCCTCGATGTCGATCACGGAAGGTCGTGCGCGCGATGGGGTGGCCCCGCGGAACGCCGCGAGTTTCCTCCTGGGCGGAATGCCACACGGGCACGAACTCGCACAGCTTAACAGCGGGTGATCGACGCCCTGTCAGCGGCCGCCCAGGATGTTCCTCGTCAGGGTTTGGCGTTCGGCCATCAGCTCGGCCAGCGCGTCGTGGACCACAGTCTCGTCGAAGGGGCCCGGCTCGTCTATGTGGCGGAGAACGGCCCTGCGCACCAGCTCCTTGATGAACGACGCCGTCACGCCCTCCGTCGCCTCCACCACCCGATCGGCTGACGGGAGTTCCAATGGCGTACTCGCCGCGTACAGGCGGAGCAGGCGCTCTCGACAGTCCCCGTCCGGCTTCGGGACCTCCACCGCCAGGTCGATGCGGCCCGGTCGTTGCGTCAGCGCCCCCTCCATCACCTCGACGCGGTTGGTCGTCAGCACGAACGTGACGTCCGCCTCCGAGCCGATGCCGTCCATCTCGTTCAGCAGCTCGAACAGGACCGGGTTGCCCTCCGAGCGCGAGCGGTCCTCGGCGATCAGGTCCACGTCCTCCACCACGACCACCGACGGCGCCAGCCGCCTCGCCAGCGCTGTCGTCGCGCGCAGGTGGCGGAACATCGCCATGCCGCTCAACACGAACACCGTGCACTCCGACAGACGGCTGAGCAGGTAGCGGACGGTGTGGGTCTTGCCAGTGCCCGGCTGCCCGTACAGGAGCAGGCCGCGTTTCAGGTGCTGGCCGTGCGTCCGCAGCGCCTCGGTCTGGGTCACGGAGCGCACCACGTGCTTCTCGATCAGGGACAGCACGCCGTCCGGCAGCACCACGTCCGACGCGCGCAGCGACGGGCGCGGCAGGAACGTCAGCAGCTGGTTGTGCCGGTGCTCGCTCACGCCGAAGGACAGCACCTGGCCGCGGAACACGTCGTGCTCGCGCATCAGCCGCTCGATCTCGTTCCGGACCTCGGCCGCCGTCGCGCGGTCGGCGGCGAGCAACTGCAGGTGGCAGCGTTCCTCGCCGTGGTCCTCCCGCGCACCCTGCACGGCCAGCACCACCGGCCTGCCGTCCGGCGCCGACGTGCACACCAGGCCCAGCTGCACCACCTCCGTGGACGTCGTCGGGCCCGTCGACGCCGTCGTGTAGTCGACCGCGCCGAGCTGGTAGGTGCCGCTGTAGGCACTGCCGGTCATGACCTCGGCCAGCATGTCCATCACCGTGAGGAAACCCTTGTTGCCGGCGATGCCGAACCAGGTCGCGGTGGGGGTGTGCAGCGCCAGGTAGGCGTCCACGCCGCGCTGCAGGTTCACGTGCTCGAAGCTCGGCAGGTGCAGCGTGACGTTCGGGATCTCGGTCAGCGGGCAGCCGAGGTGGCTGGTGATCCGGTCGATGAGCGGTGACTCCGCCGCGCCGCGGAGGGTCTGCTGCGCGGTCTCGAACAGCTCCTTGACGGCACGGGCCAGTGCGGTGGCGTCGGATTCGTTCACGCCTCCACAGTGCCCGGCTCGTCGCCGTCCTCGCTTCGGGGAGAGCCCTTAGGGGGACGCCCGCGCCTCGGCATCGTGCCCGCGTTGTCCGGCAGCCGCCCTGCCTGCGCCAGGGCCCGGCGCAGCAGGAACTCGATCTGTGCGTTCGTGCTGCGCAGCTCGTCCCCGGCCCAGCGGGCCAGGGCGTCGTGGACCGCCGGGTCGAGGCGGAGCAGGATCTTCTTGCGTTCCGGCACGGGCACTCAGTGGTACAGGGAGCCGGCGTTCACGACGGGCTGGGTCTCGCGGTCCGAGCACAGCACGACCAGCAGGTTGCTGACCATCGTCGCCTTGCGTTCCTCGTCCAGGTCGACCACGTCCTGGTCGGCGAGCTGCCGCAGCGCGAGCTGCACCATGCCGACCGCGCCCTCGACGATCCGCTGCCGCGCCGCGACCACCGCGCCGGCCTGCTGGCGGCGCAGCATCGCGCCCGCGATCTCCGACGCGTACGCCAGGTGCGTGATGCGTGACTCGATCACCTCGACGCCCGCCGCCTCGACACGTGCCGCGATCTCGGCCGACAGCTTCTCGGTGATCTCCGACGCGTTCTCCCGCAGCGACAGCTGCTCGATGCCGTGCGCGTCGTAGGGGTAGCTCGTCGCGATGTGCCGCACCGCGGTCTCGGTCTGGATGTTCACGAACGCGTCGTAGTCGTCGACCTCGAAGATCGCGCGGGCGGTGTCAGTGATCCGCCAGACCACCACGGCCGCGATCTCGATCGGGTTGCCGTCCGCGTCGTTGACCTTGGTCACCGCGGTCTCGTGGTTGCGGATCCTCGTCGAGATGCGCCGGCGGAAGGTGAACGGGTTGACCCACCGCAGGCCGTCGGTGCGCACGGTGCCGACGTAGCGGCCGAGGAACTGCAGCAGCCGCGCCTCACCGGGCGCCACCATGATCAGCCCGCCGCTGATGATCGACCCCGCGACGAGCAACAGGGCGCTGATCACCACGAGTACGACGCCGGGCGTGCTGGGGTCGCCGTCCGGGTGCGCCAGCCGCAGGATCCCGATCAGCATGAGCGCGATCCCGGCGAGGTAGATGAGTATCACCAGGCCCAGCACGGGCAGGCCGGAGCTGCCGAAGGCGACGCGTTCGCGGACGTGCGGCGCGGGCATGGTCGGGGTGTCGATGGCGAGATCGGTGGTCATTAGGGCTTCCCCTCGGAGGCACTCATCTAGCAAACTGATATCACTTTAGTGAACTGTCAAGTCCTATCCCCGGATGAAGGGCATCATCGGGACATGACCGCGCTGCGACTCTCCCGGCTGTACAAGCGGTTCGGCCCGACCATCGCCGTCGACCACATCGACCTCGAGGTGCCGGCCGGCTCGTTCTTCGGTCTCGTCGGCCCCAACGGAGCCGGCAAGACCACCTCGCTGTCGATGGCCGTCGGACTGCTGCGGCCCGACGGCGGAACCGCGAGCATCTTCGACGTCGACGTGTGGGCGGACCCGCTGCGGGCGAAGGCCATGATCGGCGTGCTCCCCGACGGGATGGCGATGCCGGAGCGGCTCACCGGACGTGAGCTGCTCACCTACATGGGTCTGCTGCGTGGACTGCCGGCGCCGACGGTCGCCGAGCGTGCCGAGGAGCTGTTGACCGTGCTGGAGCTGGTCGACGCGCAGAACAAGCTGGTCATCGACTACTCGGCCGGCATGCGCAAGAAGATCGGGCTCGCGGTGGCGCTGCTGCACGCGCCGCGGCTGCTGGTGCTCGACGAGCCGTTCGAGGCGGTCGACCCCGTGTCGGCGTCGACGATCCGCACGATCCTGCAACGGTTCGTGGCCTCGGGCGGCGCGGTCGTGCTGTCCAGCCACGTGATGGCACTGGTCGAGCAGCTGTGCACGCACGTCGCGGTGATCACGCGCGGCCGGGTGGTCGCGGCGGGACCGGTCGAGCTGGTACGCGGCGCGACGAGCCTGGAGGAGGCGTTCGTGCACATCGTGGGCGGCCGAACCGGCGGCGGGGAGGGACTGTCGTGGCTGGCGTCCTGAACCGCACGAGAGTCCCTTTCGCTCGGACTCGACGGCGAAAGTTATCCACAGGCGGCGCCGACCAGCGGTTTTGTCGGTATGGCCCGGTAGAATGGGACCGGGGCCGCCCCCGGGATGGGGTGGGGGCTGCCCTACGTTACGGGCGGAAGTTTCGGCGGAATTATCGCGGGGTGCTGGTTGCCAGCGGGCGGTCCGGTCGCGGCGGTGGCTTGACGGGGTGGCTACGCGACCGGGGGTTGCTGTGGTCGGCGTACTGATTCGGATGCGGTGGCGGGTGTTTCGGCACTCGTTCCGGGGGAAGCGGGCCGGGCTCACCGTGTTCGGGCTTCTGTTCGGGTTGGTTGCCGTCGGGGTCACCCTGTTGGTGGCCGGGACGGACTTCGGCGGGCCCGGTGTCTCGGCCGACGTGCTCGCCGCGCTCTATCTCATGTGGACGGTCGGGTGGTTGTTCGCGCCCGTGCTCACCGGGGGTGGGGACGAGACGTTGCGGGCGGAGCACTTCGCGTTGTTGCCGTTGTCCTCGCGGCAGCTCGCGGCGGGACTGCTCGGGGCGGCGTTCGTCGGGGCGCCGGCCGTTGTCGCCGCCGTCGCCTTCTGCGGGTTGCTGGTGCACGCCAGCGGCGCGCACATCGTGGTGGCGCTGTTCGCCGTGCCGTTGCAGCTGGTGTTCGTCGTGCTGTTGTCGCGGGTCACCATGGCGGGGCTCGGTGCGGCGCTGCGGTCGCGGCGGGGGCGGGACCTCGGGAACCTGCTGATCGCACTGGTGGGCCTGTCCGGGTTCCTCGTCCAGTCGCTGGTGCGCACGTTCGGGCCGTCGCTCGCGGCCGGGAACGCGCCCGTGCTCTCCGCCGTCCTGCGGTGGTCGCCGTCCGGGTGGGGGACGGTCGCGGTCAGCTCCTCGTGGGGAGTCGCGGTCGCCTGCCTCGCGGGCCTCGCGGCGCTGGACGCCGTGCTGCTCGTCGCGTGGGGCGCACTGCTGACGCGGGGCACGACCAGGGTCGCGGCGACCGCGGGCGTGGTGCGGCAGCGGGCGTTCGGCAGCCGGACGCCACTGGGGGCCGTGGTGAACAAGGAGCTGCGGACGTGGGCCCGGGACGTGCGGCGGCGGGTGGCGCTGCTGTCGACGCTGGTGGTCGCGGCGGCCACGACGGTGGGTCCACTGCTGTCGGGTGGCGGCCGGCCGTCGCCGTTCGCCGGGCTGTTCGTGGTGGCGTTCGGGGCGCTGATGTCCGGCAACCTCTACGGCATGGACGGCAGCGCCATGTGGCACACGCTGGTGGTGCCGGGGGCCGAGGTGGCCGATGTGCGGGGGCGGCAGGTCGCGTGGCTGGTGGTCGTCGGCCCGCTGGCGTTGCTCTTCGCGATCGTGCTGCCCGCGGTGACCGATCCCGGCGCGCTCCCGTGGACGCTGGGGTTGGTACCGGCGCTGCTCGGCGGCGGAGCGGGCATGGTCGTTCTGCTGTCGGTGATCGCTGGCTACGCCATGCCCGACCGCAAGGCGAGCCCGTTCGCCAGTGGCGGCAGCCCCGGGCTGGCACGTGCGCTGACGCAGATCGGGATCACCCTGCTGCTCGCGGTCGCGGTGCTGCCGGTCGTCGCGGTGGTGTTCGTCGGGTCGCTGCTGGGGGCGCCGGTGGTGGCGTGGCTCGGCGTTCCCGTCGGGGTCGGGCTCGGGGTCCTGCTGTTCTGGTGGTGGGGCGGCATCGCGGTACGCCGGTTCGTCGCCAAGGGGCCGGAGCTGCTGGCCGAGGTGTCGAAGCCGGTCTAGCGGAAGCGGTGCGCGTTGCGCGTGCACCAGTCGGCGAAGGTCCTCGGCGCGCGACCGAGCAGGCGCCGCACGGTGTCGGTGCGGAATCCGGCGGTGTCCGCCCGCATGATGCGCAGGCCCTCGACGACGGCCTCGGCCAGTGCCGGCGGCGCGCCGTGTGGGAAGCGGAACCGCACGGCCTCCTCCGGCGTGGCCACCGCGCGCACCGCCAGCTCACGGCCGAGCGCGCCCGCGAGCACCCGGACCTGCTCCGCGACGGTGAACGTCTCCGCGCCGGTCAGGGCGTACTCCTCGCCCTGGTGACCGTCCTCGGTGAGCGCCAGCGCGGCGACGTCGGCGATGTCCGCCGGGTCGATCGGCGCGTACCGGCCCGGGCCGGTCGGGTCGAGGACGAAGCCCCCCTCGCGGATCGTGGGCAGCCAGTCGAGGGCGTTGGTCATGAAACCGCCGGGGCGCAGGAACGTGGCGGGGATACCGGACGCGCGGACCATCACCTCGCGTTCGTGGTGCCAGCGGCCCATGGCGGGGATCGGGTCGTAGGTGACGTGGAACGACGACAGGTGCACGACGTGCTTCACCCCGGCGCTCCGCGCGGCGGCGAGGGCGTGCGCGGTCTGGTTGGTGCCGATGCCCTGGGTGAGCAGGAACAGCCTGTCGACACCGTCGAACGCGGGTGCCAGCGTTTCCGGCCTGGACAGGTCGCCGACGACCACTTCGGCGGCTGAGCCCGCGGCACGGGCGGGATCGCGGACCAGGATCCGGACCTCGACGTCCCGACCGCGCAACGCGACGACCAGCTCGCGACCGATGTTCCCGGTCGCGCCGGTGACAAGTAGCATCATGACTCCCAGTGGTCGTTTACCGGTTAACGACAGAACGCTAACCGGTTAATGATCGCGGCGTCAAGGGAGGTGTCGGTGGGCGAGTTCCTGGACCTGTACGGCAGGACGTCGAAGGCGGTGCGGGCCGTGTCGGACGCGGCCATGCGGCGGCTCGGCCTGCATCCCGGGCAGAACCACCTGCTGGCGGTGCTGTGGGCGCGGGACGGCGCCACGCCCGGCGAGATCGCCGCCGCCGTCAACGTCACCACGCCCGCCGTGGTCAAGATGGCCGGGCGGATGGTCGACGCGGGCCTGATCACCCGGCGCCGCGACGACCGGGACAACCGGCTGGTCCGGCTGTGGCTCACCGACGCGGGACGTGCGTTGCGGGCACCGGTCGAACAGGAGCGGCGGCTCATCGAGCAGAAGATCACCGAGGGGCTGACCCAGACCGAACGCGAACACCTGGAGAGCGCGCTCGAGAAGATCCTCCACGCGGCGAACGAGTTGCTGGACGGGCCGCCCGACCCCGCCGGCTAGAGCCTGTCCTGTGGATGTCCGTGTGAGGTCGGCAGCTATCTCAGGGGAACGTGACGGCACCCAGCCACAATCCGCCTCGACACCGGCAGCTTCGCCGGGACGCAACCCACACATGGGAAAAGCCGGGAGGCGGACTGCCAGAGTGGGAGGCATGAACCCCGTCGCGATCGTGCTCGTCCTCACTGCCGCGGTCGCCCACGCGGGGTGGAACCTGTTCGCCAAGCGGGTGCCGCACGGGGGCGCGCTCTTCGTGTGGCTCGCCGCCGCCTGCAGCGTGGTGTGGTTGCTGCCCTTCGTCGTCGTGACGGTGCTGCGTGACGGGATGGCGGGGATCTGGTGGGTCGCGCTCGGCGTGAGCGGGGTGCTCCACCTCGGCTACTTCATCCTGTTGCAGCGGGGTTACCGCGTCGGGGACCTGTCCGTCGTGTACCCACTGGCCAGGGGCAGCGGGCCGCTGCTGTCCGTTGTGGCCGCCGTCTGGCTGCTCCACGAGCGACCAGGACCCATGGCGCTCATCGGGGCCGGCGCCGTCATCGCCGGTGTCTTCGTCATCGGCGGGTTCGGGATCGGTGGCAGTAAGGGGATGGGGTACGGCCTGGTCACCGGGGTGCTCATCGCGGCCTACACGCTGTGGGACGCGCACGCGGTCACCGCGCTCGCCGCGCCGCCGCTCGTGCTGATGACCGGCTCCTCCGCCGTCGAGACCGCACTGCTCGCGCCCTACGCGTTCGCGAGACGACCGGAGGTCCGGGAACTCTGGCGGGAGCACAAGGTTCCCGTGCTGGCCGTCGCCCTGCTGTCGCCGCTCGCCTACGTCCTGGTGTTGTTCGCGATGCGGCTGGCGCCGGTCAGCCTGGTGGCACCCGCACGGGAGCTGTCCATCGTCATCGGGGGTGTCGGCGCGTGGTTGCTGCTGGGCGAACCCAACCCCGCGCGCCGGCTGACCGGGGCTGTGATCGTGGTCGCGGGGGTGGCGGCGATCGCGGTCAGCTGAGACCGCGACCGACGTGACCAGCGTGGGCGCCCTACTTCCGGGGGAGTACGGGGCCGGCGCGGGTTACCGCCCGGCGCGTAGCCCAGGTCTCCCCGTGGGGTCGACGTATTTCCCGGCCCGCTTGCCGAGTATTGGGGCATGACCAAGAAACACTTGTGGCAGGCCGGAATCGTGATCGCGGTGGTCGGTGCGGCGAGCGTCGGGGCGATCGGCATCGCGTCCGCTTCGGACGACGACCCGGTGCGTGCCGCCGCGCAGACCACGACCGATCCGACGCCGGACAACGACTGGCATGGTCCCTGGGGTGGCGGCGGCCCGTTCCGGGGCGGTCCCTGGGGCGGTGGTGGCCCGTTCGGTGGCGGCCTCGACCAGATAGCGGGCGCCGACGTCAACGACCTCCTGCACGGCGAGGTCGTGCTGGCCAAGGAGGGCGGCGGCACGCAGACGGTGCTGGTGCAGAAGGGCACGGTGACCGAGGTCGGCGGCACGGGCGTGACCGTGAAGAGCAGCGACGGCTTCACCACGTCCTATGCGGTGAACGGCGACACGAAGGTGCGTGCCGGCTCCGACAAGATCAACTCGGTCGCGAAGGACGAGGAGGTGGTCGTCGTGGCACCGAAGTCCGGTGACGAGCACACCGCGACCGCCGTCGTCGACCTCACGGACCTGGGCTGGAAGTAGCCGGTACGCGGGCAGGGCGGGTGCCGGCTGGCTACCGTTGACCCATGCCGAACTGGGCCACCGGACGGCTGTCCGCCGTCGCCTACGACTACGGGGTCGAGCACGAGTGGCTGGCGCGGCCGGCCGGCGCGCTGCTGTGGGGAACGGACACGCGGGGGCTGTACCGCACGATCCACACGCTCGGCGTCCTGCCGGCCGGCTCGGCCGTGCTCGACGTGCCCTGCGGCGGCGGGCCGGCGTTGCGCGGGCTGCGCCGCGACCAGGACGTCCGGTACGTGGCGGCGGACATCTCGCCGGTGATGTTGGGCCGGACGCGCCGGCGGGCCCGCCGGCTGGGACTCTCCATCGAGGTGGTCGAGGCCGACGTCACGCGGCTGCCCTTCGCCGACAGCGAGTTCGACGTGTGCGTGAGCTTCAACGGCCTGCACTGCCTGCCGGACCCGGAGCGGGCGCTGCGCGAGCTGGCGCGGTGCCTGCGCCCGGGTGGCTGGCTCATCGGCGACACGGTCGTGCGGGGCACGGGACGGCGGCAGGACCTGGCGATCGCCGCGTTCCGCCGTGCCGGGTTGTTCGGGCCGGGTGGGACGGCGGGGGCCGTGCGACGCTGGCTCACCGACGCGGGCCTGTACGTCCGCCGCTTCGAGCGGTCGGGTGCCGTGGCCCGGTTCGCGGCGACCCGCTGAGCGCGGGCCGCCGCGAGGCGGCGTCGGTGGCAGGGCGGATTGGACCTGCTCGCACTGGGCGAGGGCCCGCGCGGCACCTGGGCGTACACGTCGAACGGCCGCGGCTGCTCGTGGTGGCGCTGCTCGTCGGGCGGTGGCGTTCACCGGGTGGGGTTCGTCGGGTTGGTGGTACCGCACGTGATCCGGATGGTGGCGGGGCGGCCGGTCGGGAGCTGGCGGGTGCGGGCGTGTGGGCCGCTGGCGGAGGTGCTGACCAGGCAGTTGCTGACCGACGTGTACCGGCGCGAGGTGGAGGTGCTGGCGCTCCCGCGGTCCGGGACGCCGCTGGTCCTGCCGGTGCGCTGAACGGTCATGGGACGATAGGTCGTACCCGTAGACACGCGAGGAACCCGAGTGACGACTTTCGCCGACACGACCTTCACGAAGCCTGAGCTGATCAGGAACTTCTGCATCATCGCGCACATTGACCACGGCAAGTCGACCCTTGCCGACCGGATGCTGCAGCTCACCGGCGTCGTCGAGGGGCGGGCGATGCGTGCGCAGTACCTGGACCGGATGGACATCGAGCGGGAACGCGGCATCACGATCAAGGCGCAGAACGTCCGGCTGCCGTGGCAGGTCGACGGCCAGGACCACGTGCTGCACATGATCGACACCCCTGGGCACGTCGACTTCACCTACGAGGTGTCCCGGGCGCTCGAGGCGTGCGAGGGCGCGATCCTGCTCGTCGACGCCGCGCAGGGCATCGAGGCGCAGACCCTGGCGAACCTGTACCTCGCGATGGAGAACGAGCTCACGATCATCCCGGTGCTCAACAAGATCGACCTCCCGGCGGCGGACCCGGACAAGTACGCGGAGGAGATCGCGCACATCGTCGGCTGCGAGCCGACGGAGGTGCTGCGTGTCTCGGCGAAGACCGGCGCGTGCGTTGAGGCGGTGCAGCAGGCGATCGTCGACCGGGTGCCTCCGCCGACCGGCGATCCCGACGCGCCCGGCCGCGCGCTCATCTACGACACGTCATACGACCAGTACCGGGGCGTGGTCGCCTTCGTGCGCGTCGTCGACGGCTCGTTCGAGCCGCGCCGGCGGCTGCGGGCGATGG
>NZ_JBJMIE010000390.1:0-5429 GCF_045807065.1 Actinophytocola sp. | reverse complement strand
TCACGGTGGCCTGCTTCGACGCGATCCGCGCCACCTCGCCCAACAACGACGACCCCGAGCACGCCTCCCGCCCGTTCGACCGCGACCGGGACGGGTTCGTGCTCGGCGAGGGTGCCGCGGTGTTCGTGCTGGAGGAGTACGAGCACGCCAGGAAGCGCCGGGCGCACGTCTACGCGGAGATCGCCGGCTACGCGTCCCGGTGCAACGCCTTCCACATGACCGGGCTGCGACCCGACGGTGCGGAGATGGCCGAGGCGATCACCGCCGCGCTCGCGGAGGCCGAGGTCGCGCCAACCGAGGTGGACTACATCAACGCGCACGGCTCCGGCACCAAGCAGAACGACCGGCACGAGACGGCGGCGTTCAAGCGGGTCCTCGGTGCGCACGCCGGTCTCGTGCCCGTCAGCTCCATCAAGTCGATGGTCGGGCACTCGCTCGGCGCCATCGGCTCGATCGAGATCGCGGCGTGCGCGCTGGCCATCACGCACGACGTGGTGCCGCCGACGGCGAACCTGCACAACCCGGATCCCGAGTGCGACCTGGACTACGTGCCGTTGACCGCACGCGAGTGGCCCACCGACACGGTGCTGACCGTCGGCAGCGGGTTCGGCGGCTTCCAGAGCGCGATGGTGCTGACCAGGCCCGAGAGGAGGCGGCTATGACGGCGAGAGCGGTGGTCACCGGGCTCGGGGTGGTCGCGCCCAACGGGTTGGGCACGACCGAGTACTGGACCGCGACCCGCGCGGGTCGCGGCGGCATCGGCCGGATCACCCGGTTCGACCCGAGCGGGTACCCGGCGCGGCTGGCCGGTGAGGTGCCCGGGTTCGTCGCGCGGGAACACCTGCCGAGCCGGCTGCTCCCCCAGACCGACCGGATGACCAGGCTCGCGCTGGTCGCCGCCGACTGGGCCCTGCTGGACGCGTGCGTGACACCCGCCGAGGTGCCCGCGTTCGACATGGGCGTGGTCACCGCGGCGTCCTCCGGCGGCTTCGAGTTCGGGCAGGGCGAGCTGGCGAAGCTGTGGAGCCTCGGCGGCGAACACGTCAGCGCCTACCAGTCGTTCGCGTGGTTCTACGCGGTGAACAGCGGGCAGATCTCGATCCGCAACGGCATGAAGGGCCCGAGCGGGGTGCTGGTCAGCGACCAGGCGGGCGGTCTCGACGCGATCGCGCAGGCACGCCGGCAGATCCGCAGGGGCACGCCGCTGGTCGTGACCGGCGCCGTTGACGCGTCGCTCTGCCCGTGGGGCTGGGTGGCGCAGCTGACGAGTGGCCGACTGTCCACACGGGACGACCCGGACCGGGCCTACCTGCCGTTCGACGCGGACGCCTGCGGACACGTGCCCGGCGAGGGCGGCGCGATCCTCATCCTGGAGGACGCGCGCGGCGCGCGGGACCGCGGCGCCCGGGTGTACGGCGAGATCGCCGGCTACGCGGCCACCTTCGACCCGCGACCGGGCACGGGCGGGCAACCCGCGCTGGCCAGGGCGATCGAGCTGGCACTGGCGGACGCCGGCGCCGAGCCCCGCGACGTGGACGTGGTCTTCGCCGACGGCGCGGCCGTACCCGAGCTGGACCGGGTGGAGGCCGAGGCCGTCACCGCGGTGCTCGGGCGCGTCCCCGTCACCGCACCCAAGACGATGACCGGCCGCCTGTACTCCGGAGCGGGCCCCCTCGACGTCGCCACCGCGCTGCTGAGCATCGCCGACGGGTTGGTACCGCCCACCACCAACGTCGTGCCCTCGCCCGACTACGACCTGGACCTGGTCACCGAGACGCGGGCGGTACCGGTGCGGTGCGCGCTGGTGCTGGCCCGCGGGCAGGGCGGGTTCAACTCCGCCGTCGTCGTCCGTGCCACCTACTGAGCCGCCACCTACCGAGTCGCCACCTACCGACAGCACGAAGGGAAGGAACCAGATGAGCACGTTCACCATCGACGACCTCAAGCGCGTCCTGCGCGAGTGCGCCGGCGCCGACGAGAACGTCGACCTCGACGGGGACATCGCCGACGTCCGCTTCGACGAGCTGGGCTACGAGTCGCTCGCCCTGCTGGAGACCAGCGGCCAGATCGAGCGGGAGTACGGCATCAGGCTGGACGAGTCCGCCGTCACCGACGCCGCGACGCCACGTGCCCTCGTGGAACTGGTCAACGCCCACCTGAGCGGTCGACTGGCCGGCGCCACCCGATGAGCCAGGCGGGCGCCGCCGCACCCGACCCCGGCGGTGCCCGCCGTCCACAGGAGACCTGGAGTAGCGGAGGAAAACATGTCGGAGCAGGACAAGCGCGTCGCGCTCGTCACCGGAGCCACCAGCGGCATCGGGTACGCGATCGCCCGTCTGCTCGCCACGCGCGAGCACCGGGTCTTCATCGGCGCCCGCACCGCCGAGAACGTCAGCACCACCGTGAAGACGCTGCGGGAACAGGGACTCGACGTCGACGGCCAGCCGCTCGACGTGCGGTCCGACGGCGAGGTCGCGGAGTTCGTGCGAGCGGCCAGGGACCGGTACGGCACCGTCGACATCCTGGTCAACAACGCCGGCCGCAGCGGTGGCGGCGTGACCGCGGACATCCCGGACGAACTGTGGCACGACGTCATCGACACGAACCTGAACAGCGTGTTCCGCATGACGCGCGAGGTGCTCACCAACGGTGGCATGCGGCACAAGAAGTGGGGCCGGATCATCAACATCGCGTCCACCGCCGGCAAGCAGGGTGTCGTGCTCGGCGCGCCGTACTCCGCGTCGAAGCACGGGGTCGTCGGCTTCACCAAGGCGCTCGGCAACGAGCTGGCGCCGACCGGCATCACCGTCAACGCCGTCTGCCCTGGCTACGTCGAAACCCCGATGGCGCAACGGGTGCGGCAGGGCTACGCGGCCGCGTACGACACGACCGAGGACGCGATCATGGAGAAGTTCACCGCCAAGATCCCGCTCGGCCGCTACTCGACGCCCGAGGAGGTCGCCGGCCTCGTCGGCTACCTCGTGACCGACGCCGCCGCCCCGATCACCGCGCAGGCCATCAACGTCTGCGGCGGGCTCGGCAACTTCTGACGTACCGCACAGGAAGGCACAGGGATGCTCAAGCACAACCTACCCAAGGTGGAGCACGACATCGTCGTGCGGGCGAGCGCCGAGGACGTCTACCGGCTGGTCGCGGACGTGGCGAACTGGCCGCGGATCTTCCCGCCGACCGTCCACGTGGAACACCTCGAGCGCGGCGACGACGAGGAGCGGATCCGGATCTGGGCGACCGCCAACGGCGAGGCCAAGACCTGGGTGTCCCGCCGCGTGCTGGACCCGGACCGCCTGCGGATCGACTTCCGCCAGGAGGTCTCCAGCCCGCCGGTCGCCGCGATGGGCGGCAGCTGGGTCGTCGAGCCGATGAACGACGGGGAGTGCCGGGTCCGCCTGCTGCACGACTACCGGGCGGTCGACGACGACCCGCAGGCGCTGAAGTGGATCGAGCGGGCGGTGGACGGCAACTCACGCGCCGAGCTGAACGCGTTGCGGGCCGGCGCCGAGCTGGCCGACGGCTCGGCCGACCTGCTCATGTCCTTCCAGGACAGCCTGTGGATCGACGGGCCGGCCGAACGGGTGTACGACTTCATCGACCAGGCGGGGCTGTGGGCAGACCGGCTGCCGCACGTCGCGCGGGTCGACCTGACCGAGCCCGCCGAGGGCCTGCAGGTGCTGGAGATGGACACGAAGGCCAAGGACGGCTCGACGCACACCACGAAGTCGGTCCGGGTCTGCTTCCCCAAGCGGCGCATCGTGTACAAGCAGACCACGCTGCCCGCGCTGCTGTCCCTCCACACGGGACGGTGGACCTTCGAGGACAGCGAGGGCGGTGTGCTGGCCACCTCCCAGCACACGGTCGTGCTGCGGCCGGAGAACATCGCGAAGGTGCTCGGCGAGGGCGCCGGGGTCGACCGGGCCAGGGCCTACGTGCGCGACGCGCTCGGCACCAACAGCAAGGCCACCCTGGGCCACGCCAAGCAGTACGCCGAGAGCGAGGGCTGAGCGATGGGGACGCCCCGGGACACCCAGGTGGTCGTGGTGGGCGCCGGGCCGGTCGGCCTGATGCTCGCCGGCGAGCTGCGGCTCGGCGGCGCCGAGGTCGTCGTCCTCGAGCGGCTGCCGGCACCGTCCGGCGAGTCCCGGGCGTCCACACTGCACGCCCGCACCATGGAGATCCTGGACAGCAGAGGACTCCTGGACCGGTTCGGGCGGCTGCCGAACGACGTGCGCGGCCACTTCGGCGGCATCCCGCTGGACCTGACACTGCCCGGCCCCTACCCGGGGCAGTGGAAGGTGCCGCAGGCGCGGACCGAGGAGATCCTCGCGGGGTGGGCGACCGACCTCGGCGCGGTGGTCCTGCGCGCGCACGAGGTCGTCGGCCTCGTCGAGACCGCGGACGGCGTGGCGGTGGAAGCGCGGAGTCCATATGGGACGGTCCGCATCCGCTGCCGGTACGTGGTCGGGTGCGACGGCGAGCGGAGCACCGTGCGCCGCCTGGCGGGCATCCCGTTCCCCGGGCACGACGCGCGCCGCGAGCTGGTCCGCGCGGACGTGGCCGGCATCGACGTGCCCGACCGGCGCTTCCAGCGGCTGCCGGGCGGGCTGGCCATCGCCGCCCGCCGCGGTGACGGCGTCACCCGCGTCATGGTGCACGAGTTCGGCAGCGCACCCGCCGAGGGCGACGTGGACTTCGCCCGCCTGCGCGACCTCTGGCAGCGGGTCACGGGCGAGGACATCGGCGGCGGGGAAGCGTTGTGGCTCAACAGGTTCGGCGACGCGTCGCGGCAGGCGCAGCACTACCGCCAGGGCCGGGTCCTGCTCGCCGGCGACGCGGCCCACCAGCAGCTGCCGGTCGGCGGGCAGGCGCTGAACCTCGGGCTGCAGGACGCGGTGAACCTGGGCTGGAAGCTGGCGCTGTGCGCACGCGGCGGGGCGCCGGACCGCCTGCTGGACACCTATCACGAGGAACGGCACGCGGTCGGCGCCCGGGTGCTGGGCAACATCGCCGCCCAGGCGACCCTGCTGCTCGGCGGTCCCGAGGTGGAGCCGATGCGGACGGTCCTGGCCGAGCTGATCCGCCACGAGCGGGTGCGGCAGCGGCTCGCGGCGATGATCTCGGGGCTGGACGTGCGCTACGGCGGGCAGGACGACTCGCCGGTCGGCACCCGGCTGCCGCCCCGGGAACTCGCCACCGACCGCGGCACCGTCGCCACCGCGGAGCTGTCGCGCACCGGGCGGGGGCTGCTGCTCGACCCGACCGGCGCCGCGAGCCGGGTGGCGCGGCCGTGGGCCGACCGCGTGGACAGCGTGCCCGCCGGAGTACCGGACACGGCCGGCGCGGTGCTCGTCCGCCCGGACGGCTACGTCGCGTGGGCCGGCACGGACGGGCTGGCCACCGCCCTGGCGCGCTGG
>NZ_JBJMIE010000389.1:0-24442 GCF_045807065.1 Actinophytocola sp. | reverse complement strand
GGGAGTACCTCCTTCATTCCCGGCGGTGGCGGTGGCCCTGGCGGCGGCACCAGCCCCATCCCGACCACCGGCCCCAATCCGCCCGTCGGCACGGGTCCGATCACCGGCACCGGTCCCTTCCCCGGTGGCACCCCCTCCTTCCCCACCACCGCGGGCCCGCTTCCCGCGGCTCTGCGGGCCGCCGCGAATCCCCTGCTCATGGCCGATGCGACCACGGCGCTCGGTGCCGGCGGGGCGAGTGGTGCCGGCGCTGGTGCGGAAGAGGAACGCCTCTCGCGCAACCCGGCTCAGCGGGGACCGGCCAAGAACGGCACCCCCCTCGGCACCGCTCCCGAAGAGGAAGCTCGTGCCGCACGCAACGCCGAGCGGTTCGGCGCCAAGGCCGGGCGTCCGGGCAACTCGATCATGCAGCCGGCCGCCGCCGGTAAGAAGGAAGACGGCGAGGAGGACCTGGAGCACGTCCGGCGCTACGGGGTCGAGTCGAGCGACGTGTTCGACGACGACCGGATCGTCGCGCCGGAGTCGATCGGCGATGACGACGACGAGTAGATGACCAAAGGCAGCATCGTCCTCTCCAAGCTCGAGTTCGACGTGCTCTGGGAGTCCGAGGGGCTTCCCGCCAAGCACGAGGCGCTGACCGTGCCGAGCCCGGGCCGCACCCACACCGAGCGTCGTCAGCTGGTCGCCAAGGCGTTCGACGATCTCGAGCAGAAGGGTCTCGCCAAGCGGGACCGCGCCGTGCCCGAGCTGGCCGACCAGCTGAACCTGCTCGCCCACCACCAGCTCGCCATCGACAGCTGGGTGTGGACCGACCACCGCATCTCCTCGCTCGCGGTCCTCGCCGGGCACAACGCGCTGCTCGCCGCCGTCGACGGGCCCGAGGTGTGGCTCATTCCCGCCCGGGAGACCGCCATCGCCGATGCGGCCGTGTCGATCGCGGGGGACGTGGTGGCCGGGCCGGGGCTGTCGGTGAGCGTGCCGACCGAGGTGCTCGCCGCCGCGGATGCCGAGGCGCGTGGTGACGTGCGGCTCTTCGCGGCCGAGCTGACCGGTCGGGGCGTCGCCGGACCGGATGCCAAGACGATGGCGGAGATGGTGCGCGACATGAACGTGCGCGGGCAGTTCGGTGTCACCCGCATGCAGCGCGACCAGCGGATGCGGCGGGCGGACCGGCTCGTCGCCTTCCACGACACCCCGCGCGGGCGTTACGTCCACCTCGCCAAGCCGAACAACGACGGTCGCATGTGGAGCACGGTCACCCCCGCCGACAGCCGGCGCCTGGCGACCTGCGTGGAAGAGCTCATGGCCGAGGTGTGACCGGCTTAAAGTGAGGGAACCGCGGCGGGGTCACGGCCGTCGGACGAGGTGCGAAGGGGGTGGGACATGACCAAGTACAACATCGACGCCATCAACGGCCTCATCTCGAAGGCGCAGGACTACAAGCCGAAGTTCGGCTCGATCTCCGACTCGTTCCCGGACGGGGGCTCGGCCACGACGTCGGCCAGCACGTTCGGCACGCTGCCGAGCTCGGCGGGGTTGGCCACCGCGCTCGACGCCCTCAACGACGTGATGCACGACGAGTTCTTCGCCGCCGAGGACCGGCTGGGCGGCGTCGCGGGCTCGCTCGACGCGGTGTTGCAGACGGTCCAGAACAACGAGGACGAGGGCAAGCGCAGGTACCAGCCCCGGTACGTGCAGGTCTAGGAGGGGACGACAGTGGGTTCGGCGGAGACGCTGGCCGGCTACGCGGGCGGCGGTGCGGTCACGACGGCCGTGGCGAAGATCAAGGACGCGGACGCCTCGGCGGTCACCACGGCCGCGAGCAAGCTGTCCATGGCCGCGACCAACGTGTCGACCTACAGCGGCGAGGTGACGGGAGCCGTCACGAAGCTCGACGAGGCGTGGGAGGGCGCGTCCGCGGACCAGTTCGTGGCCTACATGAACAAGTTCAAGACCGCGGGCTCGGACGTCGGCACGGCCATGTCCAACGCCGCGACCGCGCTCACGAACGTCGCCAACGCCATCACCGGCGCGAAGAGCTACATCTC
Source organism: Actinophytocola sp. (assembly GCF_045807065.1). Classification (GTDB taxonomy): domain Bacteria; phylum Actinomycetota; class Actinomycetes; order Mycobacteriales; family Pseudonocardiaceae; genus Actinophytocola. The sequence goes on along the minus strand of NZ_JBJMIE010000389.1, from coordinate 22,394 downwards.
GACCCGCTGCGACCAGGCGCTCACCGAGATCCGCAACTGGACCACCAACAACCCGAAAGCGTCGACGGCCGACTTCGATGCCATGACCACCAGGGTGTGCAAGTCGGCGGCCGGGGACATCGACACCCACCTCAACGGCACCGAGGAGACGTTCAGCGCGGCGCTCAAGACCATCAACGCGAGCAAGTCGCCGGCCAGCAGGTTCACCTCGCTCCCGCAGCCGAACACCCAGCCGTTCGTCCCGCAGCCGGGTCAGCCGATCGACTGGAAGGAGACCCCGGAGCCGCAGACGGCCCCGGCGAACGCGAACGCGACCCAGACCCAGCGGCCGATCCAGCAGACCGCGTCCCACTCCGGCGGCTCGTCACACGGCGGTGGTGGTGGAGGAGGTGGCGGTTACCACGGTGGCGGTGGCCTCGGCTCGTCCGGTGGCCCGCCAGCCGGCGGCCCGCCCCCTGGCAACGTCCAGGAGTGGATCAAGGAGGCGATCGAGGAGCTGCGCAAGCAGGGCATCAACGTCAGCGACGCCGACGCCCAGCGCATCTGGCAGATCATCCAGCACGAGTCGGGCGGCAACCCGCACGCGATCAACAACTGGGACTCGAACGCCGCGAAGGGCACGCCGTCGAAGGGTCTGATGCAGACCATCGACCCGACGTTCAACTCGTACAAGCTGCCGGGCCACGGCGACATCTGGAACCCGGTGGACAACATCTGCGCCGGGGTCAACTACGCGGTCTCGAGGTACGGCTCGCTGGCCAACGTGCCGGGCATCAAGGCCACGGCGTCGGGCGGCTCCTACGTCGGCTACTGATCGCCGCGCCGGCGATCACGTGCTTGCCACGGTCGGGTGAGGCACGCTGGTGACCATGCTGAACGTCGCCGCTCGAGCGAACATCCCGCCGTTCCACGTGATGGACGTGCTGTCCGCGGCCAACGCCAGGCAGCGTGCGCACGGGGACGTGATCTCGCTGGCCGCCGGGCAACCGTCGGCCCCCGCGCCGCAAGCCGTGCTGGACAAGGCAGCCGAAGCACTCCACGGCCCCCTCGGCTACACCGAGCAGCTCGGCATCCCCGAGCTGCGCGAGGCCATCGCCGGCCACTACGACCGGCGCTACGCCCTCGACGTCACCCCGTCGGAGGTCATCGCCACCACCGGCTCATCCGGCGGCTTCCTCCTCGCCTTCCTCGCCGCCTTCGACGCCGGTGACCGCGTCGCCCTGGCCCGCCCCGGCTACCCCGCCTACCGCAACATCCTCAAGGCCCTCGGCTGCGAGGTCGTCGACCTGCCCTGCGGCGCCGACACCCGTTTCCAGCCGACCGTCCAGATGGTGGCGGACGCTGGTCCGCTCGACGGCCTCATCATCGCCTCGCCGGCCAACCCCACCGGCACCGTGATGCCGGCCGGCGAGCTGGCCGCCATCGCCGGCTGGTGCGCCGACCACGACGTCCAGCTGGTCAGCGACGAGATCTACCACGGCATCTCGTACACGGCCGACCCGCCGGCGTCGGCCTGGCAGTTCTCCCGCGAGGCCGTCGTCGTCAACTCGTTCTCCAAGTACTTCGCCATGACCGGCTGGCGGCTGGGCTGGCTCCTCGTCCCGCAGCGCCTGTTCCGCGCGGTCGACTGCCTGACCGGCAACTTCACGATCTGCCCGCCGGCCATCGCGCAGCACGCCGCGACCGCCGCGTTCCAGTACGCGGAGCTCGACGCCCACGTCGACCACTACCGGAACAACCGCGACCTGCTGGTCACCGGCCTCACCAAGCTGGGCATCGACAGGGTCGCCCCGGTGGACGGCGCGTTCTACGCCTACGCCGACGTGTCCCACCTGACCACCGACACCATGTCCTGGTGCCAGCGCCTGCTCGCCGAGACCGGGCTCGCGATCGTCCCCGGCATCGACTTCGACCCCGAGCTGGGCCATCGTTTCGTCCGGTTCTCCTTCGCCGGTCCCACCCAGGACGTCGAGACCGGTCTCGAACGGCTGGGCAACTGGCTCACACCCTGAGACCAAGACCGGTGAGATTCCCCGATGTCTCGGGGCCACACCGGTGGTTGACTGAAGGAACTGCCGGCGAGCGCCATTCGTTCAGCCGGGTAAGCCCGGTTCAGGGGAGGAAAGCAATGAACACACTGCTGAAGATCGCCGGCGCGATCCTGGTCATCTGGGCGGCCTTCTGGATCATCGGCGCGATATTCAAGGTGGTGGGCTTCCTGCTCGTCGCGGCCGCGGTCGTCACCGTCGGCTACGTGGGCTACAAGGCCATCCAGGCCGGTTCCAACCGCAGGCAGATCCGCTAGAGCGTCGCGATCCGGCCAAGGACCTCGGTGATGTCCTTGGCCGTCACGTCGCGGTGCGGGATGAACCGCACCTTGCCGCTCATCGGGACGGCGAGCACACCGACGCGCTTGAGCGCGGCCAGCGAGGCCTCGGTGTCGGGCGTCCCCGCTAGCACGATGTTCGTCTCGGGCTGGTCGACCTCCCAACCGAGTTCGGCCAGCCCGTTCGCGAGCGTCCGCGCGTTGACGTGGTCCTCGGCCAGGTCGGGGATCCGGTCCAGTGCGATCAGCCCGGCCGCGGCCACGATGCCGCCCTGCCGGACGCCGCCACCCAGCATCTTCCTGATCCGCCGCGCCTCGTCGACGAACGCCGCGGAGCCGCCGACCAGGCTGCCCATCGGCGCGCCCAGCCCCTTGGTCAGGCACACCTGCACCGTGTCCACCCCGACCGTCAGCGCGGCGGGCGGCACCGACAGCGCGACCGAGGCGTGCCAGAGCCGGGCGCCGTCCAGGTGGACCTTCAGCCCGACGTCGCGTGCGGTCGCGACCAGCTTCGCGTGTTCGTCCGGCGGCGTGACCGTGCCGCCGGCGCCGTTGTGCATGTTCTCCAGGCACAACAGCGTGGTGCGCAGCGTGTGGTACGGCCCGGTGCGACCGGCCGAGCGCACCGCCTCGACCGGCATGCGGCCCGGCCACGAGCCCCACTCCACGGCCTCCGGCATGCCGCCGGCCAGCCACGCCGCCGTGCCGAGCTCGTTCTCCAGCACGTGCGCGAGGCGGGGTGCCAGGAACCGGTCACCCCTGCGCAGGTGAGAGATCAACGCGATGATGTTGCCCATGCTCGCGGTCGGCACCCACAGCATGGCCTCGACGCCGAGCAGGTCGGCGGCCCGTTCCTCGAGGGCACGCATCGTGGGGTCCCGGTCGAGCACGTCGTCCCCGACCTCGGCCCGCGACATGGCGAGCCGCATCCGCTCGTCCGGTCGGGTGACAGTGTCCGAACGAAGATCGATCTCCCGCACCTTGGTCACGATCCGATCACACCACACCGGGGTCGGCCGGTCGGCGGGGGTGCCCACACGAACTCGAACGGGGGTGGTGTAAGTCACAGTGGGCGGGCGTGCAACCGTAGACCCCGTATCTCCCGTCCCCCGTGTGCAGACGACGAGCAGAGAGAGCCCGCGTGGAGCAGCGCGATGAGCAGGACTTCGCGGAGTACTTCGCGGCTCGGCGAGACGCCGTGCGGAGGTCCGCGTACCTGTTGTGCGGTGACTGGCACCGTGCGGACGATTTCGCGCAGACCGCGTTCGTCGCGTTGCACCGGCGATGGCGCAAGATCCGGGACCGCGGGGCCCTGGACGCCTATGTCCGCAGGACGCTGGTGCGCGCGGTGATCGACGAGTCTCGGCGCCCCTGGCGGCGGGAGCGGTTCGTCGAGGAGCTGCCGGAGACGCCGTCGTCGGACGGTGAGGTCGGCGACTCCGTGGCGACCAGGTCCGCGCTGCTCGACGGCCTGCGGGCGGTACCGCCGCGCCAGCGCGCGGTGCTCGTCCTGCGGTACCTCGAGGGACTGGACGTCGCGGCCACGGCCAAGGCGCTCAAGTGCTCCGAGGGCACCGTGAAGAGCCAGACGGCCAGAGGGCTGACGGCGCTGCGCCAGGCGCTCGGCGGCACCCTGGACGACCTGAGGTCCGCCTCATGAGCGTGGGAGGAGGTGGCGGAATGGACGAGAAGAAGCTCGCTGAGCTGCTGAAGGACGCGGTCGCGGACGCCCCGCCGCCGACCTTCACGCGCGACGATGTCACCAGAGAGTCAGAACGTCAGCGTGTGCGTCGCCGGAACGGAGTACTCACAGGTTCAGCCTTTGGTGTGGCCGTACTGGCGGGCGCGACGGCCCTGGGCGTGGCATTGTGGACAGGGCAGGGTTCGTCCCCGGATTCGATGAGCGCAAACAGCGCTGCTTCATCCGGTAACGGAAACGCTGCTCCAGACGAGTTACCAGACGAGGGTGCAAAAGTGGCCGCGCCGACGGAGCGTGGCGATGAAGACTTCCCGACGGGGTCGGCCAAGCAGGGGGCCACTCCGAACGGGAATGGTGGGCCTGCGGGGCCCACCGGCACTCCTAGTGGGTGCGAACAGGTGGACCGGGAGCTCGCTGCTGCCCTCGCGGGCGAGCTCCCGGCCGCCGCTCACGTCAAGGCCGCCCAGGCGGTGCCGGTCACGCTGGACTGCGGCGCCGAGGACTCGGGTGCCGCGTTCAACCTGGCGCACGGCACGATCAGCGTCGTCCTCGTGTCGGCCAGCGACACGACCCTCTCCCCCATGAGCGCCGACGGCGCCCAGGCCACGGCGACGACCAGCGACGGCCGGCAGGTGCTGGTGGTGAGCGAGCCGACGAGCCAGGGCGACAGTCCGCCCTACGAGTCCGACCTCAACCACTTCGCCACGGAAGTCGCCAAAATCTACTGAGCCGTACGATTCTTCGCCATGACGGCCGCCAGCACCCCCAAGGGCGAGCGGCGTCGCCAGTCGCTCTTGGCGGCCGCGGCGGCGCTGCTGGTCGAGGGCGGTTTCGACGCGGTGCGCCATCGTGCCGTCGCCGAGCGGGCCGGTCTGCCGCTGGCGTCCACCACCTACTACTTCGACTCGCTCGACGAGCTGATGACCGCGGCGGTCGAGCACCACGCGCGGGCCGAGCTGGTCCGCGGCCGTGAGCTGCTCGAGGCGCTGCCGGCCGAGCGGCGCGACCTCGACTCCGTCATCGACCTCGTGCTCGACCAACTGCTCGGCCCACCCGCCGCCGAACGGGACGCCGAACTGGTCCTGCTGCGGTACGAACGCCTGGTCGCCACGTTCCGCCGCCCCTACCTGCGGCCCCTGATGCGCACGCTCGGCGCCGAGTTGCGTGCGCTGCTGGCCGAGGTGTTCGCGCGCTCCGGCACCCCGGTCGACGCGCGCCGCATCGAGCAGCTCATCGCGCTCGTGGACGGCGCCGTGGTCAACGCGTTGATCGAGGTGAACCCTGACCCCCGCGCCGACGCGCGCCGCATGCTTCGCGAGTACTTGCAACCCTGACGGCCTCCGCGTCGTGGGTAATGGGCGAAAGGGGGCCCATGCGACAGCCGGACGAGGAAAGCTTCCGCGCCTTCGCGGTCGAGCACGCCGCACGACTGCGCAGGTCGGCGTACCTGTTCTGCGGTGACTGGCATCTCGCGGAGGACCTGATGCAGAGCGCCCTGATCAAGATCTACCGCTCGTGGACGAGGGTGGAGAAGGACGAGAGCCTGGGGAACTACAGCCGGACGGTCCTGCTGCGCACGTGGCTGGACGAGAAGCGCCGGCCGTGGCGGCGGTCCGAGCAGTCCGAGGCCATGGTCCCGGAACGGCACGACGACGCACGCGGCCCGGCGGACAGCCCGGAGCGGCTGTGGGCACGCGACCTGGTGCACAGGGGCCTGTTGCGGTTGCCGCCCCGGCAACGCGCGGTGCTGGTCCTGCGGTACTTCGACGACCTGTCCGTCGCCGAGACCGCGGAGGTCATGGGGTGCTCGGAGGGAACGGTCAAGAGCCAGACCGCCCGCGGACTCAACGCGCTGCGGAGCTCGGTCTCGGATTTGGTGGGGAGGGTCGCGTCATGAGTGAGGAAGACGTTCGCGGTGGCCTGAGGGACGCCGTCGCCGAGGAGCCGCCGCTCGACTTCGACCCGGACGCGCTGGTCACGGTCGCGCGCCAGCAGGTCAGGCGACGCAGGGCACTGATGGCGGCCGGTGCCGCGACGGTGGCGGTCGCGGTGGCCGCCGTGGCCCTCCCGGTCGCGCTGGGCCGGCCCCCGGCACAGGTGGAGGCGGGGCAGCAGTCCTCCTCGGCCGCCGCGTCGACCACGACCGCGACACCGACGCCGTCCCACATCGACTGGCCGCCGCCGAACGTCCAGCCGGTCCACTACACGCCGGACGAGCTGCGCGACCGCGGTAGGCAGATGACCCTCCACCTGCGGAAGATCGCGCCGTCCGTGCTGTCGAACGCGACGGGGATCGACGTCAGCGAGTTCGGCGGTGAGGCCACCGGCGAGTACTACGAGAACCAGACGAGCGTGAACGGGACCCTCAACTTCACGGTCGACGGCGCGGTGTACTCGGTCGTGGTCCAGGTGTGGGTACCCGGCGGCGCGGACGACCTGCTCACCACGGCGTGCGCGGAGAAGACCTGCCAGCAGATCGGCGAGCAGGACGGCGGACCGCTGGTGGCCGGGGTCGAGGACCTGAACCAGTTCGTGGCGGGCGGCAAGATCTCGGCCGTCTACCACCTCCGGAAGAACGGCAGCGTGGTCGAGATCGCCGCGTACAACTACCAGCTGGACGGCACCCCGAAGACCATGTCCACCATCCCGGTGAGCCAGAAGCAGCTGACGAGGCTCGCGATCGACCCTGATCTGGGGCTCTAGGCTGGGTGCGTGACGTCCAAGCCACGCATCCCGAACGTCCTGGCCAACCGCTACGCCTCGGTCGAGCTGGCCGAGCTGTGGTCGCCCGAGCACAAGGTCGTGCTGGAGCGCCGGCTGTGGCTGGCCGTGCTGCGTGCGCAGGCCGACCTGGGCATCGAGGTCCCCGATGAGGCGATCGCCGACTACGAACGGGTGATCGACCAGGTCGACCTGTCGTCCATCGCGGCGCGCGAACGGGTGACGCTGCACGACGTGAAGGCCCGGATCGAGGAGTTCAACGCGCTCGCCGGTCACGAGCACGTGCACAAGGGCATGACGTCCCGGGACCTCACGGAGAACGTCGAGCAGCTGCAGATCCGCCGGTCGCTGGAGCACCTCCGCAACCGGGCGGTCGCGGTGCTGGCCCGCCTGGCGACGCTCGCGACCGAGCACAGCGAGCTGGTGATGGCCGGCCGCTCACACAACGTGGCCGCGCAGGCCACGACGCTGGGCAAGCGGTTCGCGTCGGCGGCGGACGAGCTGCTGGTCGCGTTCGAGCGCCTCGACGAGCTGGTGGCGCGCTACCCCCTGCGCGGCATCCAGGGGCCGGTCGGCACGGCGCAGGACATGCTGGACCTGCTGGGCGGGGACGTGGCGAAGCTGGACACGCTGCAGCGCACGATCGCCCGCCACCTGGGCTTCACGCGGGTGTTCGACAGCGTGGGGCAGGTGTACCCCCGCTCGCTGGACTACGACGTGGTGACCGCGCTGGTACAGGTGGCCGCCGCACCGTCCAGCCTCGCGAAGACCATCAGGCTGATGGTGGGCCACGAGCTGGCGACCGAGGGTTTCCGCCCCGGCCAGGTGGGCTCCTCAGCCATGCCGCACAAGATGAACACCCGGTCGAGCGAACGTGTGAACGGGTTCGCGGTGATCCTCCGCGGCTACGCGTCGATGGTCGGCGAGCTGGCGGGCGACCAGTGGAACGAGGGCGACGTGTCGTGCTCGGTGGTGCGCCGGGTGGCCCTGCCGGACGCGTTCTTCGCGCTCGACGGCCTGGTCGAGACGTTCCTGACCGTGCTCGACTCGTTCGGCGCGTACCCGGCCGTGATCGCCCGCGAGCTGGACCGCTACCTCCCGTTCCTGGCGACGACGAAGGTCCTGATGGCGTCGGTGCAGGCCGGCGTGGGCCGCGAGACAGCCCACGAGGCGATCAAGGAACACGCCGTGGCGGTGGCCCTGGCCATGCGCGAGCAGGGCGTCGAGCGGAACGACCTGCTGGACCGCCTGGCCGCCGACCCGCGGATCCCCCTCGACCGCGCCCGGCTGGACGAGCTGCTGGCCGACCGGCTCCCGTTCACCGGCGTCGCGAACGCCCAGGTGGCGGCGGTGGTGAAGCGCGTGTCGGAGGTCGTGGCCCGCTTCCCGGAGGCGGCGGTCTACGCGCCGGCCGCGATCCTCTGAGCGCGCGGCGCTCGGAAACACACGGTTCCGGCGGCTGCGCCCGGTTACCCTCGATCCCGTGGCGACTGTTTCGGAGCTGATCCTGTACCCGGTCAAGGGCTGCGCGGGTACGTCGATGACACGCGCGCGGGTACAGCGCACGGGGGTGCTGCACGACCGCTCGTTCATGTTCGTCCGCGCGTCCGACGGCGTGTTCCGCAGCCAGCGCAAGACGCCGAAGCTGTCGATCATCCGCCCGGAGCTGACGGAGGAGGGCGACAAGCTGACGCTGAGCGCCCCGGACGTCCAGGCCATGGCACTGGACGTCCGTGAGGAGGGGCGTCGCCTGACGGTGGACATCCACGGCGTCTGGCAGGGCGAGGCCGTCGACCAGGGCGACGAGGCGGCGGAGTGGGCGAGCACGCTGGTAGGCGAGTCCCTGCGGCTGGTGCGTGTGGCCCCGGACCACGAGCGCGCCGTGGACGCGTGGCACGGCTCGATCACGTTCACCGACTCGACGCCGCTGCACCTGACGTCCCTGTCCTCCCTGGACGACCTGAACGCCCGGATCCTGGAGAAGGGCGCCGACCCGGTTCCCATGGCGAGGTTCCGCCCGAACATCGTGGTCAAGGGCTGGGAAACCCCGTACACCGAGGACACCATCCGCGACTTCACCATCGGTACGGCGCGGCTGCGCTGGGTGAAACCGGACGTCCGCTGCAGGGTGACCATGGTCGACCAGCCGACGGGCACGTCCGCGGGCCCGGAACCCCTCCGCACCCTGGCCGACTACCGGCGGGAACCGGACGGCGGCGTGAGCTTCGGCATCAAGGTGGCGGTGACGACTCCGGGCGACATCCACGTGGGCGACGAGATCGCGCTTCACTAGCCGCCAGTGCGCCGGCCGCCGGCTACCGCGCGAACAGGAGCAACACGGGATCCCCGACCTTGCCCCCGAACTCGCTCGCGGCCGAGCCGCCGTTGACGGCCAGCGCCACCCGCTCACCCGAGTCCACGTACACGACCAACCCGTCGCGACTGGTGTCGGCGAAGGTGCGACCGACGGTGGCCTTCGCCGAGCGCCCGTTGAGATTGGCATGCGCGGTGGCACCCAGGGCCGCCCCGCTGGCTTGCAGGTCGGCACCCGTCGCGGCGAGCTGGATGTTGCCGAAGGTGTCGATGTACCGGATCTCCGTCGACAGCTTGCCCGCCTCGACGACCGTCTCCGGCTCGGGCAACCGCACCAGCGTGGCCGGGTCCACCGCCGGCCCGAGGCGCTCGGCCGGCACCCCGGCGGCCAGATGGGCGGCCGCCGGCGCGAACAGGTCCCGCCCGTGGAACGTCGCCGAGACCGTCGACAGCCGGTAGGCGGGCTCGACCAGCTCGTGGGCCGCACGCACCCCGCCGAGCGCGTCCGCGGCGGCCGTCAGCAGCCCGTTGTCCGGCCCGACGAGCACGCCGTCCGCCGCCACGAGCACCACACCTCGCCGGTCGGTCCCCACCCCGGGGTCGACCACCGCGAGGTGCACCGCCGGCGGCAGGTACGGCACGGTCTGCGCGAGCACGGCGGCCCCCCGCCGCACGTCCTGCGGCGGAACGGTGTGGCTGACGTGGATGACCCGCGCCCCGGCCGCGATCCGCGCGATGACCCCCTCGCACACGCCGACGAACCCGTCATCGATTCCGTAGTCGGTCGTGAACGAGATCCAGTCATAGGCCACGGCCGAACTCTACGGTCGGCCGGACCGGCTGATGTCACCCACTCGTGGCACGCATGAATTCCGAGTGAAACCGGACCGTAGTTCGGCGACACGTCACCTTCCCGTCAGGTAGGTGTCATCCATGCATGTCGTCATGGGAGGCGTGTCCGCTCGCCTGATGGTGTCGCTGTCCGGGATCAACGCCTGGACCCTTGACCGCGCCGCCGACCTGAGCAAGGAACTGTCCGTACGAGGCGTGCCGTTCTCGATGCTGTTCGCGCCGAAGATCGCCGGCGCCGACCAGCCGGGAATGGTGCTCAACTGGGTGCGCGAGCAGCAGGCCGCCGGAAACGCGCTGCTCCAACACGGCTACGACCACCCCGCCGACACCCGCACCCGCACGATCCGCCGGCGTGCCGAGTTCGCCTCCCTACCCGCGCACGAGGCGAAACTGCGCCTGACCGCGTCCGCCACCACCATGGAACGCCTGAACCTGAACACGGACGCCTTCGTCCCACCCCGCTGGGTGGCTTCTCCCGGCACGGTGCTCGCCTTGCGCCACAAGGGCTTCATCCTGTGCGCGGACCTGATGGGCATCCGCGACCTGCGCACCGACTACGTTCACAGAGGACGCGTACAGGGCTTCGGCTTCGGCGAACGCACCGAGCCGTGGTGGTGCTTCGCCCTGGTGATGGGCGCGGCCCGAGCAGCCCGCAAGGGCCACCTGGTCCGCCTGGCCGTCGACACGGCCGACCTGTCCCGCTCGGGCCCCCGCCAGGCCCTCCTGGACGCGGTGGACATCGCCCTACACCACGACGCCACCCCCGTCACCTATCCGGCGCTACTCACCACCCAGACAGCCCGCGCCGCCTGAGACAACCGCCCAAACGCCTCCTTCCCGCGCTGCTCAACAGCGCCACAAGTACTCAACGCCCTAACTGGCCTGGACACGCCCCACCACGGCTCGGCCCACGAGACCCAGGCGAGGTATCAGCCAATCAAGTCCATCTGGACCCGACAAACGCAGCCTAGCGCCGCCCCCCGACAATTCGCACCCCAAAAGCTAATCCCCGCAAAAAAACCCGAACGAAAGTCCCTTTCGTATACGCCCGGGGGACCCCCGGTTTCAACACTACCAGCGAGCGCCGACAATTCCGGGCTCTCTCTCAAGCTGTCCACAGCCCCGATCGGGTTGAGAACTCCTAACGAAATGGATCTTGGGATAGGTTGGTCAAGGAGCTTGTTGGTTAGTGCGTGAGGAAGGGTCAGCAGCCTCCGTGGATCGGGTTCGACGAGTTGTGGGCACGGATCGAGCCGCTGCTGCCGGTCGTCCCGCGACGCACCGACCATCCCGGCCTCGAGCGCCTGGACAACCGGAAAGTTCTGTGCGGCGTCCTGTTCTTGCTGTGCAGGGCCATTCTGTGGGAGTTCCTGGCCCAGGAGCTGGGCTTCGGGTCGGGCATGACCTGCTGGCGGCGGCTGCGGGACTGGAACGACGCCGGTGTCTGGCAACGTCTGCACGAGCAACTGCTCGGCGAGTTGAACGCCGCCCTGGACTGGTCGAGGGCGGTGATCGACGGCTCGCATGTCCGAGCCCTCGAAGGCGGCCCAAAACCGGACCGAGCCCGGTCGACCGTGCCCGAGCTGGCTGGAAACATCATCTGATCACCGAAGCGCACGGCATCCCGTTGCAGGTGTCGCTGACCGGCGGCATCCGCGACGAGGTCACCCAGCTCATGCCTCTGATCCAGGCCATCCCGCCGATGCGGGGTCGGCGTGGGCCGATCTCGGCACCGACCGGACGTTATCTACGCCGATCGCGGTTATGGCCACGACAAGTACCGCAAGCAGGTCCGCGACGTCGGAATCACGCCGGTCATCGCTCGCGGGGGTGAGGAGCATGGTTCCGGGCTGGGTGTGTACCGGTGGGTGGTCGAGCAGAGTTTCGCGCTGTCGCATTGGTTCCGCCGCCTGCGCATCCGCTGGGAGGTCGGTGACGATATCCACGAAGCGTTTCTCCGCCTGGCCTGTGCCGTCATCTGCTGGCGTCGGCTCAATAGCCACCGCTGCTGACGCCGGTGCGACAGCGGCTGGCTAGAGTGAGATCTTCCGTTCGTCGTCTTTGAGGCCGCGGAGCGTCCACAGTCCGTACAGAGCCAGCAGCGGTTTGACGATCAGCCACTCGCCGGGATGGTAGTCATCCGCGAGCACGAGCCTTTCGGCAAGATCAGGCCGCTGCCGCCGCAAGTACGCGCGGGCTTTGAGCCCGTGAGCTGGTTGAGAAGCGATCTTGATGCGGTCGACGTCCTCGAGTAGCGGGATCACGTTCGTGACGTTTTCCCATGTCGTTCTACTTTGGTCTTCGAGGAACACTGTGCCGTCGAACCCGAGCACAGACTTCGCGTAATCAGCCATCAACTCAGCCTCCGCAGCACCGGAGCTGGTCGCGCCGCCGCTGAAAATCACGCGCGTGTCCCGCCCGTTGTCGGCGGACACAGAGCGAAGGCCAGCACGAACTCGCCAGCGGTTGACGAAGTTCGCCGTCGCTTGGCGGTTCCGGTACCCCAGCACGACCACCGCCTCGGAGACGCCCCCACTTTGCCCCACGAGAGTTCGAGACCAACGCCAGTTCAACCATTCTCCCCAGCCCAGGGCTACTGCCCCAGCTACCGCCAATCCTGTCCGTCGTCTCATGCGGCGACTCTAGGACACCCCGTATCGAACAGCGAAGACAACGGCACGCGACAAACTACGCATACTGTTAGGCACTCTAAGTCCGAGCGAAAGGGACTTTCGTGCCCCAGGGTCCCCCGATTTCAACGCTACCAGGAGGCGCTGACAATTCAGGCCGTCGATCACCGAACGCGGCTAATATGTGGATAACCCCGGTCGCTGTGGATAACTCCAGTGCGGCCGCGAAAATTGTCGGCGCCTTGCCGTAGGCTGGAAACCGGGGCCGGAGGCCAACCCGGCGTCCCTGGGACAGTTCCAATCGCAGCTCGGAACCGGCACGATCCCGGCTCCTGCCGACCTTGCCTGTGGACAACTCGGCGGCTGTCCCCAGACGGTGCCCGACAGTCCAAAGCCGCCGTTACGCTGGGCATTCAGCGAACGGCAGCCAACACGGTAGGAACGCGTGTTCGAATCATCCACAAGGTTGTCCACAGCTGTGGACAACTGTGGTCAGACCGCTGTCGCCACCTCTCGGGGCAGGAGCCGCAGCTCCGAGTCCGGCGCCAGGTTGGTCACGAAGTTCTGGTTCACTTGGAAACCGATCTCGCTCAGCAGTGCCTCGTGAATGGGCACCGCCACCCGCGGCGCCACCCCACGCAGGAAGTCGACGAACTCCGCCGTCTTCGCCCACGGTGCGCTGAACGGCAGCCCCAGCACGTCGATCTCCTGCTCGGGCACGAAGAGGGCGTCGCCCGGGTGGTAGAACGCGCCGTGGTCCACCACGTAGCCGGCGTTGGTCGGCGGGGGCATGTCCGGGTGAATCGTGGCGTGGCGGCCGCCTACCACGTTCACCGCTGTGTCACCGATGGTGAGCGCATCACCTGGCCGGGCGACCGACGTCGGAGTGAGGCCAAGCTTCTCCAGCTCCGGCACGGTGTCCTCGTCGACGACCAGAGCCGCGTTCGGGTTGGCCTCCACCAGCGCCGGCAGGCGGGCGCCGTCCAGGTGGTCGAAGTGTTGATGGGTGATCAGGATGGCGTCCAGCTCGCGGGCCGACTCGAAGCCGCTGGAGAACGCGCCGGGGTCGAACAGCAGCCGCGCGGAGTCCGTCGAGACCAGCACGCACGAGTGTCCGTAGTGAACGATCTGCACGCCGCCAGGCTAGCCAACTGACCGTCGCGACAAACGCTACCGACGGGTAGCGTAAGCGGCGGCAGGCCCCGCAAGTTCCGCGAAGCTGCCAGCAAGGGAGGCCGATGATGACCGCCGTCCAAGCGCAGCAGGACACCTTCGACTCACTGAACCCCGCGACCGACGAGGTCGTGGGCACCTACCCCGTCCACAGCGCCGAGGACGTGGCCGCCGCGGTGGCGCGGGCCCGCGAAGCAGCGCAGTGGTGGGCCGGCCTCGGCTTCGACGGGCGGGCCGAACGGCTCCAGCGCTGGAAGGGCGTGATCACCCGCCGCGCCGCGCAGCTCGCCGAGGTCGTGCACGCCGAGACGGGCAAGCCGCACGCCGACGCCATGCTCGAGATCGTGCTGGCCATCGACCACACTTCCTGGGCCGCGAAGCACGCGCCCAAGGTGCTCGGTCGCAAGCGCCGCTCCGCCGGCCTGCTGATGGCGAACCAGGCCGCGTCGGTCGAGTTCCATCCGTTGGGCGTCATCGGCGTCATCGGCCCGTGGAACTACCCGGTGTTCACGCCGATGGGCTCGATCGCCTACGCGCTCGCCGCCGGCAACGCGGTCGTGTTCAAGCCGAGCGAGTACACGCCGGGCGTCGGGAGGTGGCTGGCCGACAGCTTCGCCGAGGTCGTGCCGGAACGCCCCGTGTTCCAGCTGATCACCGGCTTCGGTGAGACGGGCGCCGCGCTGTGCCGGTCCGGCGTCGACAAGCTCGCGTTCACCGGCTCACCGGCCACCGGCAAGAAGATCATGGCCGCCTGCGCGGAGACGCTGACACCGGTGCTGATCGAGGCGGGCGGCAAGGACGCACTGCTGGTCGACGCGGACGCCGACCTCGACGCGGCGGCCGACGCCGCGGTGTGGGGCGGCATGTCGAACGCGGGCCAGACCTGCGTGGGCGTCGAGCGCGTCTACGTGCACGAACGGGTGTACGACGACTTCCTGTCGAAGGTCGTGAAGATCGCCCAGGACGTACGCGCCGGCGACGACGCGGAGGCGAAGATCGGTCCCATCACCATGCCGGGCCAGCTCGCGATCATCCAGCGGCACATCAAGGACGCGTTGTCGCGTGGCGGCCGTGCCCTCGTGGGCGGCCCGCAGGCGGTCGGCGAGCGGTTCGTACAGCCGACGGTGCTGGTCGACGTGCCGGAGGACTCGGCGGCGGTCCGCGAGGAGACCTTCGGCCCGACCCTGACCATCGCGAAGGTCGCCGACATGGACGAGGCGATCACGAAGGCCAACGACTCCAAGTACGGCCTGGCGTCGACGGTGTTCTCCAAGCGCCGCGGCATGGAGCTGGCGCGCCGGCTGCGCTCGGGCATGACCGCGGTGAACGGGGTCATCTCGTTCGCGTGCATCCCGTCCCTGCCGTTCGGCGGCATCGGCGAGTCGGGTTTCGGCCGGATCCACGGACCGGAGGGCCTGAAGGAGTTCGCCCGCCCGAAGGCCATCGCCCGGCAGCGGTTCCGCGCGCCGCTGTTGCTGACCACGTTCAACCGCACAGCCAAGACGGACGCCACGGTGGCCAAGCTGATCACCCTGCTGCACGGCAAACGCCGCTGAACCCTGGCGGCCGCCACCCGTCTGCCGCGTCGGAGTGTTGGATGCGCCTGAGGTTCCGCATCTCCCCGAGGATCCACCACTTCATCCCGCACGTCGCGGCGACGCGCACCGAGCCGTACGTCTGGGCCGCGGTTGCTCGGCTCGGTGAGGGCAGACGCGGTGGTGGCGAGCCCCAGCGGTCCCTGATCCGCTGTGAAGTAGCGGACGAGACCTCTCTGCCGTGACGCTCAGCCCTGGTTGTCCACAACTAGGCCGAGTTATCCACAGTCTCAGCGGCAACGGACTCAAGTACCCAGGAATTGTCGGCCCCTGCTGGTAGCGTGGAAATCGGGGGACCCCCTGGGCGCATGAAAGTCCCTTTCGCTCGGACTTAACTCCATTGGGGCAATTGCAGGTGTTGCAGGTGTTGCATTGTCGGCGTGCGCCGGTGAAGCGCGGCTCCTGAGGAGAGTGCACATCGCCCTGACCGGAGAAGACGCTCGCCGGTGGCAGTGTCAGCAGTCTCGACCGTACGGCCGGGGACGACGGTCAGTGGGTGCTGTGGTGCTCGTGCCGGCATGGCCGGGAGAAGTTATCCACAGGTGTGGACAAACCTGTGGATGAATCGAACATCCGTTCCTCAACGCACGGCTTCGCTGCCCCTGATCAGGTCGGCTGCCTTCTCCGCGACCATGATCGTCGGGGCGTTGGTGTTGCCTCGGGGGACCTTCGGCATCACCGAGGCATCGACTACCCGCAAGCCGTCGATTCCATGCACCTTCAACGTCGGATCGACCACGCTGAGTTCCCCGATGCCCATCGCGCACGTTCCTACCGGGTGATAGAGCGTCTGGGTCTGTGCCCGTATGTACTCGGTCGGGTCGTCCAGCGGCAGGAACGGTTCGGTCAGGTACTTCGCCAGGGGGGCGGTGGCCGCGATCTCGATCATGGTGTGCAGCGCGGACACCATCGCGTCCAGGTCCGTGGGGTCGGAGTAGTACGCCGGGTCGATCAGGGGGCGCCACCTCGGGTTCGCCGAGCGCAGCACCAGGCGGCCGCGGGACGCGACGTCCACCAGGGTCGCGCCCGCGGTGAAACCCGAGACGGTCGACTCTCGTAGGCCGTTGTCGTAGAACAACGTCGGCGCCGCGTGGACCTGCATGTCCGGGGCGGGCAGACCGTCGCGGGTGTGGAAGAACGCGCCCGCTTCGCCCACGTTCGACGCGAACGGGCCGCGGCCGGTCGCCTGCCAGCGCAGCAGTCTGGCCGGCGTCGCCAGGGACGCCAGGTCCGTCGTGCCCCTGGTGCGCCACAGCACGGGCGCCGCCGGGTGGTCGTGCAGGTTCTCGCCCACGCCCGGCAGGTGGGCGACGACGTCGATATCCAGGGAGCGCAGGTGCTCGGCCGGGCCGACGCCGGACAGCATCAGGATCTGCGGCGAGTTCACCGCTCCGCCGCACAGCACGACCTCGGTCGACGCGCCCACCTCGTGTTCGGCGCCGTCGCGCGAGTACGCGACACCCACGGCGCGGGTGCCCTCGAACAGGATCCGGTTGACCAGCGCGGACGTCCGGACCGTCAGGTTCGGCCGCGAGAGCGCCGGGCGCAGGTACGCGTCGGCGGTCGACCAGCGCCGGCCGCGCCGGCACGTCACCTGGTACAGGCCGGCGCCCTCCTGAGTCGCGCCGTTGAAGTCGTCCGTCGGCTTCATGCCCCAGGCGACCGCAGAGTCCACCCATGCCTGCGACAGCTCGTGGGTGTACCGGCGGTCCTCGACGTGCAGCGGGCCGTCAGTCCCGTGCAGTGGGCCGCCCAGCCGAGTGTTGTGTTCGGAACGGACGAAGTACGGCAGCACCTCGTCCCACGACCAGCCCGCCGGCCACTGGTCGTAGTCGAGCCGGTTGCCGCGCATGTAGATCATCGCGTTCATGGACGAGCAGCCGCCGAGCATCTTCGCCCTCGGCCAGTACGCGCGGCGGTCGCCGAGGTGCTTCTGCTCGACCGTCTCGTAGTTCCAGTCGAACCGGGTCTTGAACAACGTCGAGAACGCGGCCGGGATGTGCACCTCGTCGGCGTCGTCGGGACCGCCCGCCTCGAGCAGCAGCACTCTCGCCGAGGCGTCCTCCGTCAGCCGGTTCGCGAGCACACACCCCGCGCTGCCAGCGCCGATGACGACATAGTCAAAGCTCTCGGCCATCCCCCGAGACTGCCACCTCGGCTACAGCTTGGCGAGCACTTCTTTCTCCTCCTCGAGCGACAGCCCCGCCTTGCGCTCCCGGTCCAAGCCCAGCTCACGCTCGCGCTCCAGTGCGTCCGCCACCACCTCCGCGAAGGGTCGCACCGGCATGCCCGCCGCCAGCGACGGCGTCGGGTCGTGCGACTCGAAGCCGTCGTACTTGTCCGGCACCCACAGCGGCAGCGACCGGGGGCCACTCCACGGATTGACACCCGCCGCCGTCAGCTGCTCCGAGGTCGCCGTCACGAACTCCCCGTCGAAGCCGACCTCCGCCGCGATCTCCTCGAGCATCTCGTTCGTCGGCCGGTGCGGACCGATCGCGTCGAACGTGCCGGCCAGCTTCTTCTCACCGGCGTCCACGATCCACCGCGCGAAGTCCTTCACGTCGATGAACTGCATCCGGTGACCAGGAAGATCCGGCACGAGCACACGCCCACCGCGCGCGAACCGGCCCGGCCAGTACCCGAACCGGTCACTCCGGTCCCACGACCCGGTGATCAGCCCCGGTCGAACCACGAACGCCCGGTCACCAACCGCGTCGCGCACCGCGTTCTCGCTGGCGACCTTGATGCCGCCGTAGAGCAGCGTCCCCTCCTCACCGGCCGCCATCATCTCCTCGCGAGTGGAGTGCTGCCGCAGCGCGGGAACGAGTGGGCCGGTGGCGGGGGTCTGCCCGGGCGTCTCGACGTCCGAGTAGACGTTGACCGTGGACACGAACGTCCAGTGCCCCGCGCGCTCGCCGAACGTGTCGAGCGCCCGCCGCACCCAGGGGTAGGAGAGGGGCGAGACGTCCACCACCGCGTCGAAGCTCTCGTTCGCGAGGGGGGCGAGCCCGTCGTCGGCGTCCCGGTCGACCTTGACCAGCGTCGCCCCGTTCGGCACCGACCCGGACTCGCCCCGCGCCGCGCACACCACCTCATACCCCCGGCGCAGCGCCTCACTCGCGACCGCATACCCGACGAAGATCGTTCCGCCCAACACCAGAAGCCTCATGCGCACACCCTGTCCCGCGATACCGAACCTCCGCCACCAATCTCGCGCTGAGCGAACGACGCCACCGCGACCGAGCCGCCCAGAACTGTCAGTGCCGGCCAGTACTGTCGGAACCGGGGGCGCTCGACGTACGAAAGGAACCTTCGCTCGAGGACTACTCGTTCGGGTTGGGGGCTGTGGATGGGCGCCAGCGGCGGGGCACGAAGTTCTGGATGAGCGTGCTTGACCTGAAGAAGGGCAGTGTTCGGGAGGTGTTCTTCCTCGTCTGAGACGGCCTGAAAGGTCTCCCGAGGCCGTGGCCAATGTGTGGCCGTAAACCATCTTGCAAACTTGCGTTGCGCGCCTGATCCGGAACCTTCCGAGATCCGTCGCATGATTTGCTCGACGAATGCGGTCGAAGCTCCGAATGCTCGTTACTCACGGGCGATCCGCCGCTCGAGGGCACTCTCGACCGAACAAGCTGCGACGAAGTGCCTGGTCTTGTGGCGCGCAGGCTGGACCCCACCGGAACCGGCCGCGCCCGATGGACTGGAATCCGTGCTGAACGCCTTCGTCATCACGTTCGTGACCGCTGGCCGGGAGTTGAAACCCACTAACCGAACCGCCGGAAAGCATCAATCACGCGGCAGACCCTTCGGGTTGTGGCTCGACGGCTCGTGCGGTCGGTGATTGCCGGTGCGCTTCCATGAAGTTGGGCTGGGGGACCCCCGATGTACGAAAGATCCTTTCGTTCGGGGACTACTCGATCAGGTTGTGGATCGATGCGTCGTGCGCGCGAAAAAATGTCGGTGCCCTCTAGTAGAGTTGAAATCGGGGGACCCCTTGGCAGATGAAAGGGGCGAGTTCAGGTGGTGGAAGCATCTGATTTGAGGAGTTCGGTGAATACCTCGCTGGGTTTGCGCCAGGCGTGGAGTTTACGGGGTCGGTCGTTGATCTCGGCGGCGATGGCGGCCCGGTAGCGCGGGTCGCTGGGGATGGTGACGCCTTTGGGGAGGAACTCGCGGACGATGCGGTTGAGGTTCTCGTTGCTGCCGCGTTCCCACGGTGAGTGCGGGTGGGCGAAGAACACTGGCAATCCGGTCGCGTTGACGTCCTTGTGCATCGCCATCTCTGATCCGCAGTCCCAGGTCAGAGACTGTTTCAGCGTGGCCGGGAGTGGGCCGACGGCGGCGATGATCGCCTCGCTCACGCTCAGCGAGTCCCGCCCGGTCAAGGGCACCAGGATGAGGAAGCGGCTGGTCCGCTCGACCAGGGTCGCCACTGCCGTCTTCCCCGCCTTGCCGATCACCAAGTCTCCCTCCCAGTGTCCAGGCACCGCGCGGCCCTCAACCTCGGCGGGCCGTTCGTCGAGGTAGCGGGGTTCCTTGATCCGCGGAGCAGGAGCCGGACGTGGCCCACGACGCGCGGTTCGGCCCGTCCGTAGCGCGACAAGTTCGCGGCGCAACGTGGCCACCGGCTGGGCGTAGACCCACTGGTAGATCGCTTCATGACTCACCCGGCAAGCATCCCTGACCCCGCCATGATCACACGTCACCCGCCCCGCGATCGACGCCGGTGACCAGCCCCGACGCAGCCACTCGATCACAGAGGCCAGCAGTTGCGGACACCGGTCAACAGCCATCGGTTTCGGCCGCGACCGAGCCGCTACCGCGGCCCGCTCCGCGTCCACGGCCCGATACCCGTCCCGGCCGCCGTGACGGGTCACCTCCCGCGACACGACCGACGCGTCACGCCCGATCCAAACCGCGATGTCCTTGAACTCCAACAACTCCACAAGCCCACGGGAGATCTCCTCCCGATCCGCCAAGGTCAACATCATGCGCACGACAGGGAATCCTTCCCCACCAAACCCCAAGATCAAATGCTACGACCGTCTGAACTCGCCAGGTCCTTTCGTTCGGAATTCGTTCGACCGTGTAGTTACAGGCGGTGTGGGACGGAGTTGGTCGGTTGCGCGGCGGTGGTTGGTGAGCCTTTTGCTCGGGAACCTCTGAGGGGATTGTGGATAGGTGTGTTGGACGAGGCCGGAAATGTCAGGGTCCCCCGGTAATGTTGAAACCGGGGGACCCCCTGACAGACGAAAGGCCCTTTCGCTCGAACTGGACCGGACCCGGTGGTTACAGGCGGCGTAGGACGAAGTCCGTGGCCGGGGTGCCGGCTATGAACCTGTCGATGTGGCCGTCCACCACGTAGACGCCGTACGGGGTGTCCGCGGCGGTCGTCGGAGCGGCGTCGGGCCATGGGGTTGTGCGTAGCGGCACGACCCTGTTCCCGAACAGGCTCAGCTCGTGCACGGCGACCACGGAGCCCGGCAGTTCGCTGAGTCTGTTGGTCACCACGACCAGCGTGCCGTCGTGGCGGAGGACCATGCCGTCCGCGCCTACGAGGGGTGGCGCGTTCAGCTCGGTCAGGTGTCCCCTGGTCAGGCGGTACAGCCTGCCCGTCGTGTAGTTGGCGACCACCAGGTAGCCGCCCGGGTGCCACACGATGCCGTTGGCGCCGGGGGACGGGAGCAGCCTCGGGTCGCTCACCAGCGTGGTCACGTGGCCGGACAGGTCCACCTTGTAGACCGCGCCCGCGCCGGTGTCCGTCACGTACGCGTTGCCGGCCGGGTCCAGTGCCACGTCGTTGGTGGCGTGGCCCTCGCCGGACAGGTCGACCAGGCGCTCGCGGGCGCCGGTGCGCAGGTTGTAGATCCCCAGGAAGCTGGGGCCGGGGAGGAACGGGCTGCCGTTCACGGCGACGATCCTGTTGCGTGCCGAGTCCACCTTCATGCCCACGAAGCCCAGCAGGTCGGGGTCGGTCACCACGGTTCGGGCCACGCCGTCCCGGCCGACCGCCGAGATCAGGGCCGGCTTCGTTATCGAGCCGACCAGCAGTGACTGGCGGGTCGGGTCCCAGGCCACGCCTTCCGGGAACAGGTTCTCCGCCGCCGGGGTCAGTACCGGCGGTAAGCCACGGGGCGTGGCCGTCGCCGCTGTCGGGGCGGCTACCAGGCCGGCCACCAGTGCGGCGGTGATGAGTAGCGAACGCATCGATCTCCTTGTGTCGAAGGACGGCACCGATGCTCTTGCTCTCGCGCGTTCTTACCCAGTCGTTAGCCCTACCGTGGGTTTGACAGACCCAGGTTCGCGGACGCCGGGACCGGCATACTCGAACCCATGGATCGCAGGTCGGAGCTGGGGGACTTCCTTCGGTCGCGGCGCGCCCGCCGGCAACCCGAGGACCTCGGGTTGACGCCGGTCGGTGGGCGGCGGCGGGTCCCCGGGCTCCGGCGGGAGGAGTTGGCGCAGGCCGCGGCGCTGTCCGTCGACTACTACGTGCGGCTCGAGCAGGGGCGCCTGCGCAACCCGTCCGCCGAGGTGGTCGACGCCGTCGCCACCGCGCTCGCGCTGGACGCCGCCGAGCGGCGGTACCTGCACAACCTCGCTCGGCCGCAGCGGGTCGCACCGGCGGCCACCGGGCCGGCCGTGCCCGCCACCATCCAGACGCTCCTCGACAACACCACCGTGCCGGCCGCGCTCTACAGCAAGCGGACCGACGTCCTCGCCTGGAACGCGCTCGCCTCCGCGCTGATCACCGACTTCGCCGCGCTGCCGCCCGAGGAGCGCAACATGGCGCGGCTGCTGTTCCTCGATGACGAGGTGGCTGCCCGGTACGTCCAGTGGGAGTGCAAGGCCCGCGACCTCGTCTCCCAGCTGCGGATGGAGGCCAGCCGGAGCCCCAACGATGAGAGACTCGCCACGCTCGTCGGCGAGCTGACCATGCGCAGCCCCGACTTCGCGCGGCTCTGGGCGACCCACCCGGTCCGCGAGAAGATCCGAGGCGGCCACCGCTACCGTCACCCGGTCGTGGGTGAGTTCTTCCTGCTGTTCGAGTACTTAGATCTGAAGTTCTTGGTGGAGGTATAGTTTGT
>NZ_JBJMIE010000388.1:0-10351 GCF_045807065.1 Actinophytocola sp. | reverse complement strand
GGTAGGGGCACCGGTGGCACCTCGACGAGCCCGGCGCCGGTCCGCACTCGTCGCAGAAGCCGTCCCGAACGCTTCCGTGGCACCCCGGCCTTCTACCGGACCTCGACGGGCTTCCCCACGAACGGAGCGTACGAGGCAATCCTCCCCTCGGGCGTATGGATCGCGTCAGTTCGTGCGGCCCCGGCGCGAAGGACGGGGTGGCCTTCGCGCCGGGGACCGCACTCATCTCGGCTGGGCGGCGGCCCGCACCGAGAGCCGGGGACGCGGCACCTCCCCCATCACGGTGTCGCGTCTCATTTCGTACCTCCCCACCCCGGTGCCGAAATGTTTATGGTGGTGCGGCGTTGTTCGACAGCGTCAACGCGTCCGGACAAAGTGGGGGAGGGTCATGCCTCGGCCGGAACGGCCGGTTGACCCGGCGAAAGGCGCGATCCAGGAGTTCGCGGTCGCGCTGCGTGAGTTACGCGAGCGGGCGGGTGGTCCCACCTACCGGTCCCTCGCCGAGCGCACCGGGCTCTCGGTGTCGACCCTCGCCGACGCGGCGGGCGGGCGGCGACTGCCGACGTTCGCGGTCGCCGTGGCGTACGCGGTCGCGTGCGGCGGCGACGAGCACGAGTGGGCGGCGCGGTGGCGGGCCGCGGCCGAGGGTGGGGTCTCGCCGGAGCGTGCGCCGTACCGGGGGCTGGCCGGCTTCCGGGGCGAGGACGCCGATCTGTTCTTCGGGCGCGAGCGGCTGGTGGCGGAACTGGCCGACCGGGTCCGCGAGCACCCGGTGACGGTGGTGCTCGGGGCCTCCGGCGCCGGGAAGTCCTCTCTGCTGGCCGCCGGGCTGGTGCCCGCGCTCGCCGCGAGCCGGCCGGTGATCATGACGCCGGGGGAGCACCCCGCTGACCGGCTGCCGGCGTTCGGTTCGGTGCTGGTCGTCGACCAGTTCGAGGAGCTGTACACGTTGTGCGCGGCGGACGAGCGCGCCCGGTTCCTCGACGACGTGTTCGCCCGCCCGGACCTGCGCGTGGTGGTGAGCGTGCGGGCCGACTACTTCGGGTGCCTCGCCGAGCACCCCGTCCTCGCCGAGGCGTTGCGGACCAACCAGGTGCTGGTCGGTCCGCTGTCCGCCGACGAGCTGCGCGACGTGCTGACCCGGCCCGCCGCGGCGGTCGGCCTGTCCGTGGAGCGGGCGCTGGTCGCGACCGTGTCGCAGGAGGCCAAGGGCCGGGCCGGGGTGCTGCCGCTGCTGTCGCACGCGATGCTGGAGACCTGGCGCCGGCGGCGCGGCACGGTCCTCACGCTCGCCGGTTTCGAGGCGGCCGGCGGCATCGACGGCGCGGTGGTGCGGACCGCGGAGGAGGCGTACGGCTCGCTCGACGCCGCGCAGCGTGAGCTGGCCGCGGAGCTGCTGCTGCGGATGCTGTCGATCGACGAGTCGGTGGCCCGGCGCCGCGTCGACCTGGCGGACCTGCGCAGCGTGGACCCCGGCGCGGGGGTGGTGATCGACCGGCTGGCGGAGGCGCGGCTGGTCACGGTGGACGGCGACACCGTCGAGATCGCCCACGACGCGATGCTCTCGGCCTGGCCGCGGCTGCGTGCCTGGATCGACGACCACCGCGAGGACGTCCGCGCCCACCGGAAGATCAGTGAGGCGGCTCGGCTCTGGGAGGAGAACGAGCGGGACCCGTCCGTGCTGGCCTCCGGCAGCCGGCTCGAGGTGATGAGAGCGCACTCGTCGGAGCTGACCGGGGTGCTGCGGCTCAGCCGTGTGGAGAAGGACTTCCTGGAGCAGAGCGACGACCTGGCCCGGCGGACCGCGCTGGCCACGCGCAGGCGGACCGTGCGGCAGCGCCTGCTGGTCGTGGCGGTCGTGGTCGCCGTCGTCGCGGCCGCCGTCTTCGCGGAGGTCGCCGACCGGGCGCGCACCGACGCGACGGCCGCCCGCGACATCGCGCTGTCGCAGCGGATCGCCGCCGCCGTCCAGAACCTGCGGGTCACCGATCCGGCGCTCGCCGCCCAGCTGGCCATCGCCGGCTACCGCATCGCGCCGACCAGCGAGGCGAGGTCCGCGCTGCTGGAGTCCACGGCCACCCCGCTGCCGGCCAGGTACCTCGGCGCCGGGTCGACCGCCCTGGCCACCTCACCGAGCGGGGCGCTGGTCGCGGTCAGCGACGTCGCCGACGGCTCGGTCACGCTGTTCACCCGGTCGTCGCGGGGCCTGGCCCGGGCCGGCGTCATCGCCTCCGTTCCGTCGGGGGTCGACCGCCCGGTCTCCACGGCCGCCAAGGTGTACGCGCTCACCTTCTCGCCGGACAACAGCCTTCTCGCGATCGGTGACAGGACGGGAACGGTCTCCCTGTGGTCGGTGTCGAGACCACGGAGCCCGGTCCGCCTCGCCCGGTTCGCCGCCGGGGTGGCGGGTCCCATCGAGCGGCTGGCCGTCGACCCGAGCGGCACGGAGCTGGCCGCCGTCGGTGGCAACGAGGTCACGCGCTGGTCGCTGGACGTCCCGATGCAGCCGCGACCGCTGCCGGGCATCCACGCGGCGGCGCGCGTCCGCTCGGTCGCGTACGCACCGGCCGGGGGACTGCTGGCGTTCGGCACCGACGCGGGCAGGGCCCATGTGTGGTCGCTGACCGGCACGCCGACCGAGATCACGGAGCTGGAGTCGCGCGACAAGCCCGCGATGGTGTCGTTCGCGCCCGACGGGCAACTGCTCCTGCGGGGCACGAACGACGCGGCGGTCCGGCTGTGGGACGTGACGGCGTCCCCGGCACGCCCTGGCCGCGCGCTGGACACCCTGGCGGACGTCCGGGTGACGACGGCCTCGTTCAGCCAGGACGGCCGCTACCTGGTGGCGGGCGGCGCCGACTCGACGGTGTACCTGCTGGAGACCGCGACGTGGTCGGTGGTGCGGACGCTGTCGCACCCGGACATCGTGGCGTGGGCGGCGTTCGCGGGCGACGCGGTCGTGACCGTCGCGGACGGTGCGGTCCGCTGGTGGGAGCTGCGGTCCGCGGTCCGGCCCCGTACTCCCGCAGCCATCGGCGAGCTGCGCTACGGC
Source organism: Actinophytocola sp. (assembly GCF_045807065.1). Lineage (GTDB taxonomy): Bacteria > Actinomycetota > Actinomycetes > Mycobacteriales > Pseudonocardiaceae > Actinophytocola. The sequence goes on along the minus strand of NZ_JBJMIE010000388.1, from coordinate 7,299 downwards.
GCGGACGGCACCCGCCTCGCGGTCTTCGCCGAGGGTGGGATCACCCTGCGGCACGACGACGTCCTGCGCACGGCGAGCGGCCCGTACAGCGGCGCGGGCGACCTGTCCCGGGACGGCCGGCTGCTGGCCGCGGGGACCGTCGACGGTGACGTGGTCGTGTTCGACACGTCGGACCTCACGCGGCCGGTCGCCACCCTGCGCGGCGCCGGGAAGAGGATGGAGTTCAGTCCGGACGGCTCGTTGCTGGCGACGGGCGCGGAGGACGGCACGGTCCGCATCTGGCGGCTCGACCACCCGGCCGCGCCGGCCGCGCGGTTCCGCGCCCTGCGCGCGGCGGCGCTCGACGTGAGCTGGCACCCGCGGGGCGGCGAGCTGGCGGTGGCCGGCGCGGACGCGCACGTGTACCTGTTCGACGTCGGCGACCTCCGGGCCCCGCGCCGCCTCGCGCGGCTCGACGGCCCGAGGGGCGAGGTCCACAGCGCGGTGTTCGACCCGGACGGCACCCTCCTGGCCGCGGCGGGCACCGACGGCGTGGTGCGCCTCTGGGACGTCCGGGACCCGGCCGCGCCACACCTGGCCGGCTCGACCGCGAGCACCCCGGCGGGACGGGTCCTCGCGGTGTCGTTCCACCCCCACGGCAACGTGCTGGCGGCGAGCGTCATCGACGGCACGGTGTGGTTGTGGCACGTCGGCGATCCCGCGCACCCCACCCGCGCCGCGGTGCTGGCCGATTCGGGCTCCCCGCTCGACACGGCGGTGTTCCGCCCCGACGGGGACACCCTGAGCGCGGGCGGCGGGGACCGCGTGGTCCACACCTGGCACACGGACGAAACCGCTGTCATAGCCGGCATCTGCGCCGGTACCGGCGACCGGATCACCCCGCGGGAATGGCGGACGCACCTGCCGGACGTCCCGTACGACCCGCCGTGCTAGTCCGGTGTGGGTCCGCGTCCCCGGGCCTCATCCTCCCCAGAGGTACAGCCCCGATCCGCAGAGAACGAGCGCGGCGCCGCTCGTGACGGTGCGGACGGTGTTCCACCGGCGCCAGCGCGGGGAGAAGTCGCCCCACCGCCGCGTCCAGTCGGTGTCCGTGCTGTTCTCCAGCGCGTCGTTGAGGGGAACGTTGATCCGCCCCGTGACGACCAGGCAGCCGGCGAGGTGGACGACCGCCGCCGCGAGGAAGAGCAGCCCGGACGTCCGTTCCCCGAGTCCCAGCAGGAGAGATCCGGTCAGCGCGGCGGTGGGCACCGGTCCGACGAAGGTCGTCAGGAACCGGGGGTTGACGATCGCGGCGTTCATCCCGCGCATGGCCGCGACGGCCGTTCCGGCACCGGTGCGGTCGAGGCCGGGCACGACCGAGTTCGAGTAGGCGAAGAACACGCCGTGGACCGCCGCGAGCAGGACGAGGCTGAGGAGGGCGGCGATGAGGGTGAGGGTGAGCAAGACCGGCTCCCGACGTCGTGCCCGGTTTCTGGTGACGCGAGGCTAACCCGGTTCGCGCGGCTCTCAGCTACCGAAATGCCCGATTCCGGACGGCAGGGCATGATCGCTGGACGATCGGTGCTCAGGCGGCCCGCATGGCGGCGCGGAAGAGCACCTGCTGGTTGCCGTCGACCCACGTGATCTTCTGCGTGACGGCCCGGATCCGCCACCCGTCGGCGGTGCGCAGGAGCCGGAAGTCGTAGGTCCCGCCCACCGTCCACAGCGGAGCCCCGTGCGGGTTGACGAGCCGGTGCACCCCGACGACGTTGGCGCTGGCCCGGGCCTCGTCGCCGTCGAGGTCGACGAGGACGTTGGTGATCAGGTGCTGGGTCGCGTCGAGCCCGTCCATGGTCCGCCGCCAGGACCCCTGCCTGTCGGTGGCGAGCAGCTCGTCGACTCCTGCCTCCTGCGGCTCACCGCCCCACAGGGCCGTGTAGTCGGTGCGGACCCGCTCGGTGAAGAGCGCCTTCAACCCGTCCCAGTCCCGCCGGTCGAGACACCACCCCATCCTGGTCACGGTGTCGGTGACGGCGGCGCGGTCGGCAAGCTCCTGGCTCATGCCCGCAAGCCTGGGCCACGCCGGTCGAGACGGGCTCAACGGCCGTACGAGCGTCCGCGCCGGCTCGCCACTCGGCCGGTGAGCCGCTCGTCGCGACCGATTCTTCAGGCAACCGCTCCGGTATCGGGCAATAGTGGTGGCATGTTTCCCGAACTGGCTTCCGGCAGTGACCGCGAGGCGTTGCGCTTCGGCGCGAAAGCGCTTACATACGGCGAGCTGGCGCGACTGGCGGGCCGGCTCGCCGCCGACCTGAGCAGCCGCGCCCGCGTGGCCGTGTGGGCGACGCCGACGCTGGAGACGTGCGTCGCCGTGGTGAGCGCGCTGGTCGCGGGCGTGCCGGTGGTGCCGGTGAACCCGAAGATCGGCGAGCGCGAGCTGGCCCACATCGTGGCCGACAGCGCTCCCGACCTGCTGCTCGCCGCCCCGGACGCGGACGTGCCGGCCGGCCTTGCCGACCTCCCGCGACTGCCGGTTCCCGTCGAGGTGTCCGGCGCGGTGACCGGTCCGGCCGCCCTGCCCGCCGAGCCGGCCCCGGAGACCCCGGCGTTCGTCGTGTACACCTCCGGCACGACGGGTCCCCCGAAGGGCGTGGTCCTGCCGCGCCGCGCGGTGACGTCGAACCTCGACGCCCTGGCCGAGATCTGGGCGTGGACCGCGGACGACGTGCTGGTGCACGGGTTGCCGCTGTTCCACGTGCACGGGTTGATCGTCGGCGTGGTCGGCCCGCTGCGGCGCGGCGGCACGGTGTGGCACCTCGGCCGGTTCTCGTCCAGTGCCGCGGGCGAGGCCCTGGCCGGCGGCGCGACCATGATGTTCGGCGTCCCGACCATGTACCACCGGCTCGCGCTGGACTGCGCGGCCGATCCCGGGCTGGCCGAGGCGATCGGCCGCGCCCGGCTCCTGGTGTCCGGCTCCGCCGCGCTGCCGGCGAGCGACCACCAGCGCCTCGCCGACGCGACGGGGCAACGGGTGGTGGAGCGCTACGGCATGACCGAGACGCTGATGAACTGCGGCGTGCGCGCGTCCGGCGACCGCCGGCCGGGCACGGTCGGCCCGCCGCTGCCGGGCGTGTCCCTGCGGCTGGTGGACGACGACGGCGAGGTCATCGGGACCAGCGACGGCGAGACGGTCGGCGAGATCGAGGTGACCGGCGACAACCTGTTCCTCGGCTACCTGAACCGCCCGGACGCGACCGAGAAGGTCCTGCGCGACGGCTGGTTCCGCACGGGCGACATGGCGGTGCGCGAGCCCGACGGCTACGTGCGCCTCGTCGGCCGCCGCGCGACGGACCTGATCAAGAGCGGCGGCTACAAGATCGGCGCCGGCGAGATCGAGAACGCGTTGCTGGAGCACCCGGCGGTCGCGGAGGTGGCGGTGACCGGCGAGCCGGACGACGACCTGGGGGAGCGGATCGTCGCGTGGGTCGTGCCCGCCGGCGCGGAGCCGCCTGCGGAGGAGCTGGCCGACCACGTGGCCCGGCTGCTCGCGCCGCACAAGCGACCGAGGGTGGTCCGGTACCTGGCCTCGCTGCCCCGCAACGACATGGGCAAGGTCATGAAGCGCGCGCTCGACGGCTGAGCGCACTCTCAGGCGTTCTCAGCGAGACGGGGGCAGGATGGAACAGTGATCAGAGACCTTGTGCGCCGCTCGGCGCTGTTGGCGCCCGTCGGGGCGTTGGTCGGGGCCGGTGCGTTCGCCGGGTGGCAGGTGCCCGTGGCGATCGGCGGCCAGGCGAAGGGCGCGCGGCTCGAGCGGATGCGCCGGTCGCCCCACTTCCGGGACGGTGCGTTCCACAACACGGAGTCCGCGAGGGTCGGCACGCCGTCCTCAGGTGCCGTGCGGGACCTCGTCTTCGGCAAGGAGGTGCGCCGGCCGACGCGCCCGGTGCCACTCGTCGGCGCGCCGGACTTCGCCACCGACGTCGACGGGCTGCGGGTGTCCTGGCTCGGGCACGCCACCGTGCTCGTTGAGATGGAAGGCAAGCGCTTCCTGTTCGACCCGGTGTGGAGCGAGCGGGTCTCGCCGTCGACCGTGCTCGGGCCCAGGCGTCTGCACCCGGTGCCGTGGGCGCTGGCCGACCTGCCCGAGCTGGACGCCGTGGTGATCTCCCACGACCACTACGACCACCTGGACATGATGACCATCCGCAGGCTCGCCGCGCGGCAGCCGTCGCTGAGGTTCGTCGTGCCGCTCGGGGTCGGCGCGCACCTCGAGCGGTGGCGGGTGCCGGAGCAGAACATCGTCGAGCTGGACTGGGACGAGCGGATCGCCATCGACGACGTCGAGGTCGTCGCCACCGCCGCCCAGCACTTCTCGGGCCGCCTGCGCCCCGGTGGCAACGGCACGCTCTGGGCGTCGTGGGTACTCGCCGGCCGCCACCGCCGCGTCTTCTACACGGGCGACTCCGGCTACTTCGACGGCTACACCCGCATCGGCGGTGAGTACGGCCCGTTCGACGTCACCCTCATCCAGATCGGCGCCTACTCGCCGTACTGGCCGGACATCCACATGACACCGGAGGAGGGCGTCGCCACCCACCGGGCCGTGCGGGGCGGACTGCTCGTCCCGGTGCACTGGGCCACGTTCAACCTGGCCATGCACTCGTGGTCCGACCCCGTCGAACGGCTGCTGGCGGAGGGCGACGACATCCGCGTCGCCGTCCCGAAGCCGGGCCAGGCCCTCGACGTCGACGCCGCCCCGCCCCCCGACGGCTGGTGGCGCACGGTGGCCTGAACCAGACCGAAGTGGTCCAGTGGCTGAGCCGGCTCACCGGCTCGGCCCCTGGACCACCCTCTAGTTGGCCTCGCCCGTCAGCGCGAACGACCGCAGGCGTTGGGTCGCGCCGATCGTGCCGACCAGGATGAAGAGCACGGACATCACCAGCGCCGTGCTCACGGACACCGACGAGCTGATGAGCGGCGTGTTGCCGATCGAGTCGGCGATCGCGGTCGCGTGCTGGCGGACGCTGAAGATCCGGGCGCCGCTGACGTAGGTGACCAGGATGTTCTCCCACAGCACCAGGTAGACCAGGCCCACGGCGACGGGCCGCTTGGTCATCGCCGACAGCGCCAGGAAGAGCGCGCTGTAGGCGAGGCCGCCGATGGCCGCGCCGATCACCAGGCCCACCGCCAGCGAGCCGGAGCCGGCGATCAACGCCGCGGCGGCCAGTGGGACGCCGGTCGCGACCGTGGTCACCAGCCAGGCCACCGCCAGCTTGGACAGCACGATCTCGCTGCGCGCCAACGGCTTCGTCAGCACGTGGGTGATCGTGCCGTCGTCGATCTCCAGGCCGAGCACGCTGCTGCCGATGATCAACGCGGTCAGCGGCAGGACGACGGAGAGGCCGAGGTTCGAGAACACCACCGGGCCCCACTCGGCGTCGTCGGCGTCGGACGTCACGCCGATCAGCGTCAGTCCGACGAGGATGACCGGCATCGGGAGGAGCATCAGCACGCGCCTGCGGCCCAGCATCGCCCGCAGGGTCAGGCTCATGATCGTGAGGTTCATGTCGCCACCAGGTAGGAGAAGACCTTCTCGAGGGATTCGTCGGAGGGCAGGATCTGCGTCAGCCGGATCTTGTGCTCGCGGGCGAGCTTGGCCAGCGAGCGGGTGAACGTGCCGTAGTCGTTGGCCTGCACGAGCACGCCCACCGGCTCCAGGCTCACGCCGGACACCGACGCCTGTGCCATGAGGACGGTCGCGAGCAGGCGGTCGTCGGAGGAGGTGATCGTGAACTGGTGCGGGCGGTTGGTCATGAGCCGCCGGATGTCCCGGTAGTCGCCGGACGCGGCGAGCCTGCCGGCCACGATCACCTGGACCGTGCCGGAGAGCTGCTCGACCTCCTCCAGGATGTGCGAGCTGAACAGGATCGTCCTGCCGTCGTCGGCCATGCGGTTCAGCAGCGCCATCATGTGCATGCGCTGGCGCGGGTCCATGCCGTTGAACGGCTCGTCCAGCAGCAGCACCTGGGGGTCGTGCACGAGCGCCGCCGCGACCCGGCTGCGTTGGCGCATGCCCTTGGAGTAAGTGGCGATCCGCCGGTCCTGCGCGTCCTCCAGCTCCACGATGGACAGTGCGCGCCTGGCCGCGGTCTCGGGGTCGGGCAGCTTGTGCAGCTTGGCGCTCGCCAGCACGAACTCCCACGCGGTCAGGAACCCCGGCACGCTCTCGCGTTCGGTGACCAGGCCGAGCGTGCGGTACATGTCGGGGTTGCGCCACGCCGGCGCGCCGCCGACCATGACCTCGCCCTGGGACGGCGCCATCAGGCCGGCCATCAGGTGCAGGACCGTCGTCTTGCCGGCGCCGTTCGGGCCGAGCAGGCCGGTGAGGCCGGGGCTGATCGTCAGGGTGACGTCGTTAACCGCCACCACGTTGCCGTACCAGCGGGAGACGCCGTTCAACTCGATGGTGCTCACGATTTCACCTTCTCGTAGCGCAGGACGGCCCCCGCCGTGCCCAGCGCGATCAACGCGACCGTGACCAGTGCGTACAGCGAGCCGAAGTCGCCGGTGAACGCGAGGTTGATGTTCAGGCCGAACAACCACTGGTCGACGCCGTTCAGCAGGCTCGCCGGGTTGAGCAGGCCGCCGAGGTTCTGCAGCGTGTCACCGCCGAAGGCCATCACCGCGCCGGAGACCGGGGCGGAGAGCAGGAACAACGCGATGATCATCCCGGAGGCGAACACCCGCCGTCCGGACAGCGAGGCGAGCGGCAGACCCAGTGCGGCCAGCAGCGCCGCGTGGACGACCGCGGCGAGCAGTCCCTGCGCCAGGCCGCCCAGCTCGTCGAAGACGCCGCTGATGCCGGTGTCCGTGTTGAACGCCATGCCCAGGAACATGATCAGCAGGGGGACCGCGTACAGCACGAACACCGCGCTCGCGAGCGCGGCGAGCTTCGTCAGCGCGTAGTCGCGGCGGCGCAGCGGGCGGGACAGGTAGAGCTGCAGCAGGTTGCTGCGCAGGTCCACCGACACCAGCTCCGGCGCGACCACGGCGACGAACACCGTCGCCGCGTAGGTGAACGTCGACACGATCCCGACGTAGTCGATCACCTGGGTCGGCAGCTGGGTGTTGATGACGACCAGGATCAGCGACGCGAGGCTCGCGAAACCCAACAGCGCGAACGGGAGCAGCTTCGCCCACGCGCTGCGTCCCAGCCCGTACGCCGACCGGACACTGTGGACGTACAGTGACCGTGCCGCGTAGCCCCGGCCGAGGCGCGGGCCTTCGTAGCGCTGGTAGCCGATGTCGTGGATGGCG
>NZ_JBJMIE010000387.1:0-15460 GCF_045807065.1 Actinophytocola sp. | reverse complement strand
GGGGGTGCGCTCTTTGGTGGGGGCTGTGGGGGTGTGGGGGGCTTTTTGGACTGGGGTTTGTGGGGGTGGTGTTTGTGTTTGTTGGTTGTTTTCGTCACTTTACGGGTGTCTAGGTTCTGTGGTTCTTGGTCGTGGCTTTGAGTGTCTCTTTCTCTTGGTGGCCTCTTCCTGCCTTGGGCTTCTGTTGGGTTTGTCACTTCTTGGGTGGCAGTTGTCGGGGTGGGAGTTGCTGAGCTGCGGGGATGATCGACACGGAACGTGTTGTTCCTTGTTCAGCCGGTCGGCGGCGGACTCACCCGGACGGCGGCACCGTCGGGCCGAAGTCTCATTGCCGCCCGTCGACCGGTCACCGACAGGTGTGTGCCGCCGGTCGCAGGGGGGTGGGTTTCGTCTGCGTTTGTTGGGCTTCGGGCTGGTAATCCAGTCATGTAACGAAAAACGTCGCGGCTGGCAGGGGATGGCACGTCAGTTGTCGCGGCGGTACCGGAGAGGGCTGGGTTCGTGACGGGCATACCAGGACGTACGGCGGTTTCGCACAACCTGACGGCGGTGCCATCGCCGCTCGTTCCTCCCGTCGAGCTTCCCGCCAAGGTCGGCGAGCTCGCGGCCGCCGCGGCGCGGGACCTCGGGTGGCAGGGAATCGTGCTTCCCGAGATGAAGTTGCTCGGTCGGCGGATCTGCCTCGTCGCCCAGCTCATGGCCGACGCGCACGCCGAGCGGATCTGCCTCGGGCAGGCGCCCGAGGTCGACCGGGCGACCGTCGCCACCTGGGTCTGGCCGGAGTTCACCGGCCGCGTGCCGGCTCCTGCCGTGCGGATCGTCGGCGCGCTCGCCGTCGCTCGCCACTGGCGGACCGGGCTGATCAACGCGGTGCCGTTCCTGCGGTACTGCGACGCCGCCATGGTTCTGCCCATGTCGGTCGTGATCACCAACGACTACCTCGTGAACTGCCTGCCCAGGGCCCGCGCGTACGGCGTCGCCATCGCGTCGGCCTCGCCGGGACCCGAGGTGCGGATGGACCTGCCCGGACGCGCTGACCGGGCGCCCGCCGACGTCGACGGCACCCACCGGTGGCTGAACGAGCTGGCCTACGAGCAGATCCTCGCCGCCGCGTGAAGGTTGTCATCGCGGGCGGGCACGGGAAGATCGCCCTTCGGTTGACCAGGGTGCTCGCCGAGCGGGACGACGTCGTCGTCGGCCTCGTGCGGAATCCCGACCACGTCGACGACGTCCAGGACGCCGGTGGTGAGGCCGTCGTGCTCGACCTCGAGCAGGCCACCGTCGACGACGTGGCGGGTGCCCTGACGGGTTCCGACGCGGTCGTCTTCGCGGCCGGCGCGGGCGCCGGCAGTGGCGCGGCACGCAAGGACACCGTCGACCGGGCCGCTTCCGTGCTCCTCGCCGACGCCGCCGAGAAGGTCGGCGTGCGCCGGTTCGTGCAGGTCAGCGCCATGGGGTTGGATCGGGCCGACGATCCCGACGTCGACTCCGTGTTCGCCGCGTACCTGCGGGCCAAGGCCGCCGCCGACGAGGACGTCATGGGCCGGGACGGGCTCGACTGGACGATCCTGCGGCCCGGCCTGCTGACCGACGACCCCGGCACCGGCAAGGTCAACCTCGCCGAGCACGTCGGAGGTGGCGTGGTCCCCCGGGACGACGTGGCCGCCGTGCTCGCCCTGCTCCTCGACCGCCCGGAGACCGCCGGCCACATCTACGAGCTGGTCGGCGGCGACACCCCGGTGGACGAGGCGCTAGGCGCCTAGGACGCGCGACAGGTACGGGTTCAGGAACTTCCCGGCCGGGTCCAGCTCCGCACGCAGCGCGGTGAAGTCGTCGAACCGCGGGTAGCGCTCCCGCAGCACCTCCGCGTCGAGCGAGTGCATCTTCCCCCAGTGCGGGCGGCCGCCGACCGCGTTCGCGATCGACTCGAACAGGGCGAAGTACTCCTGGTACGGCATCCCCACGTACTGGTGGATGGCGATGTACGCCGAGTCCCGCTCGTAGGCCGTCGACAGCCAGATGTCGTCGCCCGCGGCCACCCGGATCTCGACCGGGAACATCACCGGGTGCGCCAGCCGGGGCACCCGTCGGCGCAGCTCACCGAGCACCTCGGGGAGCGACTCGCGGGGTACCGCGTACTCCGACTCCACGAACCGCACGTTCCGGTTGGTCACGAAGACCCGGTGCGACACGTCCGAATACGCCCGGGCTGACAGCAGGGCGGCCGACAAGCGGTTGAGCGGTCGTACGAGCGGACGAACGGCCCTTCCCACGCGACAAACGGCGCCAAATGCCAGGTTTTCCATCAGCTGGTACTCGACGAACTGTCGGGTCCGGGACAGCGGCTCGGGCCGCGTGCCGGCCGGCAACCGGTTGTTTCGCTTGGTCAGCGCGTTGCGGCCGTACGGGAACCAGTAGAACTCGAAGTGGTCGTTGTTCGCGCAATTGTCGTCAAGTGCCGCCAGCACGTCGTCGATCGGTTCCGGGCGTTCCTCGGCGTGCAGCACGAACGACGGTTCGGTCCGCAGCGTCACCGTCGAGAGCACCCCGAACGCGCCGAGCCCCACCCGGCCGGCGGCGAACAGGTCCGGCCGCTCGTCCGGCGAGCAGCTGACCACCGAGCCGTCGGCGAGGACCAGGTCGAACGCCGCGACCTGTGTCGAGATGCCGCCGAACTTCGTGCCCGTGCCGTGCGTGCCGGTCGAGATGGCGCCCGCAATCGTTTGCGCGTCGATGTCCCCGAGGTTGGTCATCGCGCGGCCGAGGCGGTCCAGCTCGGCGTTCAGCGCGTGCAGAGTGGTGCCCGACCGCACGGTCACCAGGTCGGTGTCCGGGTCGGCCGACACGACGCCGGTCCACGCGGAGAGGTCGATCGCCCGGTCGTGGGCGGCGCCGACGGCCGTGAACGAGTGGCCGCTCCCGCGTGCCCGCACGGTCCGCCGGGCGTCCGCCACGGCCGTGGACAGCTCGTCGAGGTCCCGGGGCCGCACCACCTCGGTGGCGACCGCCGCCTCGGTGCCCGCCCAGTTCCGCCACGACGTCGTCGGTCCGGTCTCCACAGCCATGGTTACTCCCGGGTATCACTCGCGAGGACCAGATTTTCGCAGGTCCCCTCAGTCGATGTCGGGGTGGTCGACCAACTCCAGGCTCCGCCGCCACAGCTCGCGCCGCGCGGCCGCGTCGTAGGCCTGCTCGTCGGCCCGCGCGTCCCGTGTGCGGTCGAAGAACCGGCCGGTGACCCCCTCGACGTCCGTACCGACGGCCAGCCGGGCGGTGGCGTCGACGCCCGTCTCCAGCGTGTCGATGGTGCTGCCGATCTCCTGCAGCACGATCTTCGTGGGCATGTACGTGCCCGGGTGCAGGCTGTTCACGGTCACCTCGGTCACGGGTAGCCGCGCGGCCAGCTCGAAGCCGGACATGATCTGCGCGAGCTTGCTCTGCGTGTACGCCCGGCCCCCGCTGTAGCCGCGTTCGAGCATCAGGTCGGTGAAGTCCAGCGGGTGCTGGCCGAGCGAGGCGACGTTGACGATCCGGGCGGGTGCCGAGGCACGCAGCAACGGCAGCAGCTCCAGCGTCAGCAGGAACCCCGCCAGGTAGTTGACCGCGAACCGCAGCTCGTGGCCGTCCGCGCTGGTCATGCGCGTGCGCCCGGCCGGCATCCCGCTGCCGATGCCGGCGTTGCTGACGAACACGTCGAGCCGGTCGGTCAGGCCACGCACGTCGTTCGCGAGCTTGCGCACCTGCCCGAGGTCGGCGAGGTCCGCGAGCACCGTGTGCACCTCCGCGCCACGCAGGGCGGCGGCCGTGTCCGCGAGCTTGGCGGCGTCCCGGCCGTGCAGGATCAGCGGGTGCCCGTCGCCGGCGAGCCGTTCGGCGAGTGCCCGGCCGAGCCCGTCGGTCGCGCCGGTGATGAAGACGGTCATGCGGATGTCCTTCCGGAGAGCAGCGCGACCAGCTCGTCCGCCAGCTGGTCGTCGAGTGGTCGGTCCGTGAGCAGCCGGTACCAGATGACGCCGAACACGACGTCCGTCGCCATCGCCACGGACGTCGGCAGCTCCCCGCGGGCGGCCGCGCGGTCGAGGACCACGCGGAGTGCCTCCCTGCGGCGGTGCAGGAAGGTCGTCCAGAAGCGCTGCCGGAAGTCCTCGTCGAGCTGCGCCTGGGCCATGAGCGCCCGCAACGCGTCGGCGAGCGGCTTCCTGCCGCCCACGGCGAAGCTCGCGACCAGGAAGCCACGCAGGTCCGTGGCGAGGTCGCCCTCGTCGGGGATCGGCACGAACAGGTCGGCCTTGGCGGCCGCCGCCTCGAACAGGACGTCGGCCTTCGACTGCCACCAGCGGTAGATCGTCTGCTTCCCTGTCCCCGACCGGGCGGCGATGCCGTCGATGGTCAGGCCGGCGTACCCGAGCTCAGCGGTCAGCTCCAGGGCGGCCCTGAGGATCGCCGTCCGGCTCTCCTCGCTGCGCTTGCGACCGGGGCGCGCGGGTTCGTGCTCGCTCATCGCGTCCAGGATAGCTTATTTCGAACCGAGACGTCTCGATTCTCAACTCACCGACGCGATCTTCGAGGCGGACGGCGGTGCGCGGCTGGTGTCGCTGGCTTGAACACGCCGTACGGTTGGGCACGTGCCAGACGAAACGTCGCGTGCCCGCCTCGACGCGGCCACCAAGCAGCTCGAAGCCCCCCTCGCCGTCGTCGACCTCGACGCGTTCGACCGGAACGCCGAGGACCTCGTGCGGCGGGCGGGCGGCCGGCCGATCCGCGTCGCCAGCAAGTCCGTCCGCTGCCGGTATCTGCTCGAGCGGGTGCTGCGCCGGGACGGCTTCGCGGGTGTCATGGCCTACTCGCTGCCGGAGGCGCTGTGGCTGGCCGGTCGGTGGGCCGGGACGGACCTCGCGCGCGTCGACATCCTGGTGGCGTACCCGACCGTCGATCACACGGCACTGTGCCGGCTCGCGGCCGACGACCACGCCCGCGGGCTGGTCACGATCATGGTCGACTCGGCGGCACACCTGGACCTGGTGGACGCCGCGCTCGGTGCCGACCACCCGGAGATCCGGGTGTGCCTGGAGCTGGACGTGTCGTGGCGGCCGGTGTTCGGCCGCGACATCGCGCACGTCGGCACCCGCCGCTCACCGGTCTTCAGCCCGGCGCAGGTCCGCGACCTGGCCACGACCATCCACGACCGGCCGGGCTTCCGGCTCGTCGGGCTGATGGGTTACGAGGGCCAGATCGCCGGTCTCGGCGACCGTCCCACCGGCAAACCGCTGCTCGGCGCGGTGCTGCGGTGGATGCAGGGCCACTCGGCGCAGGAGCTGGCCGTTCGTCGTACGGCGGCCGTGCGGGAGGTCGGGAAGGTCGGTGAGCTGGAGTTCGTCAACGGCGGCGGCACCGGGAGCATCGAGACGACCGCGCTCGACCCGTCGGTCACCGAGGTGGCGGCCGGCTCGGGGCTGATCGGTCCGACGCTGTTCGACAACTACCAGCGGTTCACGCCGGCGCCGGCGGTCCTGTTCGCGCTGCCGGTGGTGCGCAAGCCGAGGAGGCGCACGGCCACGCTGTTCTCCGGTGGCTTCATCGCGTCCGGGATCCCCGGCAAGGACCGCTCGCCGACGCCGTACCTGCCGGCCGGCCTGTCGCTGATCGGGACCGAGGGCGCCGGTGAGGTGCAGACCCCGGTCAACGGCCGCGCGGCCAAGGACCTGCGGGTGGGCGACCGGGTCTGGCTGCGGCACACGAAGGCGGGCGAGCTGGCCGAGCGGTTCACCGAGTACCACGTGCTCAGCGGCGACCGCGTGGTCGAGACCGTGCCCACCTACCGCGGCGAAGGGCAGTGCTTCTACTAGTCGAGCTGGCTGGACAGGTAGCCGCGGACCACGCGCTTGGCCTCGGCGATCATCTCCTCCTCGGGGAAGAGCTTGCGTCGGAACGCGAGCGCGAGGATGGCGTCGCCGATGTCGCACGCCACGGTGATCTGCTTGTACAGGGTGTCGACCGGGATGTCGTTCTTGCCGGCGATGACCCGGGCGATCTGCTCGGTGATGACCGTGTTGTTGTCGCGGCCGTCCTCGATGAACCGCAGGTCGATCACGTCGCCGAAGCGCACCCGGCTGAACCCCGGGATCTGCCGGTACATCTCGACGTAGATGTCGATGATCTTGTCGACACCCTCCCACCAGTGCTCGAGGTGGTGCCAGTCGAGGCGTTCCCCGATCTCCTTGGTGAAGTGGTCGAGGTGGCGCTTGGTGAGGGCCTGCACGACGGCACGCTTGTCGGGGAAGAACTGGTACAGCGAGCCGACGGCGACCCCGGCACGCTCGGCGATCAGCGTGGTGGTGACGCCGTCGTAGCCCAGCTCGTCGATGAGCGCGGCGCACGCCTCGAGCATCTGCTCGACGCGCTTGGCGCTGCGCTGCTGCACTGGTTGCTTTCGCAACGGAACCTGGGTTGACACATGTTCTCCTACGGCGGATGCACTACCACCATCCTGCCTGGCCAACTCGGCTCCTACCACCAGATTTTGTATACGAAACTTGTGTAACCGAGACGAACTGCATGTCAGCGGCTGTTTACCGTGTTCAACCGTCCACATAGTCCGGTCCGGACCATCGTTCGGAAGGGGTGAGGGCGGGGGCACGGGGTCGAATGGAGCCGGACCGCCGGGTCGGGAGCCGACCGCACCATGGGGGCTCGGCCTCCCGACATACGACGAGCGACCCGGTCCGCGTTCAGGCGCGGACACAGGTCGCTCGTCGTTCGTGGAGCCGCGAACCGATGCTGGTCGGGGGAGGGGAGTACAACAGCACCGGTTCGCGGAGTCCTATGGAGTTTTCTTCGCTGGATACCGGCGGCGGTGTTCGTAATGCTCGGGGGTGCTTACGACCACCGACCGCCGGTCCAGTGGGCTGTTCCTCCGGCCACACACCGCGCGGGGTCGCGACGGGCGAGGAACTGCCTCATCTCTTCACCTGGTGCCCGTGGCCAACCGGCCGGTGTGCGTCACGCGTGTGCGGGTCGCGTGACGGGCGGGCTGCGTCGTCGGCGCCAGTCCGCCGGCAACCAGGTGCTCGTAGGCCGCCTGCCACACAGAGCAAGGCGCCTTCTGTTGCCGCCACCGCGACGAGCACGCGGGGCAGTTTCCCTTCTCGTCCGGCTCGTGGGCCGCGAGCATCGCCCGCCAGCCCTCGGTCAGCCTGGGAAGTTCGGAACGTGCCACGGACAGCAGAGAGGGCGCGTCCGCGCGGTTGGCGAGCTCGGCGAGCATGTCCAGCCGCTCCCAGACCGCGTTGCGGAGCACCTGTCCGAGGATCTCGTCCATCGAAACGTCACCGCTACCTTTCCGCCTGCTCGGCGGCCTCACGAAGCGCGACGCGAAGCTGGCCCAACTGGCCGGCGTTCAGCACCGCGGTTTCGCCCGGCGGCCCTACCAGGACCACCCGATTCCGTTCGACGAGCACGGTGAGGCACCGTTCACGGTTGACCACGTCACCGCAGTTGATGCGCCAGACCTGTCTTCCGAGGGAAGAGCCGTGCAACTCGCGGCGCTGCTCCGCGTCCTCAGTTACAGGGCTCGGTGGCGCCGTGCTGACGAGTTCCACAGTCTCGGCTTCCCTCCGTGCTCGTACGCTTACAACCAACTACATTGGTGGTTTGAGACACAGATTGGTCCCCAAGAGCGCCGATCGGCGACCATTCCACGGTGAGCGGTCGGGAAAGTTCGGTAGGACCGATCAGGTTCACCGATCTGGACTTTTAGGGGCGTGTGAAGTGCGCTTAGTCTTCGGCTGACGCCCAGCGGACTGTGAGGGGGCGGAATGAACTCCATCGGGTCTGGCAGCTCTTCTGTGACGCCGGAGGCGTGGGAAGACCCAGAAATGCGGAGCGCGCTCGCGCAGCGAGAGGTCAGCACGATCTACAAGCTGCTCCGGCGCAAGGGCGTGTCCCAACGGCAGATAGCCGCGATGACCGGTCAGTCACAGTCCGAGGTGTCGGAGATCCTCAAGGGTCGTCAGGTCATGGCCTACGACGTCCTCCTGCGGATAGCCGACGGCCTGGGTGTCCCAAGGGGATACATGGGCCTCGCATACGACGAAGTCACGGCCGCCAGGGTCGCCAAGTCGGAGGAGGCCCCGGAGGCTGAGGAGCCGGAGAACGTGAAGCGTCGGAAGTTCCTTGCGCACGCTGCCGCGGTAGCGGTCGGTGCGCATGTGCTCGGCGCGGACTCGGGATCGTGGGTGTCCAACCCGGTGTTGACACCGGCGCCCGGCCGGATCGGGATGACCGATGTCCGGCAGGTGGAGGCCGCGACGCGCGCGCTCCGCTCGCTGGACTACCAGTACGGGGGCGGGTTCTGCCGGGACGCTGTGGTCGCGCAGCTGTCCTGGGGACAGCAGATGCTCAACTCGTCGGGCACGGAGGTGGTCAAGAAGAGGCTGCACATCGCGCTCGCCGACCTGCACAACCTCGCGGGATGGACGTCGTTCGACGTCGGTCTCATCGACTCCGCCCGCAACCACTTCGGCCGCGCGCTGGAGCTGGCGAAGGCGGGGGAGTCGGACGAGCTGGTCGCGAACATCCTGTACCGGATGGGCCGGGTCTACCTGCACAAGGAAGCCCCGGACGACGCGCTGAAGATGTTCCAGCTGGGGCAGATCGCCGCCCAGCAGTCCGGCTCCGAGCTGGCCGTCGCGGTCATCTGCGCCAACCAGGCGTGGGCCTACGCGATGATGGGCCACGAGGAGCAGACGATGAAGCTCATCGGCCGGACCCGCGACGAGTTCACCCGCGCGAACCACGGCGATGCCGCCGACTGGGTCAAGTTCTTCAACGAGGACGACGTCTACTCGATGATCGGCACCGTGCACACCGTGCTCGCGCAGAAGGTCGACACGAAGCACACGAAGTACGCCATCCCGGCGCTGACCAGGGCGATCGACTCCTACGGCGACGAGGTGGCCCGCAACAAGGCGTTCAACCTGTCCTCGCTGGCGACCAACCACCTGCTCGACGGGGACATCGACCACGGGGCCAAGGTGGGTGTGCAGGCCGTCGACCTGGCCCAGCACCTCAAGTCGAAGCGTGTGCGCGACCGGTTGGAGCCGCTGCGCGAGGAGGCGGACAAGCGCCGCAACTTCGCGGACGCCCGCGACCTGGCGGACCTCATCGGCACGTTCAACGAGTCCAACCAAGCGGTCTGACGGGGCTGTCGTGACCGTGTTGCCGACCTCGGGGGCGGACACGGCCCCGGCCCCGGGGCCGTTCTCCGGTGAGCGTCTCACCGAGGCGCTGGCGGGGGTGTGCGCCACCGCCGGTCTCGACCCGACCGGCGCCACCCTCATCAAGTGCACGGCCAACGCCGTGTTCCAGCTGGCCAGCGCGCCTGTGATCGTCCGCATCGGCGCCTCGACGGCCCTGCGGCACCGGGTCGAGAAGGTCGTCCACGTGGCCACCTGGCTGGCCGAGCACGACGTGCCGGCGGTCCGCCTGCTGCCGGGCGTCCCCCAGCCCGTCCAGTACGACGGCTACGTGGCCACGCTCTGGGAGGCGGTCGCGGCGGGCGGCAAGCGCACGCGCGGCCGCGACCTCGGCAAGCTGCTGCGCCGGATCCACGACCTCCCGCAGCCGGGACCGTGGCTGCCGACCTGGCGACCGCTCAACGACGTCCAGGCGCGGATCGGCGAGGCCAGCGGCCTCGACAACGGCCTGGACGCGGCCGACCTCGCATTCCTCCAGGACCGCTACGACGAGGTGGCCGACCAGCTGTCCCGGCTGGAGTTCCCGTCCGCGCCGTCGCTGGTCCACGGCGACGCCCACCTGGGCAACCTCATCCCCAGCCCGGCCGGTCCGGTGCTCTGCGACTTCGACTCGTCCAGCTACGGGCCGCCGGAGTGGGACCTGACACCGCTGGCCGTGGGCGTGGTGCGGTTCGGTGAGCCGGCCGGCCGCTACCGCGAGCTGGTCCGCACGTACGGCATGGACGTGACCCGCTGGTCGGGCTTCGCGGTGCTGCGGGCGGTCCGGGAGCTGAAGCTGATCACCAGCGTCCTGCCCATCATCGGCAGCCGGCCGGAGGTCCGGGCCCAGCTGCTCAGGCGCATGGCGGATGTACGTTCTGGCAACACCTCGGCCCGCTGGGCCCGCTACACCTGACCTGTTCGGCCCAGCCCCGTAACGCTCAGTCGCGGGAAATCGGCACCTGATCGTGCTTGCGCTGAAGTATTCGCATGTCGTGGCCGCTCTTCGGAACTTTCATACTTTCGGAGGGCTTTTTAGGGTAGCTGTCCGCGCGAATCACGCTACGCTGAGTGGAACTAGCCTACGTCCGCTTCACGAACGAGGTGCCTTCCCAGTGGCTAGGGTGGTCAGACACTCGAAGAGCGCGCGACGCGCGCTCGACTCCGCGCGGATCCTCGACCAGGTGGTCGAGAACCAACTGCCGCTCGTCGCCCGCCTCCCCGAGGGCGGTAGCCGGACACGGGCAGCGGACTTCCTGGCCGAGCTGGTGCTGCTGTCGCAGGCCTACCGCCACCACGCCGAAGGCTGGATCAGCCGTCGGGAGCTCGAGCGGCGGGGTAACCAGACCATGCGACGCCTCTCCCACATCCGCCGCCGCTCGCCCCTGTCGTTGACGCAGTTCACCGAGCGGGACTGACCACTCGGCGTTGTCCGATTTCAGGCGTATTACGGACAGCTGTGACAGCAGCC
This sequence comes from Actinophytocola sp., assembly GCF_045807065.1. Lineage (GTDB taxonomy): Bacteria > Actinomycetota > Actinomycetes > Mycobacteriales > Pseudonocardiaceae > Actinophytocola. The sequence goes on along the minus strand of NZ_JBJMIE010000387.1, from coordinate 4,756 downwards.
ACATCTGTGTTCGGCGGACGAACGGTCACTGATCCGCCGCTCACCGTTCGGTCTCACTGAATCGGGTGCTGAATCGAGGAAGTAGAGCAACCAAAGCTAGCCAACCGGCGTACGGGTGAGGACGACGGCGAACCCGAAGGCCGCGCCCATGACCGCGAGCTCCAGCGCCGCCCAGCCGATGAGCGCGGTCCGCCGGTGGCGCACGATGCCGGGCAGCAGCCGCCACCGGATGTTGCCGCCCAGGCCGGCGAGCATGGCGAAGCAGACCAGCTTGAGGATGACGAGCGTGCCGTAGCCGCTGCCGAAGAGGACGTCGAACAGGTTCCGCCCGGGCACCGACCCCAGCTCCACCACCGCGTTGAACAGGCCGGTGGCCGCGACCACGCACAGGCACACGGTGGCGAGCACCGAGAACCGCGGCAGGGCGGTGGCCAGCAACGTCCGGTTCGCGGCCAGCGCGACCACCACCGCGCCGAGCCCGCCGGTCCACACGGCCGCGGCGAGGACGTGCAGCTCCATCGAGATCATCGCGTAGTCCTGCCAGCGCCAGTCCGTGGCGTGGCCGGTGACCGGCAGCGGCAGCAACGCGAACAACGCGACCGCGGCCCGCAGCTCGGCGGGCACCGCGTCGCCGGCGCGCACCGCCCAGATGGACAGCACGAACGACACGACCGCGACCGCGGCGACGAACACCAGCGCCTTGCCCGCGCTGACCGTCCGCACGTAGTCCAGCACCGCGGCCGGGGAGATACCCGCTTCCTCCCCGGGCAGCAGCTCCGCGGTCTGCAGCACGAGCGCCAGCACCGCGCACACCGCCAGTGCCAGCGCGCTGAACGCGGCGGCCCGGCGGGCACCCGCCAGCAGCGGTTCCGCCGCCTTCGGCCGGTCCGGCCCGACGAGGAACGGCAGCAGGTTCAACCCGACGGTCGCCACGGCCGACAGGTCGAACAGCACTCGCGCGACCGGCAACCCGTACCGGACCACCGCGCCCGGCGCCGGCACCCCGGGGATGACCGCCACGGGCGTGAGCACGAGGCCGACCATCACGGCGGCCAGTGCGGTCACGACCGCGGCGGCCACCAGGGGCAGCCGGTGCAGCGCGGTGGTCCGGACCTGGGTCATTCGGGCTGCTTACCGCCGGTGCGCAGGGCCACGAACAGCCCGGCGACGAGCAGCACGGCCGCGCCGACGAGCCACACCCAGATGGGCACGCCGCCGTCCGGGCCGCCGCTCTCCGTGCCCGGCACCGTGCCGACGTCGGCGTTGGCCGGCGCCGGCGTGCCGTTGCCGGCCTTGGTGAGCGTGAACGTCACCTTCCCGGAGACGGGGTGGCCGTCGGCCGACACGATCCGGTAGCCGACCGTGTAGACGCCCTTCGGACCGAGCTCACGGACCGGCGTCGAGACGACGTTGCTGTCGACCGTCGCCGGCCCGCCCTGCCACTGCTTGCCGTCCGGCCCCGTCACGGCGACGGTGTTGAGCCCCGTGCCCTCCTGGATCGGCAGGTCGAACGTGAGCACGACCGTGCCGGGACCGGCTTCGAGCGACGCATCCTGGGTGGGGTTGCTGCTGATCAGCGTGTTGTGCGCCGACGCGGGCGCGGCCAGGGCGAACAACCCCAGCCCCGTCAGCGCCAGGACGGCAAGCAGCCTCCTCATGACGCGACCACGACCGCTCCGCTCCTCCGGCGCCCTCCTCGGCCGAGGTAGCGTCCTGGGCGCCGGTGATTGGCTCCGCAAGCTCCGCTCATGACTGGTCGCTCCGCTTCACCGTCGCCGTGCGGCGGGACCGCACGGTGGCCCCGACCCCGAAGCCGACGCCGAGCGCGCCGAGCACCAGGCCGATGCCGCCCAGCCAGCGCGCGGTGTCGTCGGTGGAGTCGGCGGCCGCGGTCGTCGAGGTCGCGGCCACGTTCTCGCTGCCGGTGTCGGCCGTCGGCGTGCCACCGTGGTGGTCACCTTCGCCGGCCGCCGCCAGGGCGATCTCGGGCGCGGGGTGCTCCGGCTCCTCCGCGCCGTCCTTCATGGGCTCGTCCCAGGACACGACCTCGTTGTTGTCGTAGGTCTGGACGGCCGGCATGACCAGCTCGTCGGTGTTGTCCGGCAGCGGCCCGACGGACAGCTCGAACTCCTGGAACTCACCGGGGCCGATCCGGGTGCCCGGTGCCGCCGTCCAGACGACCGAGCCGACGGCCTCCTTGACCTCGGCGTTGTTGATCTTGATCGGCTTGTCGAGGGCGACCATGTTGACCTGCCCGGTCCAGCCCGGCATGGGCTTGGTCCGCGCGCCGGCGAGGGGGTGGTCGGCGGGGAACCTGACCTCCAGCTTGACGGTGCCGGCGGTCTCGTCCTCGTTCGGCACGCGGAAGGTGATCTTCGAGTAGCCGCCCTTGGCGGCCGTCTCGCCGAGCACGTTGGCGGTGACGTGTGCGGAGGCGAGCCCGGTGCCGAGCATGGTGGCCACGCCGGCGGCGATGGTCACGACGCCGGCACGCGCGACGAAGCGCTTGATGGACATGCGTGTGTTCACTCCTGAGTAGGGGGGACTTGACCAGGCGCCACGCGCCTGGCCGGGGTGTCTTCTCAGGAGTGGACGGGCGGGCCGCGGCGGGCGCAGACCTGCCGCAGCAGGACCTCGAGGAGCGCGCCGGGGCGTGCGGGCAGCGACGTCCCGACGGGCACCGGCCGCGGGGGGACCGGCCCGGCGACGAGCGTGCGCAGGCGGCCGAGCAGCCAGGCGAGCGCGGCGCCGATCGCGGTGAGCGCGCCGCCGGCCCTGGTCAGCAGCACGGCGGTGAGCACGGTGGCCACCGCGTGCGCGCCGAACATGGTCCAGCCGTTGAAGACGGCCGGCGCCTTGCCGTGCGCGCTCGCGATGTCGGTGAGCAGCACGTGCTGGCACAGCTGTGTGGTCCCGAGCACGGCGACGAGCGCGGGGATGCCGCCCCGGCGAGCGAGCGACGTGCCGCCCCAGGCGAGCAGCGTGGCGAGCCCGACGGTGAACCCGGAGTCGGCGACGGCGCCGCCGGCGAGCCCGTGCGCGGCGACGGCCAGCGCGGCCGACGAGCCGGCGAGCAGGAACGCGCGAACGCCACGGGCGTTCCCGGTCCTCGCTCGTCCACCGCTCACGCCACACAAGAGTAGGGCGCCGGTCAACGGGCGTCGTACTCCTCCCTGGCCGTCATGACCTCGGGCATGCGGGACTCGAGGAGCTGGATGAAGTCCAGCAGCTTGCCGGCCACATCCCGGCCGAGCGGGGTCAGGCTGTACTCCACGTGCGGGGGGATCGTGGGCTTGGCCTCGCGGAGCACCAGGCCGTCCCGCTCCAGGGCGTGCAGCGTCTGGCTCAGCATCTTCTCGCTGATGCCGTCCACCCGCCGCCGCAACGCGTTGAACCTCGTCGTGCCGTCCAGCAGCGCGACCATCGCCAGGGCGCCCCATCGACCCGTGACGTGTTCCATCGTCTCGCGAGAGGTGCAGTTCCGCGCGAAGACATCGAACACCAACTCGTCCACATTGCTATGGTAGTACTTACTGAGGGTAAGTACTTACCAAAGGAGAGTGTCACATGATCGTCGTCACAGGGGCCACCGGACAGCTGGGCCGCCTCGTGGTCGAGGGGCTGCGCAAGCAGGGCGTCAAGTTCGCCGCCGGCGCCCGCAACACGGCCGCTGACCTGGGTGTCGAGGTGCGGGAGCTGGACTACAACCGGCCGGAGACGCTGGCGCCGGCGCTCCAGGGCGCCTCGAAGGTCCTGCTGATCTCGGGCAGCGAGGTGGGCCGGCGGGTGGCGCAGCACTCCGCCGTGGTCGAGGCCGCCAAGCAGGCCGGCGTCCAGCACCTCGTCTACACCAGCGCCCCCTACGCGGACACGACCGAGCTGGTGCTCGCGCCGGAGCACAAGGCCACCGAGGAGGCCATCCGCGCCAGCGGTCTCCCGTACACCTTCCTGCGCAACGGCTGGTACCACGAGAACTACGTCGACAAGATCAAGGCCGCCGCCGAGACCGGTGAGATCGTCGGCGCCGCCGGGGACGGGCGGCTCGCCTCGGCCGCGCGCAGGGACTTCGCGGACGCCGCCGTGGCCGTGCTCACCCAGCCCGGCCACGAGAACCAGGTCTACGAGCTGACCGGCGACACCGCGTGGACGTTCGCGGAGCTGGCCGACGAGATCGCGAAGGTCGCGGACCGGCCGGTCACCTACCGGAACCTGTCGGTCGAGCAGTTCCAGCAGTACCTGGTCGAGCAGGGCACCCCGCCGGAGGCCGCCGGGTTCGTCGCCGCCATCGACGCCAACATCGCCGCCGGCACGCTCGGACACACGCCGGGGACGCTCCGGAAGCTGATCGGCCGCCCGACGACCCCGGTGAGCGTCGCGATCGAGGAGATCCTCGCGTCGTAGCATCGGAGGTCGTGGATCTCCAGCGCAGGTTGGTCGAGACGGTGTCCGGTGACGTCAGCTTCGACGCCGGCACCAGAGCGCTGTTCACCATGGACGCCTCCAACTACCGGCAGGTGCCGGTCGGGGTGGTCCGGCCGGCGAGCGTCAACGACGTGGTCGCCGCGGTGGCCGCCGCCCGTGAGTTCGACGTTCCGGTCGTGCCCCGCGGCGGCGGCACCAGCCTCGCCGGCAACTCGACCGGCGGCGGGCTCGTGCTGGACCTCACCCGCCTGAACCGCATGGCGATCGACCCGGCGACGCGGACCGCCTGGGTGGAGCCGGGTGTCGTGCTCGACGACCTGAAGGCCGCCGCCGC
>NZ_JBJMIE010000386.1:0-24628 GCF_045807065.1 Actinophytocola sp. | reverse complement strand
TTGCAGTCGTTTAACCTGCGGCCGCGGAAGTTGGAGATAGTGTCGTGTCCATCGGGTGGGCGGGCGCAGGTGGATGTGTACCTGTTGGCTGATGAGGTCAAGGCGGGGTTGGCGGGGATGGAGATCCCGTTGCGGGTGGCGGTGATGGGGTGTGTGGTCAACGGCCCCGGCGAAGCCCGCGAAGCCGACCTGGGGGTCGCCTCGGGTAACGGCAAGGGCCAGATCTTCGTCAAAGGCCAGGTCATCAAAACCGTCCCCGAACACCAGATCGTGGAAACCCTCATCGAAGAAGCCATGCGCATCGCCGACGAGGCCGAGGAGGCCGGGGAGGCCGCCGGAACGGGCTCCCCGGTCGTGTCCGTCTCCTAGCCCACTCCTAAGTCCCCGCCCTCGTCCTCGCCGAAGCCGAAGGAGTCGTGGACGGCGCGGACCTCGACCGCCGTGACGTGCCAGTCGAGCATGCGCTCCGCGATGGCCTCCGCTCGTTCGGGTGACGCGCAGTCGAGTACCCAGTATGCCGACAGCAGCGTGTCGCCGGTGTGGAACGGGCCGTCCGCCGGCTCGCGACGCCGGCGCAGCGTGCGGGTCTCGGCCGGGTAGGCCATCCCGCAGCCGTTGCGCAGCTCACCGGAGGCGAGCAGCTCGGTGCCCAGCTCCTCGTACTTCCGCTTGATCTCGACGTGTTCCTCGGCGGTCATGGCCCTGGTGCGTGCCGGCTCGGTGTACATCAGCGCCACGAACCTCACGCCGGCCTCGGTACGTACCGCAGCAGGACCGCGCCGGACGAGAACGTGCGGTTCTCCACCAGGTCCAGCGTGACCCACCGGTCCAGCGTGGGGAGGAACGGCGTGCCGCCACCCACCATGGCCGGGGTCAGCACCACCTGGAACTCGTCGACCAGACCCGCCCGGACGAGCGGCGCGGCGAGGGTCGCCCCAGCCACGTCGATCATGCCGTCGGTCTCGGCCTTGATCCGCCGCGCCACCTCCACCACGTCACCGCGTTCCAGCCGGGAGTTCCAGCCGACCTCGTCCAGGGTCTTCGAGAACACCACCTTCGGCATCGCACGCCACAGCCGGGCGTACTCCGCCTCGATCGCCGGCACGTCCGGGGCCTGGTCGGCGGTCGGCCAGTGCGCGGACATCAGCTCGTACAGCTTCCGGCCGTACAGCGACACCGCGACGTCCTTGACGTGGTCGTTCCAGTACTGGTGTATCTCGTCCGTCGGGGTCGTCCAGCCGATGTCGCCGTCCTTGTCCGCGATGTAACCGTCCAGCGAGACGTTGAAGCCGTAAGTGAGTTTGCCCATGGCTGATTAGACCGCCGCGACCGCGGAAACTCATCGCGACTCGGCGATCTCCCTGATCTCCACGTCGTCACAGGGCGCCCGGCGGGCCCATTCGGCGGCGGTCGCGGGGGAGTCGACCTCCAGCAGCCAGAACCCGGCGGACAGGTCGCCGGCCAGTAACACTCCGGCATCGACGAGTTCCTCGTGGTAGCGGGTCAGGGCGGGCGCGTCGGCGGGGTCGGCCGGCTCGATGAGGATCAGGAAGCGCATGGCGGGGCTCCGTTTCGCGAAGAGGACGTCCAGCCACACGTCGATCCAGATCACGGCACATCGACAGGTCGGGAGCGATTCCGCGCGTGCCGGCCCTCGGCTGTCTTGCCGCGTGTTCATCTGGCACGCTGGTGCATGTGTTGCGGCTTGCGGGTGCACGGCTGCTCGATGAGCGGGATCGGTTGGCCGTGCGTGCGATGCTCATGGCGGATCCCGTCGCGTCCTGCATGGTCGCGTCGCGGATCGAGAACCTCGGCATGGACCCGTGGCGGCTCGGCGGCGAGCTGTGGGGGTGCGAGCCCCGGGGGTTCCGCGGCGGCCGCCTCGACTCGCTGTGCTTCGCCGGCTCGAACCTGATCCCGTTGCAGGGCAACCGGGCCGCACTGCGGGCGTTCGCCGACCGGGCGTTGCGGCGGCGGCGGATGTGCTCGTCGGTCGTCGGGCCGGCCGAGCAGGTGCTCGGGCTGTGGTCGGAGCTGGAGCTGGACTGGGGACCCGCCCGCGAGGTCCGCGCCGACCAGCCGCTGATGGCCACCGGCAAGGCACCGACCATCGCGCCCGACCCGATGGTGCGGCCGGTGCGTCCCGAGGAGCTGGACCGCTACCTGCCCGCCGCGATCGCCATGTTCATCGAGGAGGTCGGCGTCGACCCGCGCGCGGGTGACGGCGGCGCCAGCTACCGGGCCCGCGTCGCCGAGCTGATCGCGGCCGGCCGCGCCTTCGCCCGGTTCGAGGGCGGGAACGTGGTGTTCAAGGCGGAGATCGGCGCCCTGTCGTCGGCCGTCGGGCAGATCCAGGGCGTGTGGGTGCACCCGGACCGGCGCGGCCGCGGGCTCGGTTCGACCGGCACGGCCGCCGTCGTGGACCGGCTCGTGCGCGGGCTGGGGCGCACGGCGAGCCTGTACGTCAACGCCTACAACGTGGTCGCCCAGTCGGCGTACAAGCGGATCGGTTTCAACCAGGTCGGCCAGTACGCGACGGTGTTGTTCTAGATTTGCGGCATACTCGCCGCCGTGCGTGTCACCCGTTTGGTCGCAGCCCTGACCCTGCTCCTGCCGTTGGCCGCCTGTAGCTCCGAGCCCCAGCCGGAGGACACCGCCAACGCGTTCGCCGCGGCGTTCGCGAAGGGCGACCTCGACGCGGCGGCCAAGCAGACCGACTCGGTGGACTCGGCCAAGAAGCAGATGTCGGCCGTGCGCAAGGCGCTCGAGCCGAAGTCGGTGACGGCACAGGTCAAGGACGTCGCGAAGACGGACAACGCGGCGACCGCCACCGCGACGTACAGGCTCACCTGGGACCTCGGCCAGAACCGCACGTGGTCGTACGACGCCCACTTCGAGTTGCAGAGCGGTGACGGCGCGTGGCGGGTGCACTGGACCCCGACCGTCATCCACCCCAAGCTCGCGCAGCAGCAGGCCATCGCGGTGCAGGGGCAGCAGCCGGAGCTCGCGCCGGTGCTCGACCGTGACGGCAACCTCGTGCTCTCACCCGACCGGGTCGTCTCCGTGCTGCTGGAGAAGGACAAGGCCGGCGACGTGAACGCGGTGGCCGGGGCGCTCGCGACCGCGCTGTCCGGCATCGACAACACGATCACGCAGCAGTCGATCCTCGACGGGGTGAACAAGACACCGGCCGGCCAGCCCTACCAGGTGGTCGCGTTGCGGCAGACCAGCTACGAGGCGGTCAAGCCGGCGATCTACGACCTGCCGGGCGTGCGGTTCACGTCCGCGCCCCGGTTGCTGCCGCCCGACAAGGCGTTCGCGCCGACCGTGGTGCCGGGCATCCGCAAGGTCGTCGAGTCGGACCTGACCGGCAAGGCGGGCTGGCGGGTGATCACGACCGACCCGACCGGCGCGGAGGTCGAGGAGCTGTACGCGAAGGCCGCGCAGCCGGCCACGGCGGCGACCACCACGCTGAGCGTCGGCGTGCAGAACGCGGCACAGGCGGCGGTGAACACGGAGCCGACGCCCTCGGTGATCGTCGCGATGCAGCCGTCGACGGGGGAGCTGCTGGCGGTGGCCCAGAACGCGTCCGCCGACGCGCAGGGCCCGATCGCGCTCATGGGCCGCTACCCGCCGGGCTCGACGTTCAAGATCGTCACGGCGACGGCGGCGCTGTCGGCCGGCAAGGTCACGGCCGCGACCCCGGTCGGCTGCCCGGCGACCACCGTCATCGACGGCCGTGAGATCCCGAACGCGGGCAGGTTCGACAAGGGCACCATCCCGCTGTCGACGGCGTTCGCGGTGTCGTGCAACACGACGTTCGCGCAGCTGGCCTCGCAGATGGGCCCCGCAGACCTGACGAACGCGGCGAAGCAGCTGGGGCTGGGCGTCGACTTCGTGCTGCCCGGCGCGACGACGGTGACGGGCTCGGTGCCGAACGCGTCCGGGGTGGTCGAGCGCGCGGAGGACGGGTTCGGCCAGGGCAAGGTCGTGGCCAGCCCGTTCGGGATGGCACTCGTGGTCTCGACCGTGGCGACGGGGAAGATGCCGACGCCGTCACTGCTGCGCGGCGCGACGACGAAGGCGGACTCGTCCGCGCGGCCCGTGTCACCGCAGGTCCTCGACGGCGTGCGCGCGATGATGCTGGAGATGGCGCGGTCGACACCGGCGCTGGCCGCGTTCCCGGAGCTGCGGGGCAAGACCGGCACCGCGCAGTTCGGCGACGGCACGCACGCCCACGGGTGGTTCGTCGGGTACCAGGGAGATCTGGCGTTCGCCGTGCTGCTGACCGACGCCGGGGTGTCCAGCAAGGCGGTGGCAGCCGCGACCCGCTTCCTCTCGGCGCTGTCCTAGGGTGGAGACATGCCTGTTCGTGCCCCGTTGAAGCCTGGCGTCCAGTCACCGCGCCGTTCCGTGCCGGCCTCGATCACGCGGCCGGAGTACGTGGACAAGCCGGCGCCCGCGCGCAACGTCGAGCCGTGGGTGCAGACGGAGGAGACGATCGAGGCCATGCGGGTGGCCGGCCGGATCGCCGCGCGGGCACTGGCCGAGGGCGGCAAGGCGGTCAAACCGGGCGCCACCACGGACGACATCGACGCGATCGTGCACGAGTTCCTGCTGGACCACCACGCGTATCCGTCGACGCTCGGTTACCGGCACTTCCCCAAGTCGTGCTGCACGTCGCTCAACGAGGTGATCTGCCACGGCATCCCCGACACGACCCGCATCGAGGACGGCGACATCGTCAACATCGACGTGACGGCGTTCATCGGCGGCGTCCACGGCGACACGAACGCGACGTTCCTGGCGGGGGAGGTCGACGAGGAGGTCCGCCTGCTGGTCGAACGCACCCACGAGGCGACGATGCGCGCGATCAGGGCGGTGCGTCCGGGTCGTGCGCTGAACGTCGTCGGCCGGGTGATCGAGTCGTACGCGAAGCGCTTCAACTACGACGTGGTCCGGGACTTCACGGGCCACGGCATCGGCCGGGCGTTCCACAGCGGCCTGGTGATCCTCCACTACGAGGAGCCGGCGGTGGAAACGGTCATCGAGAAGGGAATGACCTTCACCATCGAGCCGATGATCACCCTGGGCGGCATCGACTACGACATCTGGGACGACGGCTGGACGGTCACCACCAAGGACAAGAGCTGGACCGCGCAGTTCGAACACACCCTGGTGGTCACCGACGACGGCGCCGAGATCCTGACCCTCCCCTGACCCCGCGTGTCCAACGCGGATGACCCCCGTGTCCAACGCGGATGACCCCCGAGTCCAACAAATCGTGCCTGACGCATTTGTTGAACTCGCGGGTCGTGGGCGTTGGACACGCGTGTTCGTTTGGTTGGACACGCGGTCAGAGCAGTTCGGTCAGGACCTCCAGGATGGCTGTGGCCACCGGCTGCGGGTCGGTGGCGGGCGCCAGGTGGTGGGTGTCCAGGCGCCGGACCGGCCAGCCCTTCGCCTCCGCGGCCGCGGCGTCGTCGGCGTACGGGTCGGACAGCAGGACGTAGCCCGCCGGGCCGGTCCACTCCACGTCCGGGCGTTCCTCCTTCAGGAACGCGATCGGGACCTCCGGGGCCTCGTCGGCGATCTCCGCGCGGAGGGTCGGGTCCGTGACCAGGGTCTCCAGCGGGTCCGGGTCGAACCAGCGTTGCCAGCGGGGGAGCTGGCCCTCCCGTGTCGAGGCCCGCAGCTGCGCGTACAGGGCCGCGGGCACGGTCTCCCGCCAGGAACGGCCCGGGGTCGGCAGGCCCGCGTCCACGAAGACCAGGCCCGTGACCGCCTCCTCCAGGGAATCGGCGAACGCGGGCAGCAGCGGACCGGCGCCGCTGTGACCGATCAGCACCACAGGACCGTCGAGCAGTTCCTCGCTCATCGCGTCGGCGAACGCGCCCAGCAGCACCTGGTGCACGGGTGGGGCCACGACCGACGGGCGCAGGTCCAGCAGCACCGCCGGATGCCCCAGCGACGCCAGCGCGTCGGCCAGGGGGCGCAGGCTCGCCGGGCCGAGGAACGGGCTGTGCACCAGGACGGCGGTGACCGGGGTCGCGGGCATGACCGCGATGATTGCAGGTGACGAAAGGGGTGGACATGCGGGGAGCGCTGCTCGTCGCCGGCACGTCGTCGGACGCGGGTAAGAGTGTGCTGGTCGCCGGGATCTGCCGCTGGCTCGCGCGGCAGGGCGTGCGCGTCGCGCCGTTCAAGGCGCAGAACATGTCCAACAACTCGGCCGTCACCCCCGGCGGCGGGGAGATCGGTCGGGCACAGGCCACGCAGGCCCGCGCCGCGGGTCTCGAGCCCAGCACCCGCTTCAACCCGGTGCTGCTCAAGCCCGGATCGGACCGCAGCTCCCAGGTCGTCATCCACGGCAGGGCCGCCGGCACCCTGCGCGACTACCGGGAGCGGGACTTCACCGACGTCGTCCTGTCCACACTGGACGACTTGCGGTCCGAGTTCGATGTCGTCATCTGCGAGGGGGCCGGGTCGCCCGCCGAGGTCAACCTCCGCGACCGGGACATCGCCAACCTCGGGCTCGCCCGCGCCGCCGACCTACCCGTCCTCGTCGTCGGGGACATCGACCGCGGCGGTGTCCTCGCCCACCTCTTCGGCACGCTCGCCGTCCTCGACCCGGCCGACCAGGACATGATCCAGGCCTTCGCCGTCAACAAGTTCCGGGGCGACCGGACACTCCTCCAGCCCGGACTCGACTGGCTCACCGACACCACCGGACGACCCGTCCTCGGCGTCCTGCCCTGGCGCGAGGACCTCTGGCTCGACACCGAGGACTCCCTCTCCTACAGCCCGGACGGCGTCATCGGCCGGCCCCGGCCACCGCACGGCGACCAGTGGCTGCGCGTCGCCGTCGTGCGCCTGCCCCGCATCTCCAACGCCACCGACGTCGAGGCGCTCGCCTGCGAACCGGGTGTCGCCGTCCGGTTCGTCACCGAGCCGTCGCGCCTCGCGGACGCCGACCTCATCGTCCTGCCCGGCTCCAAGTCCACCGTGGACGACCTGGAGTGGTTGCGGGACAGGGGTCTCGCGGACGCCATCGTCGGCACGACCACGCCCGTCCTCGGCATCTGCGGCGGCTACCAGATGCTCGGCCGCCGCATCGTCGACCACGTCGAGTCCGGCCGGGGCGAGGTCGCCGGGCTGGGGCTGGTCGACCTGGAGGTCGAGTTCGCCGCCGACAAGACCCTGACCCGTCCCGCCGGCACCGCACTCGACCACCCCGTGACCGGTTACGAGATCCACCACGGCCGGGTCACCCGCCAACCGCGCCCACATCTCGTCGAGCTGGCCGACGGCTCGGCGGAAGGAGTGCACACCGACCGCGTGACCGGCACGCACTGGCACGGCCTGCTCGACAACGACGACTTCCGCCGCACCCTCCTCGGCTGGGTGGGGGAACGCGCCGGCCGACCCGGCTTCACCCCCGCACCGGACGTCGACGTCGCGGCGGCCCGGTCCGCCCAACTCGACACCCTCGGCGATCTCGCCGCCCAGCACCTGGACACCGCGGCGCTGGAGAAGCTGATCGTGGACGGTCCCACCTCACTGCCGCGACTGCGCACTGTCCTCGGCTGAGGGACGCGCGGTGGTGAGCGTGCCGTCGCTCACCACGTAGATTACGTCGTGTGGTTGGGTGCGGCGCAGCGCGTCGGCCGGCTCCTCGGCCAGGAGGTTGCGCACCAGCATTCGGCTGATCATCTCGTGTGACACGATCAGCGGCTGGCGGTGCGCCTGTGCGAGACCGTCGGCCGTCAGGGGAGAGTCGAGCCGGCCCAGCACGTTCCACTCCGTCTGCCCATGCCGGGCCAACAGCACCCGCCTCACAGCGGCAGGTTGAGCAGTGCGTTCTCCACCAGCTCCGGCATCGCCGGGTGGATCCAGTACTGGCCGCTCGCCATGGTCCGCGCGTCCAGGCCGAAGCTCATCGCCTGGATGAGGGGCTGGATCAGCGTCGACGCCTGCGGCCCCAGGATGTGCGCGCCCAGCAGCTGTCCCGACACCGGGTCCGCCAGCAGCTTCGCGAACCCCGTCGTGTCCTCCATGGCCCAGCCGTACGCGATGCCGGCGTAGTCCTGCTTCGCCGTCACGTAACGGATGCCCTGCGTGGCGGCCTGCTCCTCGGTCAACCCCACCGACGCGACCTGTGGGGCCGTGAACACCGCGTGCGGTACGAACCGGTGGTCCGCGGCGATCGGCGCGGCCGGGTGCAGCAGGTTGTGCTGGACGATCCGCGCCTCGTGGTTCGCCACGTGCTTCAGCTCGAACGGCGAGCTGAGGTCGCCCAGCGCCCACACGCCCTCGGCCGTCGTGCGCTGGTACGGGTCGACCACCACGTGGCCCGTCGGCGTGACGTCGACGCCCGCGGCCGGCAGGTTCAGCAGGTCGGAGTTCGGCGTCCGCCCGATCGCCACCAGGACGAGGTCGGTCTCCAGTTCGTCGCCGTCCAGGTCCAGCTGGATGGCGCCGGACGAACGCGTGGCGCGCAGCACCTTCCGCTCCAGCCGGACGTCCCACTTCTGCCGCGCCAGCTCGGTGAACCGGGCGCTGATGTCGTCGTCCTCGTGCCGCAGCAACGCGTTCGACCGCGCGATGACCGAGACCTCGACGCCGAACGACGAGAACACGTGCGCGAACTCCGCGGACACGAACCCGCTGCCGATGATCGTCAGGCGTCGCGGCAGCTCGTCGAGCCGCATGATCGTGTCGGAGGTGTGGTAGCCGATCTCGGCGAGGCCCGGGATGTCCGGCAGGACCGGCCGACCACCCGCCGCCAGCACGATCCGGTCGGCGGTCACCGGCGTGCCGTCGACCTCGAGCTCACGCGGGCCGGTGAAGCTGGCGGTCCCCTCGTACACGGTGACGTTCGCGTTGTCCGGGTGGTGCCGGCGGTACTCGCGGCCACCCGCGGCGATCGGGTCGATCCGGCCGAAGATCCGGTCCCGGACGTCCCGCCAGCGCACGCCGTCGAGTGTCAGGTCCACCCCGAGCCGTGCCCCCGCGCCCGGCGTCGCGGCCAGGTCGGCGGGGTGCACGAACATCTTCGTCGGGATGCAGCCCACGTTCAGGCAGGTGCCGCCGAACACACCCTTCTCGACGATCGCGACCCGCCAGTCGGCGAACCGCCGGTCGAGGATCGAGTTGCCGGAGCCCGTGCCGATGATGACCAGGTCGTAATGCGTCACGGCCCCATTCAACATGAAACTCAGTGCTGGTATGTCGGGGTGATGACTGCCCTGGCCAGCGTGTGGAACGCGAGGTTGAAGCTCACGAAGGCGGCCGAGGCGTTCTCGTCGACCTCCAGCTTCTCGACGTCCACCGCGTGCACCACGAAGTAGTAGCGGTGCGGCACGTCGCCCTCCGGCGGGGCGGCGCCGCCGTACTCGCGGGTCGAGAAGTCGCTGCGGACGTGGAACGCGTCGCCGGGCAGGCTGTCGTCGCCGGCACCCGCGCCGGCCGGCAGCTCGGTGGTCGAGGCGGGGATGTTCACCGCGATCCAGTGCCAGAACCCACCGGGGATGGGCGCGTCCGGGTCGAAGCACGTGACCACGTAGCTCTTCGTCCCCTCCGGGGCGCCCGACCACGACAGCTGCGGCGAGATGTTCTCGCCGCCGGCCATCCCGTGCGCGGCGGAGAGCGGCAGCTGCTGCCCGTCGGCGACATCGGTTGAGGTGACGGTGAACGAGCCGACGGCCGGCAGCAGCGAGTACGGATCGGGCGCGGTGGGGCGCTCCAGGCTCATCGTGTCTCCAGTCTGGTGATCACTTTCAGGGGCGCGTCAACCCTAGTCCTGGCGGGGTCGCGCCGCCGTCCGCGATGTGCCCGTACGGGCCGATCCGCCTGTGCGCCTCGGCCGAACTCACCCTTCGATCACGGTCCGGGGCATAGGGTGGGCGCACGGACCGAGGGAGGCCGCTTTGACCGACAACAATGACATCGAGCAGAGCGGAACGACACGGGTGCGCTTCCGCGGCATCAGCCCGCGGGCCTACGAGCACCCGGCCGACCGCGCGGCCATGGCCACCCTGCGTGCCGTGCCCGGCGTGGCCTCCGTGCTGAAGGCCGTCGCCGGGATGTGGAACGAGCGGGCCGAGCGGCTGTTCGCGCTCGCCTCCGCCATCCGCGTGGGGGAGAAGCAGTACCCGCGGCTCAACCAGCTGCGCGTCGACTGCGCCGAGACGCTCGACCTGGACACCGTGCCCGACGTGTTCGTCGCGCGGCACCCGGTCGCCAACGCGTACGCCATCGGCATCGACAAGCCGTTCATCGTGGTCACCACCGGGATCGTCGAGGCGCTCGACAACGACAGCATGCGCGTGGTGATCGGCCACGAGGTCGGGCACATCCTCTCCGGCCACAACGTGCTGCGCACGCTCCTGATGCGGTTGCTGCGCCTGCAGTCCAGCGTCCAGTGGATGGCGCTGGGCGCGCTCGGCCTGCGCGCGGTCATCGCCGCGCTCATGGAGTGGTACCGCAAGGCCGAGCTGACCGGCGACCGCGCCGGGCTGCTGTGCTCGCAGGACCCGGCGGCGGCGCTGCGCTCGCACGTGTACATGGCCGGCGGTATCGAGATGTCCGACGTCGACATCCCCGAGTTCCTGCGGCAGGCCAGGGAGTACGAGGAAGTCGACGACGTCCGCGACAGCATCCTGAAGCTGATGACCGTCGAGAACATGAGCCACCCGTTCGCCGTCGTGCGTGCCGCGCAGCTGCAGCGCTGGGCCGCGTCCGAGGAGTACCGGGCCATCCTCGCCGGCGACTACCTGCGCCGCGACGACGACCAGCCCTCCTCGAACCTGATGGACGACGTCAAGGCGGCGGGGCAGTCGTACAAGGAGTCGTGGTCGAACTCGACCGACCCGCTCGCCAAGGTCCTGAGCGAGGTCGGCGAGGCGGTGTCCGGCGCCGCGGGACGGATGTTCGGCGGCTTCGGGCGCCGCGGCGGCGCCACCGACGACAGCGGCGGCGAGAACACCAACTGACACGCGGCCGGCGGCCGTCTCTTCCTCATGTCCGCCTGAGCCGTACCGGCGACAGGTCCAGCAGCTCGTCGACCGACCACTGGTCGTAGACGTGCCTGCCGTGGTGGCTCGCGAGCACCCGGCCGTCCGGCGCGATGAGGAAGTCCGCCGGCAGCCCGAGCCGGCCGCCCTCGGGCCTGGGCGGCGGCGCGGGCTTCCGCTTGCGCACGACGTCCGGCAGCGCGGCCGCGACGGCCCGCACGATCCACGGCCACGCCTTCGGGTGCAGCAGCGACCGGGGCGAGTACTCGACGCCGAACTCGCGGTACAGGTCCTTGGCCGGATCGGCGACCACGTCGAACGGCAGGTCGGCCACGTGTGGCAGCAGGTCCGCGGTGTTCGTGTGGAACACCACCACCTCGTGGACGCCCGCGGCCTCGACCTCCTCGTGCCGCGCCACGAACGAGCGCAGGTGGAGGTTGCACACCGGGCAGCCCGCGAAGCGGCGGAACTGTAAGTGCACCAGGCGATCCGGATTCGGCAGGCGCACCGGTGCGCCGTGGACGTCGACCAGCTCCCTGGCCGGCACGTGCTCCATGGACCCTCCTCGAGATGTAAGCGTACGACGTACATCTACGAGTATGCGCGTATCGCGTACGCTGTCAACTCGTGCCCCGGCCACGCTCCCTGACCGCCGACCGCCTCGTGACCGCCACCCTCGCGGTGCTCGACCGGGACGGGCCCGACGCGCTGACCATGCGCGCGGTCGCCAAGGAGCTGGGCATGGCGACGATGTCGCTGTACCGGTACGTGTCCGACAAGGACGAGCTGGAGGTGCTCGTCGTCGACCACGTGCTGTCCGCCGTCGACCTGGCCGTCCCGCCGGGCGACTGGCGCGAACGGATCACCGAGGTGCTGACCCGCGTCCGCGAGGCGGTGGTCACGCACACGGCGACCGTGCCCCTGCTCCTGCGGCACCGGCACGCCGTGCCCGCGTCACTGGTGCAGATCGAGGCGATGCTCGCCATCCTCACCGAGGCCGGGTTCACGGGGGAGCGGCGGGTGATCGCGCAGCGGACCATCGTCGCGTACTTCCTCGGCACGTTGCAGAACGAGCACTTCGGCCCGCTGGCGGGCGCCGGCACCGCGGCGATGGCGGCGCAGGAGCGGCTCCCGCTGCTGGCGGAAACCGCCGCGACGGCAAGGGGAATCGGCGCCGACGCGGAGTTCCGCGGTGGACTGGAGATCGTGCTGCGGGGGCTCAGTCACCCGTAGCGGTGAAGTGCTGGATGTCCTTGAGGGACTGCCACTCCCCGCCCCACGACCAGCCGATGGCCGCGAACGACCGCACGACGACGTCGCCGGGCTCGACCATGCCGGGCCGCACGTTCGACCGGTCCACATAGGACGATGCGAGCTCCGGCAGCACCAGGTCCCCCCGGATGTAGGGGTTGCAGAACGGGTTCACGTCGATCGCCAGGCCGTAGGCGTGCGCCGACCACCGCGTCTGCTTCGTCGCGCTGCGGCACACGAAGGCGGTCGTGTTGTTGCCGTCGCCGGTCGGGGGCGCCGACAGCTCGGCGGCGGTCGCCACGCGCATCTCCTCGATCGGGAACCGCGCGTCGTACAGGTGCCCGAACACGCGGGTGACCGCGTCCGCGAACCGCGCGGCGACGATCATCTCGCCGGTGTGCGCGCGGTTGTCGTAGCCCCAGAACGACATCGTGAGGTACCGGAGGTCGGCGACGGCCACCGGGCAGGACGGCTGCCACGTGCTGCGCGCCAGCACGTCCGCCGGCACCGGGGCGACGGTCGAGGCGTACCGGCCGCCGGCCGGTGGTGGCAGCCGGTCGAGGGTCGGCAGGGACCGGTTCGCGAGCACGGGTGGCGTCGGCAGCACCTGCCCGTACCCGTCCGGCCGCAGCGGCAGCGGCGTGGCCCCCACGGTCCACTGTGGAGCGGCGGGGACCGGTGTCGTCCCGGACGGGACGGACGTCGAGGACGAGTGGGCTCGCGGGGTCGGCGCGGCCGGCGATGTCGCGCTCGAACAGCCCGCCAACAGGAGGGCGGCGAACACCAGGACTCTGCGCACGCCTCCAGCATGCCCGATCGCAGAGTTCACCCGGTCGAGCTACATGGTCAAGTTGCCTTCGCCCGTGCCGAACCGACAGGGTCGTGGCACCAACAGTGAGGAGACATGCACATGGGGTCGACCTCGCGGCTCACCCGCGTCCTGCTCGCCACCGCGCTGGCCACGGCCGCGGCGGTGGTCGGGTTCACACAGGCCGGCGCGAGCCAGGAGATCGTCGGCGGTGACCGGGCGAGCATCGCGGACTTCCCGTACGTCGTGTTCCTCACGACCGCGGACGGCTTCCAGTTCTGCGGCGGCACGCTGGTCGACGACGACAAGGTCGTCACGGCCGCGCACTGCACGGTGGGCAAGGACGCGGAGGAGATCCGGGTCGTCGCCGGCCGCGAGGACAAGCAGAGCGACGCCGGCGTGACCAGCGAGGTCCGGTCCATCTGGGTCCACCCGGAGTTCACCGACGTGCGCACCGGCGCGGACGTGTCGGTCCTGACGCTCGCGACGCGGCTCCCGTACAAGGCGCTCGACCTGCCGGCGCCGGGCGACGCCGACCTGTACGGCGCCGGCCGGCAGACCCAGGTCCTGGGCTGGGGCCGCACCGCCGTCGACGGCCAGCCGTCCCGGTACCTGCTGAAGGCGACCGTGCCCATCACCACCGACGAGGACTGCACGAAGGCCTACCAGTCCTACAAGCGGGAGGCGATGGTCTGCGCGGGCGAGCCCCAGGGTGGCGTCGACTCCTGCCAGGGCGACTCCGGCGGCCCCCTCGTCGAGGACGGCCGCCTGGTGGGCATCGTGTCCTGGGGCGAGGGCTGCGCCGCGGCGGGCAAGCCGGGCGTGTACACCCGTGTGATCACCTACCTCGACGAGCTGAAGGGCCAGGTCCAGTCACGAGCGTGATCAAATGGGGCCATGGCGGAACCGAGGACCCGTGAGCAGCGCCGCGAAGACACCGTTCGCAGGCTCGAGCATGACGTTGACGCGTGGGTGGCGACCGCGGACGGAGGCGTGCCGTGCCTGGTGCCGCTGTCGTTCCACTGGGACGGCGCCGCGCTGTACCTGTCGACGCTGGCCACGAACCCGACGGCCCGCAACATCGCGGCGAACGGCCGGATCCGGCTGACGCTTGGTGAGACCAGGGACGTCGTGTCGATCGACGGCGTCGCCAGCCGCGTCGAGCCGGCCGACGCGGTCAAGGCCGCGTTCGCCGAGCGCACCGGCTTCGACCCCCGGACGTTGGCGAACTACCCGTACTTCCGGGTCGAGCCCAGGGTCGTCCAGGCGTGGCGCGAGGTCAACGAGATCGCGGGCAGGGACCTCATGCGTGACGGCGAGTGGATCTGATATCCAGGGATCGTGCTGTACTCCGCGACCGGCGACGAGATCACCGCCGCCCAGTTGTACCCGCTGCTCGTGTTGCGGTCGGCCGTGTTCGTCATCGAGCAGGAGTCCCTGTACCAGGACCTCGACGGCCGCGACCTGCTCCCGTCGACCGTCCACCTGTGGTGGCAGCCCGACGACGAGCCGCACGGGTACCTCCGCCTGCTCCGTGACCCCGACGGCACGGCCCGCATCGGTCGGGTCTGCACCACGCGGCAGACCCGCGGCACCGGCCTCGGCGCCCTGCTGATGAAGGCCGCGATGGAACGCATCGGGGACGAGGCGGCCGTCCTCGAGTCCCAGACCTACGCCCAGCGGTTCTACGCCCGCTTCGGCTTCGAACCGGCCGGCACGCCTTACCTGGAGGACGGCATCGAGCACATCACGATGCGCAGGCCTGCGGCCGGTTAGGTCCGCGGCGCGTGCCGGGTGATCACCTCGACCGCCCGGTCCAGGTCCGCCTCCGTCAGGTCCGCGCGCGCCGTCAGGCGTAGCCGCGAGACGCCGTCCGGCACCGACGGGGGCCGGAAGCAACCCACCAGCACACCCGCCGCGCGGCAGTCCTCGGCCCACGTCACCGCCTGTGCCGGCGTCGGCACCAGCACCGACACCACGGCGGCGTCCGGCTCGGTCACCGTCAGGCCGGCCGACCGCAGCCGCGCGGCCAGGGTCACGGCCACGGTCCGCACCCGCTCGGGTAGGCCCGGCTCGTCCTTGAGGACGTGCAGCGCGGTCAGCGCGGCCGCCGTGCTCGACGGGGCCAGGCCGGTGTCGAAGATGAAGCTCCGCGCCGTGTCGACCAGGTGCTTGATCACCCGGCGCGGCCCCAGCACCGCCCCGCCCTGGGCACCGAGGGCCTTCGACAGCGTCATCGTCGTCACCACGTCCGGCTCGCCGATCAGGCCCGCCTCGGCCACCGCGCCCCGGCCGCCCGGGCCGCGCACGCCCAACCCGTGCGCGTCGTCGACGACCAGCGCGGCCTTGTGCTCGCGGCAGGCGGCGTGCAGCTCACGCAGCGCCACCAGGTCGCCGTCGACGGAGAACACCGAGTCGGTCACCACCAGCGCGCGCTCGGTCCGCCGGGTCTTCAGCGCGTGGGCGATGGCCGCGACGTCGCCGTGCGGCATCACCGCCACGTCGGCGCGCGAGAGCCGGCAGCCGTCGATCAGGGAGGCGTGCAGGTAGGCGTCGGTCACGATGGCCGAACCCTTGCCGGACAGCGCGGTCACCACGCCCAGGTTCGCCATGAAACCCGACGAGAACACGAGCCCCGCCTGTGCGCCGCAGAACGCCGCCAGCTCGTGCTCCAGCTCGGTGTGCATCTCGATCGTGCCGGTCACCAGGCGCGACGCAGTCGAGCCCGCGCCCCAGCGCAGGGTGGCCGCCGCGGCCGCCCCGGTCACCCGCTTGTCGCGGGACAGGCCGAGGTAGTCGTTGCCGGCGAGGTCGAGGTGGTCCGCGTCGACGCGGCGCGGTCGCAGCTGCCGGGCGAGGCCGGCGCGGCGCCGCTCGTCCGCGTGGCTGTCGAGCCAGTCGAAAACCGAGGTCACGCGACCGAGTCTGGCATTCGCCGGGTCGCGTGCCGCTGGAGGCCTGCCGGCGGGCGTTATGCCCGGCTGGTAACGGTTCGGCGCGGTCCTTGCTCGCCGAGAGACGGGCCGCTACGGTCCGGAGGTTGGCGTGATCGACGTCACTTCCCGGAGCGGCCCCATGGTGTCTGTTCTGTCGGTCAACAACCTCGAGGTCGTGTACGACGACGTCGTACTCGTGCTCCGCGGCCTGTCCCTCGACGTGCCGGACGGCGCGATCGTGGCGCTGCTCGGCGCGAACGGTGCCGGCAAGACCACCCTGCTGCGCGCGGTCACCGGCCTGCTCATCGCCCACCGCGGCAAGATCACCAAGGGCTCGGTGCGGGTCGGCGGCGACGACCTGACCGGCGCGGACCCCGCGCGCGTGGTGCGCCGCGGCGTCGCGCAGGTCATGGAGGGCAGGCGGATCTTCGCGGAGATGACCGTCGAGGAGAACCTGCGTGCCGGCGCCCACTCCCGGCGGCGCGGCGAGTACCGCGACGACCTGACCAGGGTGTACGACCTGTTCCCGATCCTCGCCCAGCGCCGCCGCGCCACTGCCGGGTACCTGTCCGGCGGTGAGCAGCAGATGCTCGCGATCGGTCGGGCGCTCATGGCCGGACCCAGGCTCCTGCTGCTCGACGAGCCGTCACTCGGCCTCGCGCCCCGGCTCGTCGAGCAGGTCCGCGACATCGTCGTGCAGATCAACGGCCAGGGTACGAGCGTGCTGCTGGTCGAGCAGAACGCGGTGATGGCGCTGTCGATCGCGAGCTACGGCTACGTGCTGGAGGTCGGCAAGGTCGTGCGCGACGGCCCGGCCGCGGAGCTGCTCGACGACGAGGACATCCGCGAGTTCTACCTGGGTGCCACCGCGGACGCCGACCGCCGCTCGTTCGCCGAGGTCAAGAGCTACCGGAGGAAGAAGCGATGGAGCGCGTGAGCGGAGCGAACCGTCCGGGTTTGGGCCTTCCCCTGCTGGAGGTCTCGGACCTGACGCTGCGCTTCGGCGGCGTGACGGCCCTTTCCGGCGTGAGCTTCACCGTCGGCGAGGGTGAGCTCTTCGCCGTCATCGGCCCCAACGGCGCCGGCAAGACGTCCATCTTCAACTGCCTCAACGGCGTCTACCGCCCGCAACGCGGCACGATCACGCTGGCCGGCGAGCGGCTCGACGGCCGGTCGCCGGCCAGCATCGCCGGCCTGGGCGTGGCGCGGACGTTCCAGAACCTGGGCCTGTTCGAGCAGCTCACGCTCATCGAGAACCTCATGCTGGGCCGCCACCACCTGATGCGCACCGGGATCCTCGCCGGGATGGCGTGGTGGGGCCGTGCCAAGCGCGAGGAGGTGACGCACCGGGCCGCGGTGGAGGAGATCGTCGAGCTACTGGAGCTGGAGCCGTACCGCCACACCCCGGCCGGCCTGCTGCCCTACGGCGTGGCGAAACGCGCGGAGCTGGGGCGGGCGCTGGCCATGGCGCCGAGGTTGCTGCTCCTGGACGAGCCGGTCGCCGGCATGAACGTCGAGGAGACCGAGGACATGGCCAGGTACCTGGTGGAGGTCCGCCGGGAGCTGAACCTGGCGATGATCCTGGTGGAGCACGACACCCGCCTGGTCATGGACCTCGCCGACCGCGTGCTGGCCCTGGACTTCGGCACGCCGATCGCCATGGGTGCCCCGGAGGAGATCCAGCACGACCCGAAGGTGGTCGAGGCGTACCTCGGGGGTGCCGCGTGAGCCTGTGCGCGCGGCTGCTGGAGAACGCGAGGCAGCGCCCGGACGACGTGGCGGTCCGCGAGAAGTACCGCGGCGTCTGGCGGGAGTGGACGTGGGCGGAGTACGCGGAGCGGGTCGCGTCCGTCGCCGCGGGCCTGCGTGCGCTGGGGGTCGGCCCAGGCGACCGGGTCGCGGTGCACGCGGAGAACTGCCCGGAGTGGGTGGTCGCGGACCTGGCCGTGCAGGGCCTCGGGGCGTGCACGGTCGGCATCTACCCGACCTCACCGGCGGCGGAGGTGGAGTACCTGCTGTCGCACTCGGCGGCGTCGGTCCTGATCGCCGAGGACGAGGAGCAGCTGGACAAGGCCCTGGAGGTGCGCGACCGGCTGCCGTTGCTGCGGCACGTGGTGGTGATCGACCCCCGCGGCGTGCCCGACGGGGTACCGACGTTCGCCTCCCTGGAACAGCACGCGGATCTGGCGGCCTACCAGGAGTCGGTGGCGGCACTGGACCCCGACGCGACGGCCGTCCTGGTCTACACGTCCGGCACGACGGGCCCGCCGAAGGGCGCGATGATCTCCCACGCGAACCTGGTCGCGGCGGGCGAGACCGCGGTGGTGCTCGGTGCCCGCCGGGGTGACGAGGTACTGAGCTACCTCCCGCTGTGCCACGTGGCCGAACGCCTGATCTCGGTGATCGACGGCGTGTGGGCGGGCCTGGTGGTGAACTTCGGCGAGGGCGGCCCGTCCTTCCCCCAGGACCTCCGCGACGTGCAGCCGACGGTTTTCCTCGGCGTGCCAAGGGTGTGGGAGAAGATGCTGGCGACCGTGGAGATCAGGATGGCGGACGCGAGCCGCCTCAAACGGTTGCTGTACAAGGCGTGCGTGCGCCAGGGCCGCCGGATCGCGCCACGCCGCATGGCCCGGCGCCTCACGGTGCTCGACCGCGTGGTGCTCGGTGCGTGCGAGCTGCTGGTCTTCCGTGCCCTGAGGGAGAAACTGGGCATGTCCCGCGTGCGCGCGGCGATCAGCGGCGCGGCCCCGATCGCCCCGCAGGTGCTGGAGTACCTGTGGGCCATAGGGATTCCGGTCCGCGAGGGCTACGGCCAGACGGAGAACACGGCGATCTGCACCCTGACCCCCGAGGGCGACATCCGCCTCGGCGCGGTGGGCACCGCCCTACCGTCGGTGGAGGTCCGCACAGCCCCCGACGGCGAGATCCTGACCCGGTCGGCGGGTGTGTTCCAGGGCTACCTCAACGACCCGGTGGCGACGAAGGCGGCGGTGGACGACGAGGGCTGGCTACACACGGGCGACGTGGGCGAGCTCAGCCCGGACGGCTTCCTGCGGATCACCGACCGCAAGAAGGACATCATCATCACCGCGGGCGGCAAGAACATCTCCCCGTCGGAGATCGAGAACCGCCTGAAAGTCTCCCCGTACATCCGCGAGGCGGTGGTGATAGGCGACCGCCGCACGTACGTCACCGCGCTGATCGGCATAGAACTGGACACGGTGGGCAACTGGGCGTCCCGAAGAGGTCTTGCCTACACGACCTATGCGGACCTGTCCACGAAGGACGAGGTCCGTCGCCTGATCGACGACGTGGTCCAGGAGACGAACAAGGACCTGGCACAGGTGGCACGCGTCAAACGCTTCACCCTGATCACCAAGGAGCTCGACCACGAGGACGGCGAACTGACGGCAACGCAGAAAGTCAAGCGCAGAGCCCTGGAACAACGCTTCGACCCCGAGATCGAGGCGATGTACACATGATCACCCTCCTCACCAACGTCTTCGCCGGCTTCGCGCTCGGGTCCACCTACGCGCTGGTCGCCCTGGGCTTCGTGGTCATCTACAAGTCCACCGGGGTCATCAACTTCGCCCAGGGTGGCCTGCTCGCGCTCGGCGCCTACCTCGGCTACACCTTCTCCAACAACCTCGCCATCGCGTTCGGCGTCGCGATCCTCCTCGCCTGCGTCTGCGCGGCCGTCGTCGGCGCGAGCGTCGAGCGACTCGTGCTGCGCCGCATGGTCGGCCAACCCCCGTTCGCCGTCATCATGATCACGATCGGCCTGCTGTTCGTCCTGGAACCACTCACCACGGCCATCTGGGGCTTCGACAACCGCCCGGTGGACAACCCCTGGAACATCCAGACCATCCAGGTCGGGCAGCTGGTCCTGGGCGTACGCGACCTCTGGACCATCGGCATCACCGCCGCGGTGGTGGTCGCCTTCTTCGTCTTCTTCCGGTACACCCGGACGGGACTGGCCATGCGGGCGACCGCCTTCGACCCGGAAGCCGCGCTGGCACAGGGGATCAGCGCCCGCCGCGTCTACGCGACGAGCTGGGCCATCGCCGCCGCCCTCGCCGCACTGGCCGGCATCACCCTCGCCGCGGGACCGGGCGGCCTGCAACCCTCGATCAGCTCCATCGCACTCGCCGCGTTCCCCGCCATGATCCTCGGCGGCCTGGACTCGCCGGCCGGCGCCGTGCTCGGCGGCATGATCATCGGACTCGCCGAGGCACTCACCCGCGGCTACCAGGACCAGCTGTTCTCCTGGGCCGGCGACAACGTCTCGGTCATCGTGCCGTACGTGCTCATGATCGTGATCCTGCTCATCCGACCGTACGGGCTGCTCGGCACCAAGGAGGTGAGGCGGGTATGAAGCCCCACCGCAACCTCGTCCGCGGCTACGCCCAGGACCTGCGCCTCTTCGGCTCGCCCATGGCCAAGGCCGGCCTCGCGCTCATGCTCGTCACCCTCCTCGTGCTGCCGACGATCGTGCGGGACGACTTCTGGCTGTCCGTCCTCATCTACTCCGGCATCACCGCGGTCGGCGCCATCGGGCTCAACCTGCTCACCGGCTACACCGGACAGATCTCCCTCGGCCACGCGTTCTTCATCGGCGCCGGCGCCTACGCGGCCGCGGTCGTCGGCGGGGACCTCGGGCTGCCGCTCCCCGTGTGGCTCCTCGCGTCCGCCGCCGTCGGCGCGATGCTCGGCGGGCTCATCGGGCCGTTCGCGCTCCGCCTCCGCGGCCACTACCTCGCGATCGTCACGCTCGGACTGATCTTCATCGGCGAGCACCTCTGGCGCAACCTGCGCGACGTCACCGGCGGGAACAACGGCACGTCCGTCGGCGCGCGGGCCACGCTCGGGCCGGTCGACCTGGGCTCCCTGAAGCTGGCCGGCGAGGTCTACTCCCGCAACCAGGGGTACTTCTGGCTGGTCTGGGGGCTCGTCGCGATCGTCGCGTTGCTGGCCAAGAACCTCGTGCGCACGCGTCCCGGCCGGGCCCTGCGCGCGGTCCGCGACCACGACCAGGCCGCGGAGGTCATCGGGGTGCGTGCCGGCCGGTACAAGATCGGCGCGTTCGTGGTGTCCAGCGCGATCGCCGCCATGGCCGGGGCGCTGTTCGGCTCCTACCAGCAGCACGTCAGCCCGGACGACTGGACGCTCCTGCTGTCCATCCAGTACATCGCGATCATCATCGTCGGCGGGCTCGGCACGATCTTCGGGTCGATCCTCGGCGCGGTCTTCGTCGGCGCGCTGCCCGCACTCATCGACGAGTACTCCAGCGCCATCCCCGGCGTCGCCACCGAGGCGGGCGGCGACGGCTTCATCTCCGTCTTCGCGCTCAACCAGGCCATCTTCGGGCTCCTGATCGTGCTGTTCCTCGTGTTCGAACCACGGGGGCTCGCCGGCATCTGGTTCCGGGTCAAGGCTTACTTCAAGTCCTGGCCCTTCTCCTACTGAGGCAAGGAGCGTCATATGCGGGTGCTGAAGGGCGTTGTGGCGACAGGTCTCGCGCTGGTCCTGGTGGCCTGCGGCGGGGCGGGGCAGGACACGAGCGGCGGCGGCGGCTCGGCGGGCGCGCCGGGCACCGCGACCGGCTTCGACGGCAAGACCATCAAGCTCGGCGTGCTCACACCGCTGACCGGCACCGTCGCGGTGATCGGGCAGCCGCTGACCGCCGGCAACGAGGTGTTCTTCAAGGCGCTCAACGCCTCGGGCGGGGTGGCCGGCAAGTACAAGGTGGAGCTGGTCCAGGAGGACACCCAGTACAGGACCGACGTCGCGGTCCAGAAGTACAACAAGATCAAGGGTGACGTGGTCGCGTTCACCCAGGTCCTGGGCACCGCGCCGACGCTGGCCGTGCTGCCGCAGCTGCGGACGGACAAGATCCTCGCCGCGCCCGCCTCGCTGGACGCGCTCTGGGTGCGTGAGGACAACCTGCTGCCGGTCGGTGCGCCCTACCAGGTGCAGGCCGTCAACGCGATGGACTACTACCTCTCCGACGGCGGCGGCGCCAGGACCGACACGATCTGCACGATGATCCAGGACGACGTGTACGGCGAGGCCGGCCAGCAGGGCATCGACTTCGCCGCGAAGAAGTACGGCTTCACGGTCGCCAACACGCAGAAGTTCAAGGTGGGCACCGAGAACTACGCCGGCCAGATCGGCGCCCTCGCCGGGGCGAGGTGCAAGATGGTGTTCCTCGTGGCCACGCCGTCCGACGCCGCGAAGATCTGGGGCACGGCCGCGCAGGCGAGGTTCGCGCCGCGCTGGTTCGGACAGTCGCCGAGCTACACCGGCGCGCTCGCGAAGTCCGCGGTGGCGCCCTACATGGAGCAGTCCGTGCTGATCGTGGCCGAGGGCACGGAGTGGGGCGACGAGTCCGTGCCGGGCATGAAGCAGATGGTGGCCGACGCGACGAAGTACGCCCCCGACCAGGAGCCGGACTACTACTTCGCGTTCGGCTACAACCAGGCCCGCGCGATGACCGCGGTGCTGGAGAAGGCCGTCGAGCTGGGTGACCTGTCGCGCGATGGCGTCCTCAAGGCGTCGGCCGCGCTGGGCACGGTCGGCTTCGACGGGCTGACCGGTGACTACCGGTACGGGCCGGCGGCGACCAGGAACCCGCCGCGGTCGAGCACGATCTTCGCGGTGGACCCGACCAAGCCGTTCGGCCTGAAGAAGGTGAAGTACAACTTCACCTCGGACGCGGCGAAGGAGCTCGAGTTCCAGAAAGCGGATCTCTGATCACTAATCGGAGAAAAGTTCCCGCGATGTTACCGGTCGCGTGGTCGAATTGGCGGCATGACCGCGAGGGTGACCCTGATCGGGCTCGCCGGCGACCAGTTGCCGCCCGGGGCGAGGCAAGCGCTTGCCGCGGCGCGGCTGGTCGTCGGGACCGGCCCCGCCCTGCACCGGCACGTCTCGGCCGACCCCGGGGCGAACGGTGTCCTGGAGGTGCCGGCGGCCGTGTCGTGCCTGCCCGTGGCGGCGCTGGACGCCCTGACCAGCGCCGTCGCGGCGGGGGAGCAGGCGGTCGTGCTGGTGTCCGGGGACCCCGGGTACTTCGGCGTGCTTCGTGAGCTGCGGGCACACGGGCTGCCGGCCGAGTGCCTGCCGGCGATGTCACCCGTGCAGCGGGTCGCGGCGCTGATCCGGCGACCGTGGGACGACCTGACCGTGGTCAGCACCCACGGCGACGGGCTCCGCCGCGCGGTCAACGTGTGCCGGGCGCGGCCGGCGGTCGGCGTGCTGACCACGACCGGTGCGGGACCGGCGGAGCTCGCGGAGGCGCTGACCGGCTGGCACCGGACCCTCGTCGTGGCCGAGGACGTCGGCGGTCCGACCGAGGAGCTGTCCATAGTGGATCCGGCGGAGGCGGTGGCCCGTGCCTGGCGTGCCCCCACCGTGGTGCTGTGCCTGGCCGAGCTGGACCGGATCGGTGCTCCGGGCTGGTTCGCGGGCGGGGAGCCGACGCCACCCGCGGGCGGCTGGGCGCTGGCGACCGAGGCGTTCACGGATCCCCCCGGACTGTGCGGCTCGCCGGAGTCGCGTGCCCTGGCGCTGGCGAAGCTCGCGCCCCGGCCGGGGACGCTGGTGTGGGACGTGGTCGCGGGCTCGGGTGCGGTCGGCATCGAGGCGGCGCGGCTGGGCGCGGCCGTGCTCGCGGTGGAGAACGACGCCGGGATGTGCGTCCGCCTGGCCGCGAACGCGCGCCGGTTCGGGGTGGACGTCCGGTTGGTCGACGGCGTGCTGCCCCAGGCCCTGCTCGGCCTGCCAGAGCCGGACGCGACGTACCTGGCCACGGCGCGGGGTGACGTGGTGCGCGCGTGTGCCGCCGCGGGCGCGTCGCGGATCGTGATCGAGGTGCACGAGCTGGACAGCGTGGGCCCGGCACGGGACGCGTTGGTGGACGCGGGCTACGCGGTGGACGGCCGGCTGCTGTCCGCCGCGCCGATCCACGGGCTCTCCAGCGGCGGTGCGTCCGTCGCGGAATGGACGTCCACACTGCTGCTCTGGGGCAGTCGCCGGTGAAAGTCCATCCGATCGGGTGATGGCCGGTTTGTCCGCAGGTCAGCGCCTCATTTTTGACCTTTATCACCCGTTCGGCCTACAACGTTCAGCCATTGCGCCGCGTGGGTGCTCCTTGTAGCCATGTTCTAGCTCGTGGTCACGACGAGCCTGAACAAGGGAGACAGGCATGGCTGAGGCAAGGCGTGTGCTTCGCCTGATCGGGGTTGCCGCGGCGGCATTCACCACGCTTGGCGTCGCGGTGTCCACCGCCCACGCGGATGAGCCGTCGAGCGTCCAGCCGAAGATCATCGGGGGCGAGGAGACGACCATCGAGGAGAACCCGTTCGTGGTGGCGCTGACCACTCCGGACGGTTTCCAGTTCTGCGGCGGCACCATCGTCGCCCCGACGAAGGTGCTGACGGCCGCGCACTGCACGGACGGCCAGGACCCGTCGGAGATCCGCGTGGTGGCGGGCCGCACGACGCTGTCCGCGGACGGCGGCACGACCGCGGGGGTGACCGACATCTGGATCCACCCGGACTGGAACTCCTCGGCGCTGACGAGCGACGCGTCGGTACTGACCCTGGACACGTCCCTGA
>NZ_JBJMIE010000385.1:0-14473 GCF_045807065.1 Actinophytocola sp. | reverse complement strand
GGTCGCGGTCTACAACCATTACAAGCGGGTGCAGATGAACCGCACCCGCGGCAACGACGTCGAGCTGTCGAAGTCGAACATCCTGTTGGTCGGCCCTACGGGCAGCGGAAAGACGCTGCTGGCGCACACGCTGGCCAAGATGCTCGATGTGCCCTTCGCCATCGTGGATGCCACCACGCTGACCGAGGCCGGCTATGTGGGCGAGGATGTGGAGAACATCATCCTCAAGCTGCTGCAGGCTGCCGATGGCGACGTGACGCGCACCCAGACCGGCATCATCTACATCGACGAGATCGACAAGATCGGCCGCAAGGACGAGAACCCGTCGATCACGCGCGACGTCTCGGGCGAGGGCGTGCAGCAGGCGCTGCTGAAGATCCTGGAGGGGACGACCGCGTCCGTGCCGCCGCAGGGTGGCCGCAAGCACCCGCACCAGGAGTTCATCCAGATCGACACGACGAACGTGCTGTTCATCGTGGCCGGCGCCTTCGCCGGGCTGGACAAGATCATCCAGGACCGGGTCGGCAAGCGGGGCCTCGGCTTCGGCGCCGAGATCCGGTCCAAGGCGGAGATCGACACGGCGGACTTCTTCGCCGACACCATGCCGGAGGACCTGATCAAGTTCGGGCTGATTCCGGAGTTCATCGGCCGGCTGCCGGTCGTCGCCTCGGTGACCAACCTCGACAAGGTCTCCCTCGTGCAGATCCTTACCGCTCCGCGGAACGCGCTGGTCAAGCAGTACCAGAAGCTGTTCGAGATGGACGGGGTCGAGCTGGAGTTCACCGACGCCGCCCTCGAGGCCGTCGCTGACCAGGCGATTCTTCGTGGCACCGGCGCCCGCGGGCTGCGGGCCATCATGGAGGAGGTCCTCCAGCCGGTGATGTACGACATCCCGTCGCGGACCGACGTGGCGAAGGTCGTCATCACGGAGCAGACGGTGCGGGAGAACGTCAATCCCACGATCGTGGCCCGGCAGCCGTCCCGGCGCGAGCGCCGCGAGAAGTCCGCGTAGCACGGCAGACAGACCCACGAAAGGGCTGAAGCGGCGACCGCCGCTTCAGCCCTTTCGCCTTGGGACCGACGCCCGCTACCAGTCGATGATCGTGGTCCGGACGTCGGTCATGGTGGCCACCACGTGCCCGTCCGGCGCGACCGCGACCAGCTGGTGCTCCAGCCGGCCGTCCGGCGTGCGCTCGCTGGTGGCGTACATGCCCAGCTCGCCGTACCGCGCCATCAGCTCCACGTCGTTCCCCGGCTCGAACACCGCGACCTCCCCGATGAGCGTCGGCGCCCCCACGGGTGCGGCGCGACCGTCCGCCTCCGTGAGGAAGGCGGTCCGCACCATCCCGTCGAACAGGAACGACGGTGCGAAGAAGCTCGTCGCCAGCGGGTCGCCCGCGTCGAGCCGCAACCGGAACGTCGAGCGGGCACGGCCGGGAGCGCGGCGGATGTCGTCCACGCACAGGAACGGGCCGCTCAGCATGATCGGCGCGTCCGGCGCGCGGAACGACTCCTGCGCGGGCACGTCCCGCGCCGGATCCGGCCACGGCCGGTAACCCGGCGCCGCCGGGTACCCGCCGGCCAGCACCACGTTCGTCGTGAAGTGCGGCCGGTCCCGCACCAGCAGCACGCCACCGGGGGACCGCACGTCCGCGCTGATCGTCACGTGGATCGTGGTCCGTTCGCCGTCCCGGCCGGTCACCACGGCCCGGACCTTCTTCGGCGGCGTCGGCAGGTCGCGGTGCACGTACAGGAAGTGGTGGAACCGCACGTCCGTGTAGCTGATGACCGTCGCACCCGGCACCAGCTCCAGCGCCGCCTCGCCGGCCAGCTCGGCGACGAACGCGCCGGGCAGCGTCGGTACCCCGCGCACCAGGTGGTGGCGCAGGTAGGCGTCCCGCTCCAGGTCGAACTCGACCATCGCGGTACCGGCGTCCCGGACGGGCTCGCCGCGGCCGACGTAGAAGCGGGCCCGGGTGAGGTAGCCGGGGTAGAGCGCCTCGACCGTGCGCCGCTCCGCGGCACCGACGTGCACCACCGACGGTCGCCGGTTGACGGCGTGCAGCTCACGCACGAAGTGGTGCACGCCCTCGGCGACCGTCATGTCGCTGTAGGACGCTTCGCGCTTGAAGTGCGCGTTGGCCAGGCTGCCCTTCTCGCCGACCATCCCCACGCCGTCCCAGAAGGTCCACCCGATCGTGAATTCGGATTGGCCCCTGCCGACGGCGTGGCCCGCCGCCGAGGCGAGGAAGTCGTTGCCCGACGCGTAGTCCGCCTCGCCCAGCTGACCGAAGTAGCCGAGCAGGGAACCGAAGTTGCACCAGTGCGCCGGCGCCTCCTTGCCGAACGCGCGTTTGAGGTTCGCGTAGCCGCGCACCTTGATGTCGCGGATCTGCTGGAACTCGGCGAAGTCCTTGTCGCGAATGAGTGCGGAGTGGTTGCGCCCGGCCGCGTTGACCAGCAGGTCGACGCGACCGGATTCGGCGAGGACCTTCTGCACCGCCGCGGTCACGGCCTCCTCGTCGGCGATGTCGCAGACCAGGTAGGTGACCCGGTCGGCGCCACACAGCTCCCGCAGCCGGGTCAGGGTCCTGGCCGCGTCACGCGCGTTGCTCATCCGGTCGAACTCGCGGTTCAGCTGCGCGACCGTCCGGTTCGACCCGTCCCGCAGCCGGCGGCGGATGAACTCCGGCCGGCTCGCCGCGAAGGTGGCGTCGTCGCCGCCGAACACGTCGTCGGGGTAGTCGTCGAGCCGGTTGCTGCCGAACAGGTAGACGCGGGGCCGGAAGTGCTCGGCGAGGGCCTTCGTCACCTCGGCGGTGATACCCCGCGCCCCGCCGACCGCGACCACGACGGAGTCCGGACCCAGTCGTGCGGCCGGGTCCGGCGGCACCTGGACCGGCTCGTCCCGCAGGGCCGGCACCCGGCGCACCCCGTTGTCGTAGTACACGACGGGGAACGTCCTGGTCACGCCGCTCTCCCGCGCGGCGAGCCGGGCGCCGGCCGCCGGGTCGCGCTCGGTCGTGCAGAGCGTGAACGTGCGGCAGGCGGGCAGCTCGAGGTCGACGGCCTTCACCAGGCCAGTGAACAGACCGGTCACCGGGTGCGGAACGGCGTCGTCGAGCGCACCCAGCAGCAGTACGACGACCGAGGAGCCGACCTCCGCCAGCGGCGTGCCCGCGTGCTGGACCGTGAGGAACAACGCGTCGTGCAGGGCGAGCAACTGCTCGGTCCCGCCCACCTCGTGCGGCAGCGGGGCCGAGAGCGACAGGTCGGTGACCACCCGGACGTGGCGCACCGGTCGTGCCGCCAGCGCCTGGCGCAGTGTGTCGGGATCGGCCACCGGCATGCGGATCCAGCCGGGTCGCCGTTCGGTGCCGTCGACGGTGCACACGACAGTGGTGCTCGCCGGCAGGTCCAGGCGCGTGTCGAGGTCCGGCAGGTCGGTGAGCACGACGGCGCCGGACGGTACGAACGCGGTCGGCTCGCCCGCGGGGACGGCGGCCGCCTCGAGCAGCACGGGCACCTGGCGCCGGACCAGCGGCGCCTTGCCGGGCTCGAACTGCTCGGCCGCCAGGAACCGGGCCGGTAGGTCGGCGCCCGCGGTGCCGGGAACCGTCAGGTCGAGCCGGACGCCCCCCTCGCACTGCACGCTGACCGGCCCCGGGCGGCCGAGCAGCGCGGAGAGCACGCCCAAACCGCCGGCGGCGCCGAGGTACCGGGCCCGCTCCGGCACGGCCGGGCCGCATTCCACGACGGGGTGCTCCGTCGCCGGGAAGCTGCCGGAGTGGAGCTCCCCGACCACCGCCAGCACCGGCAGGCCCGCCTCGGCGGCGATCCGCTCGGTCGTGAGCGCGAACATGAACGTGCCCTCGGCGAGGCCCGCGCCGCCGGTCAGCTCGCCGGCCACGGACTCGAACTCGGGCAGGCTGTTGCCGTTCACCCCGGCCGCCAGCGCGAGCCTGGCCTCGCCGGTCCGCAGGTAGCGGGCGGCCGTGTCGATGGCGGTGAGGGCCGAGCCGAGGCCCGAGTCGAGGGTGATGTTCGGTCCGGTGAGGTCGAACCGGTTCGCCACCCGAGCGGAGATGATGTTCGCCATCATCCCTGGGAACGAGTCCTCGTTGGACGGCGCGGTGTCGGCGCGCACGTTGTCGCGCAGGCCGGTCAGCAGGTCACCCAGCTCGGGCAGGTCCGCCGTCCGTTCGTCCGCGCGCAGCGCGCTGATCGTGTCGTCGAGGTACACGCGGTTGGCGAGCAGCACCGCGGCCCGCGTGGAGCCGACGTTGCCGGCGACGACGGCGGTGCTGTCGGCGAAGCGGTCCCACACGTCCGGCAGCTGGCCGACCAGCTGGTGGGCGCACTCGACCATCATCAGCTGGCAGCGGTCCATCATCCGCACGGTCTTCGGTGGGAGCCGGATCCGGTCGAACGCCGGCATCGGGTACTGGTCGCCGAAGCCGTCGCGCGGCGCCTGGCCCCGGCCGGTCAGCCACGCGCCGACCTCCGCCGGCCCGGTGAGCCCGGGGACCTGCGCCGCCCAACCGACGATCACCACCCGCTCGGACGTGGGGGCGGCTGCGGCCTTCGCCGGTGCCGGCGCGCCGGGTTCGGCCACGACGAGGTGTGCGTTCGTGCCGCCGAAACCGAACCCGGAGACCCCGGCGAACCGGGGCCGGTCGGCGCGCGCCCGCCACGGCACCGGTTCCGTCGGGATCCGCAACGTGGTCTCGTCGAGCCGGAACTCGCGCTGCGGGGTGCGGAACCGCAGTTGGGCGGGGATGGTCCCGGCCGCCAGCCCGAGCACCGCCTCGATGACCGACGCCACCCCGGCCGCCCAGCCGGTGTGCCCGATCAGCGACTTGTTCGAGGTGAGGTAGGTCGGGGTGGCCCCGCCGAAGTGCTCGCGGACCGTCACCAGCTCGGCGATGTCCCCGGCGCGGGTGCCCGTGGCGTGGGTGAGCAGCCAGTCGACCTCGTCCGGGGACACCCCCGCCGCCAGGGCCTGCCGGACCGCGAGGTCCTGGCCCTTCGGGTTGGGCGCGTAGATCGCGGTGCCCCGGCCGTCGGAGGACGTGCCGATCCCACGCAGGACACCGAGCACGTGGTCGCCGTCGGCCACGGCCCGCCGGAGCCGCTTGAGCACGACCACGCCCGCCGCGTCGGCGAACAGGACGCCGTCGGCCGCGTCGTCGAGGGAGCCGACCGAGCCGGACCGGGACAGGCCGTGCAGCTTGGCGAACATCACGACCGACCGCGGAGTCAGCGCGAACGCCCCACCGCACACGGCCATGTCGTGCTGGCCGAGCAGCAGGCCCTTCGCGCCGATGTCGATCGCGTAGATCGACGACGAGCACGCGGTGTCCACCATCTGCAGTTCGGTGTCCGGCGGCAGCAGGCCGGCCATCGCGAGCCGGCCGACGTGCTCGGGGAAGAACCGCAGCGGCGTGCCGGCGCCGCGGTGGTAGTGCGCGGTCAGCACCTCGTCGACCGCCGCGAGCACGGCCGCCCGGCGGGCGCCGGTGAGGTTCAGCCCGTCGGCCACCTCCCCCGTCCGGCGGCGCATGGCGGCCAGCACCGTCGCCTCCTCCAGGTGCTGGTTGCCGTCCGGGGTGTAGCCGACCAGGAACGAGACCCGGTCGGCGGGGTCGCGGTGGACCCCCCGCAGCGCCTGGGCCAGCGAGTGCCGCAACCACGCCGTGGTGTGCTCCAGGCCGCCGTCCGCCGCCTCCGGTTCCGGCCGGAAGTCGGTGATCAACGCGGCCCGGTCCTGGTAGGTCTTGTCCTCGGCGGTCGGGTCCTCCGCGGTGAAGCTCGTGGCGTCCCACCGGTCCGCCGGCGGGGAGTGGAACAGGTCGGCGCCCGTGGTGCGCAGCCGCCAGTACTCCTCCGGGCTGTTCGCACCGGGCGTCACGAGACCCATGCCGACGATGGCGATCTCGTCGGCCAACTCGTCCGCCCCGCCGGCGTCCGCCCGCCTCGGCTTCGTCGTGGTAGCGGGCCTGCCGGTGTCGGCGGGCGCTGCCGGGGGTGGCGACAGCAGCGCGGCGCGCAGGGAGAGCCCGCCGTCGGCCAGGATCGTCTGGCCGGTGATCCAGCGCGCGTCGTCGGAGGCGAGGAACGCCACCACCGACGCCAGCTCCGCCGGGGTGCCGAGCCGGCCGAGTGGCGTCGCCTCCCGGATCACCCGCTGCATCTCCTCGGCCCGCGGGAAGGCGTCGGCCACCTCGCTCACCAGCATGGCCGCCGACGCCGTGTTCGCCCGGATGCCATACGGGGCGAGCTCCACCGCCAGGTACCGGGTCACGGTCTCCGCCGCGGCCTTCGCCGCCGCGCAGGCCAGGTAGTTCGACATCACCAGCTGGCTCGAACCCAGCGCGGACACGGTGACGATGGCGCCACCGCGCCCGGCCATCAGCGGCGCGGCGGCACGGGCGCAGCGCAACCCGCCCTTGTAGTTGGTGTCGATGGCCTTGTCGAGGTGGGTGTCGGTGAGCTCGGCGAGCGGCACCAGGGCACCGTCCGCTGCGTTGTTCACCAGGATGTCCAGGTGACCGAAGCGCTCCTGGACCTCGGCGAACATCCGGTCCACCTGGTCCTGGCGGGCGACCGAGGCACGCAGGAGCGTCACCTGGATGCCGAGCGCCGTCAGCTCCGCCTCGGTCCGTTTCGCCTCTGCCACGGAATGGAAGTAGTTGACCAGCACGTGGGCGCCGCGACGGCCGAGCTCGGTGGCGATCGCCTTGCCCACGTTCTTCGCGCCGCCGGTCACGAGCGCCAGCTTGCCGTTCAGTTCCCGCATGTCTTTCGCGCGCTCCTTCGGTGCACGGGTCAGCCGACGCGAGCGGTCCGCTCGCGGAGGGTGCCGTGCACGAGCTCGACGATCTTGGCCATCGTGTCGTAGTCGGAGAGGCGGAACTCCTCGTCGCGCTGCGGCAGCCCGAAGTGCTGGTACGCCCGGGTGAGCAGCTCGACCTGTTTCACCGAGTCGACGCCCAGCTCGGCCTCCAGCCGGACCTCGTCGGCGAAGACCTCCTCCGGGTACTCGAGCGCCGCGGCGTACTGGGCGCGCAGCTCAGTGGCGATCGTGTCCTTGTCGGGTGTCCTGTCCACCGGCGCGGACACCGCCGCGGGCGAGGACACGGGCACGGACTCGGGCGCGGAGGACCGTGGCGCCGGCGCGGGTTCTGCCGTTGGCCTGGGCGCCGCCGGGGCGGTGGGTGCCGACCGACCGGTGAACTCGGCGAGCCGGGCACCGATCAGCGCGGTGAGCTCCGCACCCGCCTCGGCCCAGAATGCGGCGAACGTCTCCCGGTCCGCGCCGGGTGCGAGCACCCCGCCGACCGCGGTGCCCAGTGCGACCGCGTCCGGTGCGGCCGCGGTGCCCAGCGCGGCGACCGTCCCGGCCAGGGCCAGCGCGTCCGCCTGGAGGCTCAGGGTGGCGTGGGTCGTGACGCCGGGCACGATCTTGCGCACGAACTTCGACAGCTTGTCGTCGCCGCCCACCTCGACGAACCGGTCGCTCCCGCGCTCGTGCAGGTGGCGCACCGCGGCCTCGAAGTGCACCGGCTCGACGAAGTGCGCGGCCAGTTGCTCGGCGATCTCCGGTCCACCCTGGTAGTACTCGCGCGTGATCGGTGAGTAGACGGGCACCGCCAGCGTGCCTCGGTCCAGCCCGGCGACGAACGCGGCGAACGCCGGGGTGGCCGACGCGAGCGTGGGCGAGTGGAACGGGAACGACGCCTTCAGCTCCACGGCGCCGATGTCGAGGTGTCGGCAGATGCCGAGCAACCGCACGATCGCCTGCCGCGAGCCACTGAGGACGGTCTGGTTGGGATGGTTCGCCGCGGCGACGGCGACGGACTCGTCGGCCAGCGCGGCGATGACCTTCTCGGCCCGGTCGACGCCCGTGGTGAGCGCGATCATCCGGCCGGGACCGAGACCGAGGTCCTCGATCGCGGCCACCCGCTTCGCCACCACCCGCGCGCCGTCGGCCACGCTGAACAGGCCGGCCGCGACGAGTGCGCCGATCTCGCCGAGGCTGTGCCCGGACAGCACGTCCGGCCGCACGCCGTGCGCGTCGAGCACGCGGTGGGCGGCCAGGCTCGCGGCGTAGATCGCCAGCTGCGACACCCACGCGCCGTCGGCCAGCAGCTGGGTGATCTCGGGGACCGGATCGGCGAGCAGGATCTCGGAGAGCGAGCGGGACCACTGCTCCCGCGTCACCACGTCGATCTCCGCGAGGACCTCCTTCACCTGGGGATAGTCCTGCGCGGCCTGTGCGAGCGCGCGGCCGTCGTAACCGCCCTGGCCGGGGAAGAGGAATGCTGTTGTCATGTCTTCGAACCTCCGTAATGGACAGTCAGCGCGCGCGGACGGTCATGGGCAGCCCACCCTTGGGGCGGACGATGATCTTGGCCTGGGGCGTGACCTTGCTGCCGGGTACGGGTTCCAGCCGCCACCGGCGGGCGAGGGTGGCGAGCACGACGGCACCCTCCAGCAGTGCGAACTCGTTGCCGATGCACTGGCGCGGGCCGCCGCCGAACGGGAAGTAGGAGAAGCGCGGGCGCTCCGCGACCAGCGCCGTACCGGTGAGGTTGTCGGTGGCGCCGTCCGGTGCCCGCTCGACCCACCGCTGCGGCGCGAACCGTTCCGGTGCCGGCCACCACCTCGGGTCGCGGTGCACCACCCAGGCGCTCATCATCACCGTGGCGTCCGCCGGCACCTCGTGGCCCAGCAGGGTGTGCGGCGCCAGCGCCCGGCGCGCGACTGTCCACACAGGAGGGTAGATGCGCATCGCCTCGTTCAGCACCGCTCTGGTCCACGGCAGCCGGGGCAGGTCGGCGAAGCCGGGTAGCCGATCGCCGAGCACGTCGTCCACCTCGGACTCGAGCCGCGCCGCCGAGGCGGGGTTCTCGCCGAGCAGGTGCAGGGCCCACGCGAGCGCGTTGGCCGTGGTGTCGTGCCCGGCCATCAGCAGGGTCAGCACCTCGTCGCGGATCTGCTGGTCGGTCATCGGCTCACCGGTGTCCGCGTCGGTGGCGGCGATGAGCAGCGACAGCAGGTCCGAACCGGTCGCCCCGGCGCGTCTGCGTTCGGTGATCAGCCGGTGCACCACGGCGTCCAACGCCTCGCGGCCGCGGATGAACTGCAGGTTCGACGGCAGCGGCAACCGCGACAGCAACGCGCCGCCGGGCATCATCGCGTACCGCAGCGGGCCGTCGTTCCTGGGCAGCGCCGTGCGGACCGTCCGCGTCACGTCGCTGTCGAGTGCGACATCGAAGATCGTCCTCGTGACCACGGCCAGCGTCAGCTCGACCATCTCGACCAGCGCGTCGACCCGCTGACCTGCCGACCAGCGGTCGGCCCGGTCCTCGGCGATCTCGGCGAACGCGTCCGCGTAGCCGGCGACCCGCTGGCGGTGGAAGAGCGGTTGCAGCAGCTTGCGCTGCTTGCGGTGCTGCTGACCGGTGCTGGTCAGCAGCCCCTGGCCGAGCAGTCGTGCCAGCGGCGCCTCGCGTTCCCCGCTCGCCCCCGAACCGCCCACGATGTCGCTGTCGAAGTTCTTCGCCGACGAGATGAGCACGTCGTTGATCGCGTCGGGATCGCTGAGCAGGTGCAGGGTCTGCGGGCCCAGCGGCACCCGCACCAGCTGGCCGTAGCGGTCGCGCAGCGCGGTGAGCGCGCGTGGCGCGTTGGTCATCATGTCGCGCACCAGCGCGGGCCGGAACCGCTCGGGACCCGGGATCCGTTGTGCGTGCACGGTTGTCATGGCGCCACCTCCGGTAACTCGATGCCGGCGGGGAGCCGGTCGCCGGCGGCCGGGCGCAGCCGCCGGCGTGAGCGCGGCACGTACGTGCCGGGCATGCCGATCGCCCTGGCGAGCGGGAGCAACGGGCGGAACACCAGGTCCTGCGCCCACTGCGGCCAGGTCAACCGGAACTCGTCGCGGAACTCCGCGGCGATGGCGGCCGCCCGCAGCGGACTGGGGTGACCCCACCGGTTGGTCTTGCCGTCGGTGGCCAGCCCCCAGAACGTCTCCAGCAGGTCGTCCATGCGCATGGCCGGGTACGCCGAGGAGATCAGGCGGGCGTCGGTGCTGCCGTGGTTCATCATCCGGTGCGGCACGCCGGGCGGCGCGACGTAGCGGGTGCCGGGCACGGCCAGGATCTCCTCGTCCCCGATCCGGATGTGCACCTCGCCCTCCAACACCTGGAAGGTCTCGGTCTGGAAGGGGTGCACGTGCGCGGCGGCGACCGAACCGCCCGCGCGCAGCAGGAAGTCGGCCTCGACCAGCTCGCCGGCGGTCTCCCGCCGGCCCGTCCGGACCTTCGCCAGCTCCCCGGACTGCGTGTTCTCGATGGTCTCGCCCGGTGCCAACATCAGATGAGCCCTCCGACGGTGTGGAAGTAGGAACGGATCGCGTGCGGTGTGCTGGAGCGGCCCCGCGTGCCGAGGTAGCGGTCCGGCCGCACCACGAGCGCGGTGTCCGCGCCGGCACGCAGCAGCCTCCTGACCCGGCCGCCGTGGTCGGCCACCACGCGCCACTCCGGCAGCGGCGGGATGCGGTCGGCCGGCACGCCCGGCGAGTCG
Source organism: Actinophytocola sp. (assembly GCF_045807065.1). Lineage (GTDB taxonomy): Bacteria > Actinomycetota > Actinomycetes > Mycobacteriales > Pseudonocardiaceae > Actinophytocola. The sequence continues at coordinate 3,883 of NZ_JBJMIE010000385.1, read as the reverse complement.
AACACGAGCACCGGCACGGCGTCCGGGACCGTGCGGCGCAGCGCGGTGAACCCGTCGACGTCGTCCCACGCGTACCCGCGCCCGGCCCACGCGAGTACCGCGGAACCGTCGCTGGGCAACAGGTCCCACAGCCAGGCACGTTCGCCTCCGGGGCCGGTGAGCTCCACGTTCGGGAGCCGGGAGCCGGCCACGGGGCGTCCCGCGACCATGGCGGCGACCGACCTGACCTGCCGCGCCATCCTGACCGGCGCGGGAACGGGCGTCAGGCCGGCCGGGTAGTTCTGCGCCACGCCGGCGATCGCGGGCGGGACGACGCGCTGGATCACGCCGTGCCGCCCGGCCGTCGACCAGATCCGGTCGCGGCCCCACCGCGCCGCGGCACTGGGCAGCGTCGCGCCCTTGGTGAGCCGGTTGGCGAACCGCACGGTCAGCGCCGCCGCGGGACGCCGCTCCGCGTCGTAGGAGTCGAGCAGGCTCTCCTCGGCCCGGCCGGTGCTCACGAGCGCCAGCTTCCAGCCGAGGTTCGCGGTGTCCTGGAGCCCGGCGTTGACGCCCTGCGCGCCGGCCGGGCTGTGCACATGGGCGGCGTCCCCGGCCACCAGCACCCGGCCGCGCCGGAACTGCCCCGCGATGCCCTGGCGGACTCGAAAACCGTTGGCCCACAGTATTTCCGTGAGCCTCATCGGCATCGGAGCGCGCTCGTCGAGCACGGCCTGGACACGGTCCGTCGGCCAGTCCTCCGGATCGGGCCGCTCCTCCCCGACGGTCATGGTCAGCCGCCACTGGTCGTCCGGCATCGGCAGGGCGTGCAGCACGGCGCCGGCGTGGAGGAACCAGCTGACGCCGTCCGGTGGCAGGGGGGTGTCCATCCGCACGTCGGCGAGGAGCCAGCCGTAGCGCTCCGGCTCGCCGCTCATGGAGATGCCCGCCGCGGTGCGGATCAGGCTGCCCGGTCCGTCACAGCCGACGACCCAGTCGGCCTCGACCTGCTCCGGACCCGCCGGGCTCGTGAGGGTGAGCAGCGGCCGCTCGCCGGAGGTGTCCAGTCCGGTGGCGCGCACGCCCCGCTCGACCTTGCCGCCGAGCGCGTCGAGCCGCTGTTCCAGCAGCTCCTCCGTATGCGGCTGGGGCAGTACCAGTCCCCAGCCGAACGTCGAGCGCAGACCGGTGAGGTCGAACGTGGTCAGCGGCGCGCCCGCCGACCACAGGGTGCCTCTCCGCAGCGCGAGGCCGCGTTCGCCGGCGGCGTCCGCGACGCCGAGGTCGCGCAGGATCTCCAGGGTGCGCGGCCAGACCGCGATGCCCTTGGACCGCGTGCTGCGGCTGGTGGCGGCGTCGACGACGCGGCACGCCACGCCGGCGCGGAGCAGTTCGCAGGCCAGCGCCAGCCCGGTCGGCCCGGCGCCGACGATCACGATGCGCGGGTTCATGTTCCTCACTCCTCGAAACGACGGAAGACCAGCGTCGAGTTGTGGCCGCCGAACGCGAACGAGTTGGAGACGGCCACGTCCACGTCGGCCTTCCGCCCCTCGTTCGGCACGTAGTCCAGGTCGCAGTCCGGGTCGGGCACGTCCTGGTTGATGGTCGGTGGCAGCCGGCGGGTGTCGATGGCCAGCACGCACGCGGCCGCCTCGACCCCGCCGGACGCGCCGAGCAGGTGGCCGGTCATCGACTTGGTCGAGCTGACGGCCAGGTCCGCGCTGTGCGTGCCGAACACCCGCTTGATGGCGACGGTCTCGCTGGCGTCGGACAGGGGCGTCGACGTGCCGTGCGCGTTCACGTAGTCCACGCTGGACGGTTCGAGTCCCGCGTCGGCCAGTGCCAGGGCCATCGCCCGCGAGGCCATCTCCCCGTCGGGGCGCGGGGCCGTGGGGTGGTGCGCGTCGTTGGTCTGGCCGTAACCGGCGAGCTCGGCGAGGACGGGGGCGCCGCGAGCCGCCGCCGACTCCTCGGTCTCCAGCAACAGCAGGCCCGCGCCCTCACCCATGACGAAGCCGTCCCGGCCCGCGTCGAAGGGGCGGGACGCCTCGGCCGGGGCGTCGTTGCGCCGGGACAGCGCCCGCATGTTGCCGAACCCGGCGATCAGCGGCGAGTACACGCAGGCCTCGGCACCACCGGCGACCGCGGCGTCCGCGTACCCGTCGCGCACCAGCCGGAAGGCCTGGCCGAGCGCATCGGTCGCCGAGGCGCACGCGGTGACCGGCGCGGCCGTCGGGCCGGTGAACCCGTGCATCCTGGCGACCGTGCCGGCGGCGATGTTCACGATCGACGACGGCACGAAGAACGGGGACACCTGCGCGGGGTTGTTCGCGTCGGCGCGGACGCCGGTGATGATCGACGCCGCGCCGCCGATGGCGCTGCCGATCACGGTGGCGACGGTGTTCACGTCGGCGAACCGGGCGCCGGCGAGCGCGAGCTCCGCCGCCGCGATCGCGAAGTGGCAGAACCGGTCGAGCTTGCGGGCCTCCCGCCGCGGCAGCCAGTCGAGTGGGTCGAAGCCGGTCACCTCGGCGGCGATCCGGACGTCGAGGCGGGACGCGTCGAACGCGCCGATCGGGCCGGCGCCGGAGACCCCCGCGGTCAGCGCCGACCACGTCTCGTCCGTCCCGGTGCCGACGGGGGTCACCAGCCCGATGCCGGTCACCACGACCCGGCGTCTCGTGGGGCCTCTCATGCGCCGAGGCCGAAGACGGACTCCATCCGCATGGCGAGCGCCGCGTCGCCCGCCACCTGGAGGCGGCCCTGCATCAGCAGGTCGACACCGGACTTCAGGCCCGCCGCGATCTCGATGAAACTCACCGCGTCGGTCGACATGGTCACATCGGGCGCGGTCTCGTCGCGCGCCGGCTCGACCGTGCAGGACGCACCGGTGAGCAGGACGTCGTAGGCCAGCTCGGCGCCCGGCGTGCGGCTCACCCGCCACCTGGCGGTCGCCGGTGGGTCGACGGTCTCGCCCGTGTGGTAACTCGGCATCTTCTCGAACGCCGCCCGCAACGCCTCGGTGCCGGCGTCGGTGGCCAGCAGCGCCGCGAGGTCCTCCCGCGGCACGCCGTCGACCGCGGCACGCAGTTCGTCGCGACCGGCGGTCCGTAACGCGCCGAGGTCGTCGGCGGTGAGGGTGTTCTGGTCAGTCATCTGTGCTCCTCGAGTGTTCCGGTCGCGCGGCGCAGGGCCGCGTCGAGCTCGTCCGACGGGTCCACACCGGACAGCATCTCGGCGACGTGTCCGTCGGGGCGGACGAGTGCGGCGGTCCCCCCGGGCAGGAAGTCCACCGGCACGACCCGCAGCGGCGCCGCCGTCCGCCCGGTGGGCCAGGGACACGACGTCAGCAGCGCGAACCCCGCCGCGGCGAGGTCGCACGTGGACAGTTCGTGCCGATCGTCGAGCCAGCGGTGCGGGACGCGTGCCCCGGGCTCGAACCGCGGGTGGTACTCGACGACGTCCTCGACCACCGGCTCGGTCCCGTACCGGAAGCCGAGTGCCTGCCCCGGGTAGTCGAAGTGCGGTCGCTGCTCGTCGATGAGCGGCAGCAGCTTGCGGCGCGCGGCCTCGCCGGCCTCGCCGGGGTCGGCGAGGTCACCGGCCAGGGGGCCGACGTGGTCGACGAGGAAGGCCTTGGTGAGCAACGCGTTGTGCTCGCTGCGTGCCGCGTTGAACGCCGCGACCGGACGCCGCTCCGCCTCGTAGGTCGACAGCAGCGCCGGCGCGGCCCAACCGCGCAGCACCCCGGCGAGCTTCCACGCCAGGTTGTGGGCGTCCTGAATGCCCGTGTTCATCCCGAAACCGCCGGTCGGGGGGAAGGTGGTGGCGGCGTCACCCATGACCAGGACGCGTCCGGTGGCGTCGCGGCGCCGCTCGACCGAGGTGGTGCCCATCGTCCACG
>NZ_JBJMIE010000384.1:0-5777 GCF_045807065.1 Actinophytocola sp. | reverse complement strand
GGGGCTGTGGCGACCGGAGGGCCGCGGGTTCGACACCCGCGGCCCACCGGTCAGCCGGCGCCTTCACCTACTTCCAGGGCTACTTCTGCACGCCGAGCGTCGTGTAGTCGTACATGTTGTACGCGTCGCTGATGAACACGTTCGTCAGCCGCTCCGGGCGGTAGAAGAGCGTCTTGGCCCACACACCGGGCAGGTAGTAGGCGTCCTTCATCGTCTGCTCGTCGATGTCGGCCCAGAGGGCGTTGCGCTTGCCCTCGTCGAGCTCGGCCAGCGCGTTGTCGAGCATCTGGTCGATCTTCGGGTCCTTGACGCCGAAGTTGGTGTTACCGGCCGCCCGGATGACCCGGCTGTCGACGATCTGGCTGAGGAAGCCGAAGCCCTCGTTCCAGTCCGCACCCCAGCCGTAGACCTTCAGGCCCAGGCCGTTGTTCTTGGAGAAGTCGACGTTACCGGCGTACAGCTTGCCGTAGTCGGTCTGCGGGTAGGCCTTCAGCTCGGTCTTGATGCCGATCTTGTCGAGCGACTGCTGCAGCGCCTCGGCGGTCGCCTTCTCCGCGTCACGCTCAGCGCGGTAGGAGATGTTGGTGCTGAACCCGTCGGGCTTGCCGCACGCCTTCAGCTCCTGCTTGGCCTTGTCGATGTCGCCGTTGGGCTTGGACTTCGCCTCGTAGAGGTCGATCTGCTTCCAGCCCGGGATCATCTTCGGCATCATGTTGGTCGCGATCTCGCCGCCGTTGGCGCCACCGTAGGCCCGGAGGTAGCCCTCCTTGTCGGCCGCGTACATGACCGCCTTGCGGCAGTGCTCGTTGTCGAACGGCGCGACGTCGGAGTTCATCGCGGTGAACCAGGTGCGGGCCTGCGCCGAGGTGTCCGCGAACTTCTTCTGGTTCGGGTCGTTGACGAGCTGCGCGCGGGTCTCCGCGGTGACACCGAGGCCGGAGACGGCGACGTCGAGGTCACCGTTCAGCAGCCGCTTGTCGATGTCGGCCTGGTTGACGTTCAGGTCGACGTCGATCTCGTCCGGCAGGCTCTTGCGGCCGGTGTCCGGGTCCGTCTTCGGGTCGAAGTTCGGGTTGCGGACCAGCGTGAAGGTCTTGCCGAGCTCGTTGGTCTTGAACATGTACGGCCCGGACGAGACCACGTGCTCCTTGTACTTCGTGCCCGTGTCCTTGGCCGGCGGCACCGGCGCGGTGGCCGGCAGCATCGCCAGGTAGTCGAACCCGGCGAACGGCTTGGCCAGGTGGAAGACGATCGTCTGGTCGTCCGGCGTCTCGACGGCCTTGAAGTTGGCCATCGTGAGGTCGTGGTCCTTGTACGGGCCGGCGTAGCCCTGCAGGTCGAGGAAGTCACCGAAGTACGTCGGGCCGTTGACCAGGATGTCCTTGTCCAGCGACCGCGCGACCGCGTACTTGACGTCCTTCGACGTGATCGGGGTGCCGTCCTCGTACTTGAGGCCCTTGCGCAGCTTGTAGGTCCACGTCTTGGCGTCCGAGCTCGCCTTGCCGAGGCTCTCCGCGAGGTCGGGCACCAGCTGGTTGGCCTCGGCGCCCGGCGCCGACTTGAACGTCACGAGCGACCGCAGGTACAGCCGGCTGAAGTTCCAGCCGTAGCCGTAGTACATGTCGCCGCCGTCGAGGGAGTCCCAGTCGGCGTCGTTGGCCATCTTCAACGTGCCGCCCTTGGTGTCGGACGGGTTGTAGACGTGGCCGACCCCGGCGTTGAACGCGGGTTCGCTGGTGCTCCCGCCGTCGCCGTCCTTGTCGCCGCCGCTTCCGCAGGCCGACAGAGCCAGTGCGAGCGCCGCGCCTGCGGCGACCGCGGTAACTCTCGTTTTCCTCATATCCAGATGCACCCTTTTTGTTGGTCGGAGCCGGTTGACTCCCCGACGGTCGACAAGCTGTTGGTGGGCCTACCGCCGCCCCCGTGGATCGAGCGCGTCACGCAGCCCGTCGCCGAACAGGTTGAAGGCCAGCACGGTCACGAAGATCGCCAAGCCCGGCGGGAACATGAACTCGGGGTCGACCGTGTACCACTTGGTGGCCTGGTTGAGCATGCCGCCCCAGGTGGCCGTCGGCGCCGGCACGCCGACGCCGAGGAACGACAGCGCGGCCTCGAACAGGATGTTGGTCGGGATCAGCAGCGTCGAGTACACCAGGATCGGCGCGACGAGGTTGGGCAGCAGCTCCTTGACCAGGATGTACGGGGAGCGGGCACCGAGGCTGCGCGCGGCGTCGACGAACTCGCGCTCCCGCAGCGACATGGCCTGCCCACGGACTATTCGACCGATGTAGGGCCAGTTGAAGAAGCCGATGACGAACACGATGATCGCCACCCGCAGCCAGTAGCCCTTCAGCCCGAGCAGCTCGCCCGGCATGGCGCCGACGAGCGCCAGGGCGAACAGCAGCAGCGGGAACGCCAGGAAGATGTCCATCAGCCGGCTGATCACCGCGTCCACCCAGCCGCCGAAGTAACCGGCGATCACGCCCATCACCACGCCGATGACGACCGAGAGCAGCGTCGCGAGGAACGCGATGAGCAGGGAGACCTGGGCGCCGTAGATGGTCCGGCTGAACAGGTCGCGCCCGTTGATCGGCTCGACGCCGAACGGGTACTCCCAGCTGATGCCGCCCACGCTCTTGTACGGCAGCGAGGTGTCGGGGTTGACCTGGTCGTAGTGGAAGTCGTTCGGTGGGTGGCCGATCACCTTGACGATCAGCGGCGCCAGGACCGCGACCAGGATCAGGAAGACGATCACGATGCCGCCGGTGATGGCGACCTTGTCACGCTTGAGCCGTAACCAGGCGATCTGGCTGAGAGAACGGCCCTCGATGGCCTTCTGGCCGGCGCCCTGCAGTGTGACTTCCGGTGGGGCCTCCGCGGTCGACTCGGTGGTCTCGAGCGGTGGAGTCATGCCACGACCTGTCGGGGGCACACCAACGACGGGTTGGGCATGTCGGCAACCTCCAGGGCTCGATCGGTCCCAGCATTTGGTCGCAGACACTAACCCTTACCTCAGCCGAGGACTAACTGGGAGAGGTTACGATCCGGGAACACACGGTTGCCTTTTGGCGACCGAAGTGTTCTAGATCATCACTGTCCGTGTTTGGGCGGCGTCCCGGGTACCGTCCACGGTGAACCAACCGGCCTCGAAAGCCTGCCAGCTCAACAGGTGTTGCCGGCACTCCTCCCCGTCCCGCGCGACCGCGCGGGCCAGCCGTTCGACCGGGTCGGGGTGCTCGCACCAGACCAGGTGGGACAACCGGGGGCGGACCGAGCGGCGACCGGCGGACACGCCTTCCACCAGCAGGACCTGTGACACCGGCACGGTCACGTGCCCACCGGGGTAAGGGCGGCCGCCGGACCACTCGGTACGCCGGTAGCGCCCCGGGCGGCCCCGCGACAGCGGCGTGAGCACGCCCTCGACCAGGCGCGGCCACCAGGAGACCGGGTCGTCCCAGGTGGCGAAGTCGTCGGTGCGGACCAGAACCGAGTCCGGCAGGTCCGCGTGGAGCCGGTCGGCGAAGGAGGACTTGCCCGAGCCGGACGGGCCGTCGACGGCCACCAGCCGCACCATGCCCAACCGGGCCGGCGCGGCCAGGATCTCGTCGGCCAGGCTCACACGGCGCGGCGACCGGTGAGGGCCCGGCCCAGGGTCAGCTCGTCGGCGAACTCCAGGTCACCGCCCATCGGCAGGCCCGACGCGAGGCGGGTGACCGTGAGGCCCGGGAAGTCCCGCAGCATGCGCACCAGGTAGGTGGCCGTCGCCTCACCCTCGGTGTTGGGGTCGGTGGCGAGGATGACCTCGGTCACCTCCTGCGCGGAGATGCGTTGCAGCAGCTCACGCACGCGCAGCTGGTCCGGCCCGATGCCGGACAACGGGTCCAGGGCGCCGCCCAGCACGTGGTAGCGCCCCTTGAACTCGCGGGTCCGCTCGATGGCCAGCACGTCCTTCGGCTCCTCGACCACGCAGACCGAGCTGGGGTCGCGGCGCGCGTCGCGGCAGATGCGGCAGGTGGGCTGCTCGGAGACGTTGCCGCAGATGTCGCAGAAGACCACCCCGTCCTTGACCTTCTGCAGCGCCTGCTGCAGCCGGACGATGTCGGCGGGGTCGGAACCGAGGATGTGGAAGGCGATGCGCTGCGCGCTCTTCGGACCGACGCCCGGAAGCCGTCCCAGCTCGTCGATCAGGTCCTGGACCGGTCCTTCGTACATGCTCTACAGGCCCGGGATGCCGAGCCCGCCGCCGCCGAGCCCACCCGCCAGCGGACCCATCGCCTCGCTGGCGAGCTTGTTCGCCTTGCCGCTGGCGTCCCGCACGGCCGCGACCACCAGGTCGGCCAGCGTCTCCACGTCGTCGGGGTCCACGGCCTTGGGGTCGATCACCAGCGACTTCAGCTCACCGGTGCCCGAGACGACCGCGGTGACCAGGCCACCGCCCGCCGACCCCGTTGCCTCCGCGTTGGCCAGCTCCTCCTGGGCGGACATCAGCTGTTCCTGCATCTGCTGGGCCTGCTGCAGGATCTGCTGCATGTCGGGCATGCCACCACCGGGTTGCATCGCGGTTCCCTCTCGTCGGTTACCTTCCAGCGTAGTCGGCGCGGCGTGTGGCAGGGTGAGCGACGTGCGGAGACCTGTACTCGCGGTGATGTGCCTGGTCGCGCTGGCTGCGCTGGTCGGCTGTGGCGGCGCCACGGCGGGCTCGCCTTCCCCCGCGGGGTCGTCCTCCCCGGCCGGGTCGTCCTCCCCGGCGGGTTCGCCCTCGCCGACGTCGACGCCGGCTCCCCACCCGAGCGCCACCGCGCCGCCGCTCACCACTCCGTCGGCTCCCCCGGCGAAGCCGAAGCAGGTCGTCGTGCTGGACCCGGGCCACAACGGCGGCAACGCCTCGCACCCGACGGAGATCAACCGTCCGGTGCCCGCGGGCAGGGGCCGGACGAAGCCGTGCAACACCACCGGCACCGCCACCAACGCCGGCTACCCGGAGCACGAGTTCACCTGGGACGTCGCGATGCGCGTCCGGGACCTCCTGACCGCGCAGGGCGTCCAGGTGATCATGACCAGGCAGGACGACACCGGCGTGGGCCCCTGCGTGGACCAACGCGCGGCCATCGGCAACCAGTCGGGCGCCGCGGCCGTGGTCTCGATCCACGCGGACGGCTCCACCGCCGCGTCGGCACACGGCTTCCACGTGGCGTACTCGTCCCCGCCGCTGAACGACGCCCAGGGCCAGCCGTCGATGACCCTGGCCACGACGATGCGGGACAAGATGGTGGCGGCCGGCTTCCCGACGTCCACCTACATCGGCTCGAACGGCCTGTCCCCCCGCGACGACCTGGGCGGCCTGAACCTGTCCGAGCGGCCCGCGGTACTGGTCGAGTGCGGCAACATGCGCAACGCGACGGAGGCCGCGGCCTTCACCACCCCGGCCGGTCGCCAGTCCTACGCGGCCGCCATCGCGACCGGCATCCTGGCCTACCTGGGCTGACGTGCGGCGGATCGTGGTGCTGGGACGCGGCGGCGCGGGCAAGACGACGCTCGCGGCCCGCCTCGGCGCGTCACTGGACCTGCCGGTCATCGAGCTGGACAAGCAATTCTGGCCACCCGACCTGACCCCGCTGCCCACAGACCTGTGGACGGCGACGCAACACCGCCTCACCAGCGGCGACCGATGGATCCTCGACGGCGACCTCGGTCCGTACGACGTGCTCCCCGTGCGACTCCGGGCCGCGGACACCGTGGTCGTGCTGGACCCGGGCCACAACGGCGGCAACGCCTCG
>NZ_JBJMIE010000383.1:0-34275 GCF_045807065.1 Actinophytocola sp. | reverse complement strand
GCCGGGAAGCCGGGAAGCCGGGAAGCCGGGAAGCCGGGAAGCCGGGAAGCCGGGAAGCCGGGAAGCCGGGAAGAGGATCTCACTCCGTCGCGAAAGTGACGGAAGCAACCCGAGTCCGTTGCAAGGTGACGAAGGCGACCCAAGCCCCGTCACCAAAGTGACGAAGCCGAACCCAGACCCGTCGCCAAAGTGACCAAGCCGAACCCAGGCCCGTGGCCAAAGTGGCGAAGGCGACCCAAGCCTCGCGCCCAAGGTGACCGAGCCGAGCCCAGGCCCGTGGCCAAAGTGGACGGAGGCGACCCAGCCCCGTGGCCAGGGTGGCGAAACAGACCTCCCCCCAAGGCAGTTCGGTGGTGGTGGCGGGGGCAGGGCAGGCAGGCGCCAGCCTGCCCCCGAAAGGGTCTGCCCAGGGCGGCGGAGGCTCGCGGGTCAAGGGTGGAGCGAAGCGACATCGGGCGAAGCCCGACGCCGAAGGCGCCCTTGACGCGTGAGCTTGTGTTTTAACCTGGTGGGGGTGGTGGTTGGGGTCGGGTGATCATGGGTGCAGCCCTTGGTTGATCATTCTTCTTGTCTAGGGAAGAAGATCGACGACAAGGGCTGCGGTGATCAGTGTGCAGGATGTGTCTCGTGCTCGCTTGGCCGGGTTGGCGGAGTTGGCGGGGTTCCGGTGCGGGTTCTACGCGTGTTTGGCTGCGCGGGCGGATGTGTTGTTCGAGTTGACGGATGCGGTGTTGTGTGCGGACGGGCCGGTCACCTCGTTGGTGGAGTTGTCCTTGGTGCCCGAGCATCGCCGTGGTCACGGTGCCTTGTATGACGGGCTGGACCGGGGGCGGATCGACGTCGGACGGTTGCGTTACGCGATCGCGGCGTGTCCGATCCCGCGTGATCGAGCGGGCCGGATCGTGTTAGCGGTCGATGTGTCCGCCTGGCTGCGTCCGGACGCACCCACCAGCGCTGACCGGTCCTACTGTCATGTCTCGGCACGGGGTAAGGGACAGTCCCAGATGATCCCGGGCTGGCCCTACTCGTTCGTGGCGGCGTTGGAACCAGGTCGCACCTCCTGGACCGCGTTGCTAGACGCACAACGACTCACCCCCACCGATGACGCCACCATGGTGACCGCGACCCAGGTCCGGGAGGTGATCACTCGACTGCGGCACGCCGGCCACCACGACGAGGGTGATCTGGACGTGCTGGTGGTGTTCGACGCCGGCTACGACCTGCCCCGACTCGCCTACCTACTGACCGACCTCCCGGTCGAGGTACTCGGCCGGCTGCGGTCAGACCGCACGTTCCGCTTCCCACCACCCCCACCCACCAAACGAGACGGCACACCCGGCCGCCACGCCGGCCGACCCCGTGTCCACGGCCCGGAGTTCAAACTGCCCGACCCCACCACCCAACCCCCACCCGAGTACCACACCACCACTGACACCACCCGCTACGCACCGCCCACGCCCACGCCTGGTCCCGGCTCTATCCCTTCCTGGCCCGTCGAGACGGCTGGCGCGACCACACCGGCCCACTGCCGATCATCGAAGGCAGCATCATCTGCCTCACCGTCGAACGCCTACCAGGAACCCGAACCCCCAAACCCGTGTGGCTCTGGCACTCCCACCCCCACCTCACCCACACCGACGTGGACCGGCTCTGGCAAATCTTCCTGCGCCGGTTCGACCTCGAACACACCTTCCGCTTCCTCAAACAAACCCTCGGCTGGACCCGACCCCGCGTCCGCACCCCCGACCAAGCCGACCGCTGGACCTGGCTCATCCTCACCGCCCACACCCAACTCCGCCTCGCCCGCCCACTCACCCAAGACCTACGCCGCCCCTGGGAACAACCCCCCACCGAACCACACCAACTCACCCCCAGCCGCATCCGCCGCGGATTTCGCCGCCTCCACCGGAAAACCACTCAACCCGCCACCGCACCAAAACCCTCCCACCCCGGCCCAGGACTCCCACCAGGCTCCTAATACAACCAACCCGAACCCCACCACACAATCGGCAAAGGTTAAATAACAAGGTGAGTCGCCGCCCGTAAAATACCGCCACCACCACCGAACACCAAGGACGCAGCGCGCACCACGGCCCACCCAAACCCCGAGACCACAGCGCACACCACCGAACCCGAGACAAAGGCGTACACCACCAAACCCCCAGCACACAACCAAAAAGCAGAGCCACCCCAAGGACACGGCTAAAAAGCAGGACCACCGACAACGAACAAGCCACGAGAACGACGGCCACAACCATCGCCCCTCACGGCAAGCTCACGACATCGAGAACATCGACCCAGGATTAAAAAGATTCCCCGGGTCCAAAGCCGCCTTGATCGCCCGATGAGTACGCATGGCAACAGGCCCGATCTCCCGCTCAAGCCACTCTCGCTTGATCTTCCCGATGCCGTGCTCGCCGGTGACCGTCCCCCCGAGCGCCAACCCAGCCGCCAGAATGTCGTTGAACGCGACATTCGCCCGCGAGAACTCGTCCTCCGACGCAGGGTCGTAAACGATCGTCGGATGCATGTTGCCGTCCCCGGCGTGCCCCACCACCGCCACCCGCAACCCGACCTCCGCGGAGATCCGCTCGCACGCCGCGATCAACTCGGCGATCCGAGTACGGGGCACGCAGACATCGTCAGTCATCCACGCGCCGTAGACCTCGAGGGCGGTCAGCACCGCGCGACGAGCGGCCAACAGCATCGACCCCTCAGCCGGGTCGAACGTCGAGTGCACCAGGTCCGCGCCGACATCCGTGCACACCTGCTCGATGGCCCGCAGCTCCTGCCGTCCCGCCTCCCCGCCGGCATCCGACTGGCAGATGAGCAGCGCCGCGCATCCCTTCCCCGCCCCCAACTCGGTCCTGAGGTGCGCCTCGACAGCGGCGATGGACGTGGCGTCCATGATCTCCATCAACGACGGCACGATGCCCTCACGAACAACCCGGCTCACCGCCGCCCCAGCCGTCTCCACCGCCGAGAACGCCGCGACGAGAGTGCCGGGTGCCTGCGGAAGGGGCCGCAGCGCGAGAGTCGCCTGCGTGATCACCCCCAGCGTCCCCTCGCTCCCCACGAAGAGCTTCGTCAGGTCGTACCCGGCCACGCCCTTGACCGTCCGCCGCCCGGTCCGGAGCAACTCCCCGTCCGCAAGCACGATGTCGAGCCCCAACACGGAGTCGGTGGTCACCCCGTACTTCACACAACAAAGCCCGCCGGCGTTGGTGGACAGGTTCCCGCCGATCGTGCACCAGTCGTAGCTCGACGGATCCGGTGGATAGAACAGTCCGTGCTTCTCCACCGCACCACGTAGGTCGAGGTTCACCACCCCCGGCTGCACCACCACGAGCCGGTTGTCCGGATCGATCTCCACGATCTCGTTCATCCTGGTCAGAGCCAGGACGACACACCCCTTGATGGCATTGGCGGCCCCGGACAACCCGGAGCCGGCCCCTCGCGGCACGATCGGCACCCCCGCGGCCGCACAGGCGCGCACGACGGCCTGCACCTCCGCCGTACTCCTCGGCAACACCACGGCCCGGGGCCGGCCGTGGGGAGCCAGCGGCATCATGTCGCGCTGGTAACTCTCGGTGACGTCCGGGTCCACGAGCACCGCGCCATCGCCAACAGCCGCACGCAGCTCGTCCTCGAGAGTGCTCATCTCACCACCGTAACCGCACATTCGAGCCAAATTCGAGTCCCTCGACCAACACTTGAGCGGTGCTTGTCGACATCGAACCGAGATCCATTGTTGGCAGAGATCGCTTACAGTGATTGACAGGTCAATGATGACTGAGCAGGAGGGGTGGGGGTGCGACGATGCGGCCGACCGTACCCACGAGTCCCAGTGTGCAGAGCCGTGCGCTCGCGCAACTGCTCATGACCGGTCTTCGACCCATCGGCGACCGGATGAGCATCACCAGTTGGCCCCAGCGGCGGGTCGTGCGCGAGGCGTTCGACACCGTCGGGCTCACCCCGCTGCCCCGCGGCACCCGACTCACTCCGGTGACGGACGGTGACATTCGAGGTCTGTGGCTCACCGGCCGGGGTGCCGATCAGGCGAACGGTGTCGTGCTGTACCTGCACGGCGGCGGCTTCGTGTTCGGGTCCCGGCGGACGCACCGGCACCTCGCCGCGGCCCTGTCGGTCGCGACCAGGCGGCCCGTGCTCCTCGTGGACTACCGGCGGGCGCCGGAGAACCCCTTCCCGGCCGCGGCCGACGACGTCCTCGCGGCCTACCGGTGGCTGCTGAAGACCGGGCACACGCCGGAGAGCATCACCGTCATGGGTGACTCCGCCGGCGGACACCTGACCGCCGGGCTGCTCGCGGACCTGCGTCGCCGCCGGATACCGATGCCGGCCGCCGTGGTCATGTTCTCGCCGTTCCTCGACCTGGGCTGCGCCGAGGTGGTCGAACGCGACGCGGTGCGGCGTGACCCGTTCGTGCCACCCCAACGGGCGATGGAGTGCGGCCGCAGTTACGCGGGAAGGCACCCGTTGAGCCACCGGCGGCTCAACGTGCTCGGCGCGAGCAAGCGCGGGTGGCCACCGGTGCTGATCCAGGTCGGCGACACCGAGTGCCTGCTCGGCGACTCCGAACGGATGGCCGAGAGCATCAGATCCGCCGGTGGGCACTGCGAACTGCAGGTGTGGCCGGGCCAAGTGCACGTGTTCCCGGCGTTCTACCACCTGCTCCCAGAGGGACGGGCGGCCATCAGGTACGTCGGCGACTTCGTGCGCGCCAACGCGACCACTGTGGTCACGGAAGAGGACGTCGTCGCCACCGCCAGTTGACACGCCGGTGGAGATCGGGCGAATTCGGGCACGTTCGGCGTACGTCCGAGAAGGGGCCACGTAGGCTACCTGTCGTGAGTTCAGTGGCTGAGGCGAGCGCGGTGGCTGCCAACGTGCTCGAATCCGCCGGGCCCGTGATGGTGTGGATCATCGTGCTCGGGTTCGTGTTCACGGAGTGCGCGTTCATCATCGGCCTCTTCCTGCCGGGTGACGTCCTGCTGTTCGGGGCGGGCGTCGTCCTGGCGGAACACGACGCGGACCTGCAGGCGTGGACGCTGTCGGTGGTCGCCCTGGTCACCGCCGTGGTCGGCAACATGGTCGGCTACTACATCGGCGCCAAGGCGGGCCACACGCTGATCGCGCGGCGGGGCGGCCGGGTGCTGAACGTCGAGAACCTGACCAAGGCCCGCGACTTCCTCGACCGGCGCGGCCTCTGGGCGATCATCCTGGCGAGATGGATCCCGTGGATCCGCACGCTGGCGCCGCTGATCGCGGGCGCGGCCAAGATGGACAATCGCCGGTTCCTGCTGGCCACGACCATCGGCGGGCTGGCCTGGGTGCCCACGCTGGTGCTGATCGGCTACTACGGCGCGGGCCTGCTCGACGACATGCCGTGGCTCAAGGCCGTGGCGCTGTGGGGCAGCATCGCGTTCTTCGTCATCGGAACCGCGTACGGCGTGATCCGGTACCGGCAGGAGATGCGCAAACCGCCGGAGCCGGCCATCGTAGCCGCCGCCAACGACTGACCTCAGGCCTCCCGGGCCCAGAGCACCAGTTGGATGCCGTCGGGATCCCGCAGCGAGATCACCGCTGTGCCCGGTGCCGACTGCTCCTCGGTGATCGGCGAGAAGGTCACGCCGTGCTCGACGAGCCGCTCTGTCCACTCCGCCAGACACGTGCGGTCCGGCACGGAGAACGTCAGGTGGTCCAGACCTGGCCTGCGCTCGTCGAACAGCAGGTACTCGGACACCGGGTGCTGGACGAGGGTCAGCGTGATGCCGAAGCCGGGACCCCGTAAGAACGCCTTGCGCATACCGGAGGCCGACTCGTCCTTGCCGATCGACTCGAACCCCAGCACCCGCTCGTACCACGGGACGCTTCGATCGACGTCGGTGACGGTGAGCGCGACATGGTGAACACCGGTCAGCGTGGGCATCAGAGTCCTTCCCGACCCGAGAGGTGGCGGGCCGCCTCAGCCATACTGCCGCAGCGCGCCGACAAAACCCCGCCCGTTATCGGATCTTCTACATGCCGCAACCACCTCAGCAATCACCGTTCGTCATCACGTACGGCCACGATCACGTAAGGAGGGAACCCCGTCACACCTCAGTGGGACGATGCGCCCGTGACGGGAGTACTCGTGGTGACCGGCGGCAGCAGAGGGATCGGGGCGGCCGTGTGCCGGGCGGCCGCGGCACGCGGCTATGACGTGGTCGTCAACTACGCATCGGACGAGGCCGCCGCGCGGGACGTGGTCGGCGAGCTCACCGGCGTGCGGGCCGTCGCGGTCGGCGCCGACGTGTCCGAGGCGGACGACGTGGCCCGGCTGTTCGACGCGGCCGCCGCGCTCGGCCCGCTGGTCGGGCTGGTGAACAACGCCGGGGTGACCGGCAACACCCCGGGCCGGTTGGACGAGCACGAGCCCGAGGTCGTGCGCAGGGTGCTCGACGTCAACGTGACCGGGGTGTTCCTGTGCGCCCGGGAGGCCGTGCGGCGGATGTCCACCCGGTACGGCGGACGGGGCGGGGCCATCGTGAACGTCTCCTCGACCGCGGCGCACCGAGGTTCACCCGGTGAGTGGGTGCCGTACGCGGCGAGCAAGGCCGCGGTCGAGACCATGACGCTCGGCCTCGCCAAGGAGGTGGCCGCCGAGGGTATCCGGGTGAACGCCGTCGCACCCGGCCTGGTCCACACCGACCTGCACGCGGCGGCCGGCATGCCCGACCGGCCGGACCGTCTCGCCGCCGTGATCCCGATGGGCCGGGCCGGCCGGCCGGAGGAGATCGCCGAGGGCGTCGTGTGGCTGCTGTCGCCGGCCGCGTCCTTCGTCACCGGCGCGGTCCTGCCAATCAGCGGCGGCTTCTAGGAGCGCTCCAGCAACGCCGCCGCCTCCAGGACCATCCAGCCGGACAGCTGCACCGACAGGTCGCGCTCGACCCGCCGGTGCGCCGGCGAGCGGGGCACGCGCGCCGGCTGCGACCACTCCGGACCGAACAGCGGACCCGACGGCGCGAGCGCCCGGTTCCGCCACGCCGCCTCCGCCGACCCGACCACCAGCTCCCGCGCGACAGCGGCCGCCGGCGAGTCCAGCCGCAGCGCCGCCTGGGCCAGGTAGCGGGCGAGGATGCCGGCGAACAGGCCCCCGTCGCCACCGCCCCGGCCGCGGACGACCTTGTCGTCGTTGAGGTGGGCGGCCACCGCGTTGATCGTGCGTTCGGCCCGCCGCGTCCAGACGCCGGACGTGTCGCCATCGGCCAGCTCGACGCACGCGCCGAGGTAGACACCCTGGCAGTAGGTGTAGGTGACCTTGACGATGTCCTTGATGGACCCGTCCGGCTCGACGTACACGCCGTCCCACAGCAGGCCGGTGGCCGGGTCGACCAGGACCTGCGCCATCCACTCCGTCAGGGACCGGGCCCGCTGGCGGTCGGCCCGCTCCCCGCCCCGCGTGGCCCAGCGGGCGAACAGGATCGCGGCCGGCCCGTTGGCGGGCACGTTCTTGAAGTTGTCCTTGCGCCGCCACCAGATGCCGCCACCACCGTGGTCGGTCCACCCGGCCCGCAGCTGGGCGGCGATCCTGGTCATCGCCGTGCGGATCGACACCTCCTCGCAGTCGCGCGCCCGCATCAGCGCGAGACCCAGCCAGGCGATGTCGTCGTAGTAGTCGTTGGTCCACGAGCCGAGGTTGCGCACCCGGATGCCGCGGACGAGCCGGCTGATGGTGCCGGCGCGGGCCGGGTTCGGCTGGCGTTCCTGCGCGTCGACCAGGCAGTCCAGCAGGTGCGCCTGCCACCAGTAGTTCCAGTGGCCGTGCAGGCGGTTGCCCATCGACTGCGGCCACCCCGCGACGCCGAGCCGCGTGCCGGGCAGGGCCCACACCCGGCGCATGTGCCTGGCCAGGACGGCGCGCTCCGCCACCGCCGCCCGCGCGCTCCAGAGGGAAGGCGAGCTCCCCGGCGGGCTCTGCGCGGAGTCCAGGCGCTGCGTCACCTCTCCATCGTGCGTTCTTGATCGATTAGGATGACTCGCCCGGAAGAGTGATGTCATCCTTCCGGTGCCGGATAGCGTGGATCTCCATCGTCGATATCCGAGATATCCTGAGGTGACCGAAGGGGTGGTGCGCGGTGACCCGCCAGCCCGTCAGACTCGTCACCGATATCTGACGTCGAATTCTGTCACCCTGCTGTGTCACAGTTGGGGCCATGACCACAGCACCGGTGACCTGTCCGTTGTGCGAGGCGACCTGTGGGTTGTCGGTGACGTTGGAGGGCGGGCGGGTAGCCGGGGTGCGTGGGGACGACGCCGACGTGTTCTCCCGCGGCTTCGTCTGTCCGAAGGGCGTGTCGCTGGGTGCGTTGCACCACGACCCGGACCGGTTGCGGCGGCCGCTCGTGCGGCGGGGCGGCGAGCTGGTCGAGGTGAGCTGGGACGAGGCGTTCGCCGTCATCGACGAGCGGCTGCCGCCGCTGATCGCCGAGCACGGACGGGACGCGGTCGCGGTGTACGCCGGGAACCCCTCGGTGCACAACACGTCGACCGTGCTGTACGGACCGGTGTTCTACAAGGCGCTGAACACCAGGAACTTCTACACGGCGAGCACCGTCGACCAGCTGCCCAAGCACTTCTCGGCCGGGCACATGTTCGGCCACCCGCTCACGATCCCGGTGCCGGACCTCGACCGCGTCGACCACCTGCTGATGCTCGGCGCCAACCCGCTCGTGTCCAACGG
Organism: Actinophytocola sp.; assembly: GCF_045807065.1. Taxonomy (GTDB): domain Bacteria; phylum Actinomycetota; class Actinomycetes; order Mycobacteriales; family Pseudonocardiaceae; genus Actinophytocola. The sequence continues at coordinate 25,532 of NZ_JBJMIE010000383.1, read as the reverse complement.
CAGCCTGATGACCGCGCCGGACGTGCGTGGCCGGCTGCGGAAGCTGCGCGAGCGCGGCGGCAAGCTCGTGGTGGTCGACCCCAAGCGGTCCCGCACGGCCGAACTGGCCGACGAGCACCACGCGATCCGGCCGGGCACGGACGCGTTGCTGCTGTTCGCGCTGGTGCGGACCCTGTTCGCGGAGTCGCTGGTCACCCTGCGCGACCTGCCGGTCAACGGCGCCGACGAGGTCCGCGCGCTGGCCGAACCCTTCACCCCCGAGGCGGTCGCGGTCCACACCGGACTGGCCGCCGACACGATTCGGGAGATGGCCCGTGAGCTCGCGGCCGCCGAGCGGGCGGCGGTGTACGGGCGCATCGGCACCACGACGCAAACGTTTGGCACCCTCGCGAGCTGGCTCATCGACGTGCTCAACGCGCTGACCGGCAACCTCGATCGCGAGGGTGGCGCGATGTTCCCGCTCGCCGCGGCCGGGCAGGCGAACGCGCGACCCGCGAAGAACAGGCGCGGGTTCCGGACCGGCCGGTGGCACAGCCGGGTGCGCGGCCTGCCGGAGGTGATGGGCGAGCTGCCGGTGGCGACGCTGGCCGACGAGATCCTGACGCCGGGCGACGGCCGGATCCGCGCGCTGGTCACGGTGTGCGGCAACCCGTGCCTGTCCACGCCGAACGCGGGCCGGCTCGCGGAGGCACTCGAACAGCTGGACTTCATGGTCTCGGTGGATGTCTACCTCAACGAGACCAGCCGGCACGCGGACGTGGTCCTGCCGGGGCCGACACCGCTGGAGCGCCCGCACTACGATCTGGCGCTGTACCAGCTGGCTGTCCGCAACGTCGCGAACTGGACGCCGGCCCTGCTGCCCACCGACGTCCCGCAGGAGTGGGAGACGCTGCTGCGCCTGACCGGCGTCGTGATGGGCATGGGGACGTCGCCCGACCTCGCCGCGCTCGACGACTTCGTCGCGAACCAGCTGGCCGAGCGGCACGGCGTCGAGCCGGGCGACCGGCGCGGACCGGCGCGGCTGGTGGACATCATGCTGCGCGGCGGCCCGTACGACCTGACGCTGGCCGACCTGGAGGCCGCGCCGCACGGCATCGATCTCGGTCCGCTCCGGCCGCGCCTGCCCGAGGTCCTGACCACGCCGTCGGGCCGCGTTGAGCTGGCGCCGCCGGCGGTCACCGCGGACGTGCCCCGCCTGGCGGCCGCGCTGGCGGCGCCCGTGCTCGGCGACCTGCTGCTCATCGGCCGGCGGCAGCTGTCGTCCAACAACTCGTGGATGCACAACCTGGAACCGCTGGTGCGCGGCTCGAACCGGTGCACCGCCCAGGTGCACCCGGACGACGCGGCCCGGCTGGGCCTGGTCGACGGCGCCACGGCCGTGGTCCGCTCGCGTGCCGGCAAGATCGAGGTGCCCGTGGAGGTCACCGACGCCATCCGACCGGGTGTCGTGAGCATCCCGCACGGCTGGGGCCACGACGTGAGCGGCACTCGCACATCCGTTGCACGTGCACATGCAGGTGTTAACATTAACCTTCTGGTCGACGACCACCTGCTTGACACCCTCTCCGGCACGGCAGCGCTGAACGGGATCCCCGTCGAGGTCGAGCCCGCCCGAGTGGCCGCTGTTGTGCGCCCCGAATCGGGCTGAATCACATTGCATCACCGGTGACCTCTGGTTCACCAGATCTGCGCAGTTCATCCGATCGGGTGATACACCCACGCCTGAGGAGTCTCACGCATAGTCTTGACATTCGTCAGACAAAACTGATCTGATTTGCATCAGATCGAATCAGCTCGGTTCATCCCCGGTCCTCGGATGACGGGAGGGTTCACAGCTTTGATCGACGCCTCGGGTGGGTTGGGGCCGCCGCCGACCGGAAGGGAGCGGTTGGCGGGGGAGCTACGCCGCCTGCGCGACATCGCCGGTGTGTCCGGCCGTGATCTCGCGCAGCGCATCGGCATCAGCCAGTCGAAGGTGTCCCGGATCGAGTCGGGCACTGTCGTCCCGTCCCTTCCGGAAGTCACGGCCTGGGGAAAGGAGCTGGGAGTGTCCGTCGAGACGCAGGGGCGGCTGACGGCATTGACCGAGGCGGCGTACAGCGAGGTGCACCCGTGGGGGGCGGCGCTGCGACGAGGCAATCTGCAGGACGGCGTACAGGACCAGGAGTCCACGGCGACGCGTATCGCAGTGTTCCAGCCGTCCGTGGTGCCGGGGCTGCTCCAGATCGCGGAGTACGCGCGTCGCGTGATCGCCATGTTCCACCGGCAGTACGCGGAGAGCGACCCGGCGGCTGAGCTCGCGAGCAGGCTGCAGCGCCAGCTGGCGCTCTACGACACGGACCGCGAGTTCGAGTTCCTGATCACCGAGGCGGCGCTGCGCTGGCGGCCGGGTCCCGTCCAGCTCTTGTTGCAACAGCTGGACCGCATCGCGTCGATCAGCTCGCTCGAGAACGTGTCGGTCGGACTGATCCCGTGGAGTGCGGAGGCCCTCACGCTCAGCACGCACGCCTTCGTGATGTACGAGGACGAGCAGCGGCAGTCGTGGGTGACCGTCGAGACCATTCACGCCGACGTGCGGGTGGCCGCGCCGGAGTACCTGGAGATCTACCGCTCGCGTTGGTCGTTGCTTCGGAAGGCGGCATTGTTCGATGCAGATGCACAGGAATTCCTGAGCAGCATTGTCGATGACGTCCGCAACGGTCCGGTCTAGGTAAACGACGGACGCGCGCCCGGAAACGGCCCCTAATCCCCGGCCAGCATTCCGTCGGCGAACGCTTCCCACCCTCGCCGGGTGAACAGCAGCACCGGACCGTCGGGATCGTTGGAGTTCCGCACGCCGATGACCTCGGTTCTCGTCACCTCCACGCAGTCACCGCCCTCGCTGAAGCTGCTCTTGGCGAAGGTGGCGTGCGCCCGAATCCAGTTCTCCAATTGGCCGTCCATGTGTCAATAAAAACCGAAGGTGAGAGATGGCGAAAGAGGTCAGCTTTCTTTCTACCAAAACTGTCATGTTTCACCTCTACGGCCCGGTCCGCGCGGTCCACGGCGACACCCGGCTCGGCCTCGGCACGGAAAAGGAGCGCCGCATGGTGGTCCCGCTCCTGCTGAGCATCCGACGCCCGGTGTCCTATCTGGAGCTGTCGGACTGGATGTGGGACGGCTCCCCCACCAGCGCCCCGGACGACCTGGGCCGCTACATGGGCGACTTCCGTAACCGGCTCACCCAACTGGGCCTGCGCGGCGCCCTCGTCAACCGCGACCGCGTGTGCCGCCTGAACATCGCGCCGGACCAGGTCGACCGCCACTGCCTGAGCACCCTGCTTACCGAGGTCGACCAACTGGACGACCAAACGGCGGCCACCCGCCTACGCGAGGCACTGACCCTGTGCGCCGGCGAACCACTGGCCGGCCTGTCCGGCCACCGGATCGACACCTGCCGCCAAACACTCCTGGAGGAAAGGCGCCGCGCGGAGATGACCCTCATCCGCGTGGACTTCCGCCTGGGCCGGGCGGTCCACCGCCTCCCGGACCTGATGCGCCTGTTCCGCAACCGCCCGGAAGACACCGCCGTCGCCACCCTGACCATGCAGGCCCTGGCCACCGCCGGCCGCCAGGCCGAAGCCCTTGCCGTCTACCGCCGCTGCTGCGAACGCCTGGTCGAACTGGGCATGAAGATCCCACCCCAGATGTCCGACCTACACCAACAAATCCTCCGCGACGAACCAGCGGTGGAACGAGAGCTGGAAACACATCGCTGACCGGGAGCCGGCCTTTCTGGGGGTAGGCCGGCTCTCGGTCAGCCGCCTTACCAGGGCCGGCCGGGGGACGCTGGGGAATGAGCTGTTGCGCAAAGGTGGGAGCTGGGAGGCCACCGACCAGGGAACAACGACGACCAAGGTGACGAACGCGCCCAAGCTCAGTTGCCAAGGTGACGTAGGCGACCCAAGCCCCGTGGCCGAGGTGGCGAAGGCGACCCAAGCCCTGTCGCCAAGGTGACGGAGCCGACCCAAGCCCCGTGCCCAAAGTGACCGAGCCGGACCCAGACCCCGTGGCCAAAGCGGCGAAACAGACCTCCCCCCAAGGCAGTTCGGTGGTGGTGGCGGGGGCAAGGCAGGCAGGCGCCAGCCTGCCCCCGAAAGGGCCTGCCCAGGGCGGCGGAGGCTCGCGGGTCAAGGGTGACGGCCGCCAGGCCGTCATCGGGCGAAGCCCGACGCCGAAGGCGCCCTTGAGGCGTGAGTCGCCGCCCGTACAATCCCGCCACCACCACCGAACACCTAGGACGCAGCGCGCACCACCAAACCCACCAAACCCCAGCACACAACCAAAAGCAGAGCCACCAAACCCCGAGGACGAAGGCCACCACCCACAACCAAAGCCGGCGATCAAAGACCAACACCAGCCCAACACCAGCACCACCAAGCACCCAAGCACCAGCCCAACCAGCACGACTACCAAGCCGCAGAGAGATCCGCATGCTCGCGCACCCAGGCATGCATCACGATCCCCGCGGCAACCCCAGCATTGATCGACCGAGTAGACCCGAACTGCGCGATAGACACAACCTGATCAGCCCGCTCACGAGCATCCCCGGTCAACCCAGGCCCCTCCTGCCCGAACACCAACACACACCGCCGAGGCAGGGACACCGTCTCCAACCGCTTCGCGCCGGGCGTGTTGTCCACAGCCACCACCGCCAACCCAGCCCCATCAGCAAAGGACAGCAACGACCCCATATCCACATGGTGGTGCACATGCTGGTAACGATCAGTGACCATGGCTCCCCGCCGGTTCCACCGCCGGCGACCCACGATGTGCACGGCACGGGCGGCGAACGCGTTGGCGGTCCGCACAACGGTCCCGATGTTGTGGTCGTGCTGGAAGTTCTCGATGGCGACGTGGAAGTCGTGCCGCCGCGCGTCCAGGTCGGCGACCACCGCGTCACGACGCCAGTACCGGTACGCGTCGACCACGTTGCGCCGGTCGCCCTCGGCCAATAGCACCGGGTCGTAGCGCGGGTCGACAGGCCACTCACCGGGCCAGGGCCCTACACCGACGGGCTCGCCGAACTCCCACTCGGTTGGACCGGGCTCCTCCTCGGCCACCGCTTCCACGCTCCCACGTACGACACGATCACGACCACGATCGCCCCGACACCGACGACCGGCAACAGCCCGCGCGGGACGATCGAGCCGTAGATGTAGTACTCGTTGAATCCGCCCGGCAACGGTCCGAGCCCCTGCATCCCGCGGAACCAGTTTTCCAGAGCGGTCAGCGGGCACTGGAGCGGCGTCACGTTGACGATCACGCCCCACGCCGCGAAGAACACGTGCACGAAGACGGACCTCGGCCAGCGCCAGGCCAGGAACCCCCCTAGACCGATGTACAGCAGCGCCGCGAAGTGCACACCCACCGTGACGTCGGTTAATAACCCCGCCATGCCGCCACGCTAACGGAAAATCTACGTCTGCGCCGGTGGGTTCGGCGGCGGTTGGATTCCGATCGGCGGGGTCGGCGTCACCTGGTCGAAGGCACCGGCCAGGGTGGGCGCGGCCCGCACCTTCGGGTCGTCGACCTCGTAGTACTCCTTCTTCTGGAACTTGCCGAAGTTCGCGACCATGCTCGACGGGAACGTGTCGAAGCGGGTGTTGTAGGCCCGCACGTTCCCGTTGTAGAACCGCCGGCCCGCCGCGACGCGGTCCTCGGTCTCGACCATCTGCTGTTGGAGCTGCAGGTAGTTCTGGTTCGTCTTCAGGTCCGGGTACTGCTCGGCGACCGCGAAGAAGTTCGACAGCGCGCCGTTGAGCGCCTGCTCGGCATGACCCTGCACGGCGGGGCCGGCGCCGTGCGCGGCGACCGCCTGTGTGCGGGCCGAGACGACCTGCGCCAGCGTCTGCTGTTCGAACCGCGCCGACGCCTTGGTGACCTCGACGAGGTTGCCGATGAGGTCGTGCCGCCGCTGCAGCTCGACGTCGATCTGCCGCCACGACTCCTCGATGGTGTTCCGCTGCCGCGCGAACCTGTTGTACATCGAGATGAACGCGCCGACGGCGATCACGAGGATCGCCACCACTACCACCAGGATGATCAGTACCGCGGTCACGGGACCGAGGCTATACCGCGGCCGGCCGTCCCGTGGAGCAACTCACAAACCGAGGTCTTCCTTGTCCAGCAGGTAGCGGTACGGGAGGCCTCGCGCCTCGATCGCCTCACGCGCGCCGGTGTCCCGGTCGACGACCGTCGCGACGCCGATGACGCGGGCGCCGGCCTCGGTCAGCGCGTCGACCGCCTTGAGCACGCTGCCACCGGTGGTGGAGGTGTCCTCGACGGCGAGCACCGGCTGGCCGGCGACCTCGATGCCCTCGATGCGGCGCTGCATGCCGTGTGCCTTGGCCTCCTTGCGGACCACGAACACGTCGAGCACCTCGCCGGCCGCCGCGGCCGCGTGCATCATCGCGCAGGCCACCGGGTCGGCGCCGAGGGTGAGGCCACCGGCGGCGCAGTAGTCCCAGTCGGCGGTGAGCTGGCGCAGCAGCCGGCCGATGAGCGGCGCCGCGGCGTGGTGGAGGGTCGCACGGCGGAGGTCGACGTAGTAGTCGGCTTCCTTGCCGGACGCGAGCGTGACGCGTCCGTGTACGACGGCGAGTTCGGTGACCAGGCGGGCCAGTTCGCCCTTCGCGGAGAGGTCAAGGGTGCGCACGGATCCACACCTTCTCATGGCGCACCGACGAAGTCACACGCGGTCGGCTCATCCGAAGCCGCGTTCGTCCTGCTTGAGGGCGGTGTCCACGGTCAGCGCGGACGCGACCACCATGCTGGCGAGCGGGTCCTGCAGTGGCCGGTGGATCTGCACGACGTAGTTGTCCGCCGTGGTGAACATCGTCTTCGCGAAGCCTTCCCAGGTCTTCGTGATGCGGGCGATCTCGGCGCCCGTGTGGTCGAGGATGGCGAAGTTCCACGCGCGCCAGTTCTCGGCCTGGATCCCGCCGATCGGCTGGCCGCCGACCAGGTACGAGAAGCGGATCTTGCCGATCATGTTGTCCTGCTGGATCTGCCCGATCTCGGACCCGTCCGGCCGCTGCACGATCACGCGGGACTTGAACACCTTCGCGGGCCGGGTCAGGTACAGCACCGGCTGGTGGTTGGCGTCCCGCACCTCGAGGCGGTGCGTCAGGAACTGGTCGTAGCTGGTGAAGAACCGCAGCGCCTTCTTGAACGCGTTCTGCCCGATCTCGGCCACCGAGCCGATCTGGCGGCCGTGCTGGTCGAAGACCGAGTACTCGTTGGCCATCTCGATGAGCTTGGCCTTCTGGTTCACGACCAGGACGGGCTCGCTGAACAGCGTGCCGCCGCCGTGGCCGACCTGACCGACACCGGCCCTGCGGGTCTGCTCCCTGACCTTGTCGGGCGAGGGGCCGCGACCGACCTCGAACTCGAAGGCACTCGCGTCGCTGCGGGGTTGCTGCGGCGGCGCCTGCTGTGTGTGTTGGGTCCACTGCGTTCCGTCCCACCAACGGAGCACCGTGGAGCCCGGCTGTTCGGGGTACCACCCGGGGGACTGCGTCATGCGGGTCAGCTTCGCACTTCGCTGGTCGGACCGCAGCTATTTCCACACGAAGGACGGGGTGCGGTCCATGACGTCGCACACGTACTCCAGCAGGTGCTCCACTGTGGACAGATGGATGCGCCCGGAGTCCCACGTCACCAGGTGGCTCCGCTCGAAGCGGAACGGCATGTTCCTGGCCCGCTCGTCGCCCAGCATCCACTCCATCATCCTGGGATGCAGGATGTCGTAGGCGAACTTGTCGTCCTCGGCCTTGATGAAGAAGGTCCTGTTGAACTCCTCGCTCTCCAGCTGCAGGTCGCGGATGCCGACGAAGCCCAGGAGCTTGCGCCCCAGCCCCTCCCGCGTGATCTCCAGCTTCGGGCGGAAAGCGGGCGTGCTCAGCGCGACCACGGTGAAGTAGTACGTCTCGGTCTTGCGGTCGTCGCCGGAGCCGGTGGTCTCCTTGTAGACGTACTCGAACGCCAGCGCGTCCCGGTCGCGGTGCCGGCCACGCAGCACGTGGTGGGCCCGCCGGCCGTGGCCGGTACCGAAGGGCTGCCCGTCGAAGCGCTCCACCAGCGCGTCGTCCCGCTCCGCGTACTGCCAGCCCCGCCGGTTGGCGTAGGCGGTGAACTCGGCGACCTTCTTCTTGTGCGCCTGGTGGGAGAGGTAGAGGGCAGCGGCGACGAGCAGGACGACGACGACCGCCACTACCCAGAAACCCATCAGGTGCGATCCCGTCCACTCGCGACGCGTGCCTCCATGCGGCGCATCAGCGCTCGTGGCAGCAATCGTGGCACGGCGGTGATGGCCTTGTAGGCGAAACCGGGAACCGAACGCGGGCGGCCGCGCCGCAGGTCGCGCAGGCAGTCCGCGACCACGCGGTCCGCGTCGAGCCACAGGGCGTCGGGCAGGGCGGAGGTGTCGTCGCCGGCCCGCGCGTGGAACTCGGTCCTGGTGAAGCCCGGGCACAGGGCGATGACCCGCACGCCGCTGCCGGCCAGGCTCGCGGCCATGCCTTCGGAGAACGTGGTCACCCAGGCCTTCGAGGCCGCGTAGGTCGGGCCGGTCCCGGGGAAGAAGCCGGCGACGCTCGACACGTTCACGATCCCGCCGAAGCGGCGCGCCAGCATGCCCGGCAGCGCCGCCCTGGTCAGCCGCAACACCGTGGTGACGTTGACGTCCAGCTGTGACTGCAGCAGGTCGACGTCCGTCTGCGCGAACGCGCCCCGGGTGCCGAAGCCCGCGTTGTTGACCAGCAGGTCGATGGGTTGCTCGGTGTCGGCCAGCCGGTCCTCGACCCGCTTGCGGGCCCGGCCGGTGGACAGGTCCGCGGTCATCGGCGTGACCGTGACGCCGTGCCGGTCCGACAGCTCGGCCGCGACCTCCTTCAGGCGGTCCCTGGTCCGGGCCACGATCACCAGGTCGTACCCCTCGGCGGCGAGCTTCCTGGCGAAGGCGGCGCCGATCCCGGCAGTGGCTCCCGTGACAAGTGCGGTTGGCATGCCGCCAACGTTAATCCCGGCGTTCCCCGTGGCGGCCGGTTGGCTGCTCGTTCTCGCCGACGGGGTCGACCTCGGCGTCGAAGGGGTCGATCACGTCCGCGATCTCGCCGATGCCCCGCAGCAGCCGCTCCAGCCGGGACGGCGACGCGTGCGGTGCGACGCTCGCCAGCACCCAGCCCGCCTCGATCCACGCGACCGGGATGTCCGCGCCGATCTCCTCGGTGGCGTCCACCAGGTCCGGGGTGATCAGGCCGCGGGCGGCGTTGATGTCGGAGACGAACGCGTACCGCTGTCCGACCGGGCCGAGCAGCTCGGGCATGGTGTCCCGCTGGAACGGCGCGCTCGGCAGCCACAGCTCGATGGTCGCCGGATGCACCCGGCGGCACTGCACGGCCGCGATCACGGTGCTGATCCGCCCGTTCGTCTCGAGGTCGAACACGTACACCTTGCGGCGGCCGTCCGCGGTGAACGTCGACCCGGCGACCACGTCCCTGGCCACGCCGCCGCCGTGGAACGCGATCGCGCCGCCGCTCCACTGCGTCGGGAGCAGGTGGTCGCTGTCGGCGTACTGCCAACCGCGCAAGGCCGCCCAGTGCCGTCGCTCCCGGTTCCGCGAGGTCAGGCGGGCGCGGTCACGAAGCAACAACGCGGCGCCGGCCAGCCCGGCGACGACCGCCACCACGAACCACACCCATGCCGGTATGCCCACCCCGCACAGCGTAGTCATCAGGACGTCGTAGCCAAGATCACCGCCCCGTGTGTCATCCCCCTGGCGCACATCAGCGCTGTAGTCCTATAGTGCTAGTTACCTAGATAAATGGAGGTGAATGGTGATCGAGTTCCACCTGGACGGCAACTCGGGCCTGTCGCCGTACCAGCAGATCGTCCAACAGGTCCGGCATGCGTTGCGGCTGGGACTGCTCAACAAGGGCGACCAGCTGCCCAAGGTCAAGGACGTGGTGGCGAGCCTCGCCATCAACCCGAACACCGTGCTCAAGGCCTATCGCGAGCTGGAGCACGACGGGCTCGTCGCGGCCCGGCCCGGGGTCGGCACGTTCGTGACGGCGACGCTCAACGGCTCGTCGTTCGCCGTGATCGCGCCGCTGCGGCAGGACCTGCGGCGGTGGCTCGCCAAGGCCCGCAAGGCCGGCCTCGACGAGGAGTCGATCGAGGCCCTGTTGATGTCCACGTTTCGCGACGCCGCAAGAGAGGACATAGCGTGACAGTCCTACGTGCCCAAGGGCTGGGCAAGAAGTACAAGCGCCGATGGGCGTTGACCGACTGCACGCTCGACATCGAGGCCGGACACGTCACCGGGCTCGTCGGCCCGAACGGCGCCGGCAAGTCGACGCTGCTGAACATCGCGTCCGGCATGCTCGAGCCGACCACCGGCACGATCGAGGTCTGCGGCGGCACGCCGGGCAGCGGCGCCGAGCAGCTGGCCAAGGTCGGCTACGTCGCGCAGAACACGCCGGTCTACCCGAACCTGTCCGTTCAGGACCACCTCCAGCTCGGCGCCCGGCTCAACCCGAACTGGGACAACGCGCTCGCCGACCAACGGATCAGACGGCTCGGGTTGGACCCGAAACAGCACGCCGGCAAGCTGTCCGGCGGCCAGCGCGCCCAGCTCGCACTCACGATCGGCATCGCCAAGCGGCCCGAACTGCTGCTGCTCGACGAGCCGGTCGCCGCGCTCGACCCGCTCGCGCGGCGGGAGTTCCTGCAGGACCTGATGGAGGCGGTCGCCGAGCACGGGCTGTCCGTCGTGCTGTCCTCCCACCTGGTCAACGACCTGGAACGGGTCTGCGACCAGCTGATCGTGCTGGTGGACTCGAAGGTGCGGATCGCCGGGGACGTCGAGGAGCTGATCGCCACGCACCACCGGCTGACCGGACCGCGCCGCGACGTCGAGACCCTGCCGTCGGACCAGCAGGTCATCTCGGCGAAGCACACCGACCGGCAGACGACGGTGTTCATCCGGACCGAGGCGCCGATCCTCGACCCGGCGTGGACGATCGGCCAGCCCAGCCTGGAGGACGTCGTCCTCGAGTACATGAGCAACCCGGTCATCACCCGTCCCGCACTGGAGGTACTCCGATGACCTGGTTGACCTGGCGCCAGTTCCGCGTCCCGGCGCTGTCGGTGTTCGTCGGGCTCGCCGCGATCGGGGTGGTCCTCGCGGTCACCGGTCCCGAGCTGGTCGGGCAGACGGACTTCTCCGACCAGGACTTCCTCTACGGCGGGACCGCGCTCCTGATGTACCTGCTGCCGGCGGTCATCGGCGTGTTCTGGGGCGTGCCCATGATCACCCGCGAGCTGGAGGGCGGCACGCACAGCCTCATCTGGAACCAGACCGTCACGCGCAGGCACTGGCTCGCCGCCAAGGTCGCCGTCGGCGTGCTGGCCGCCATGGTCGCGGCGGGGCTGCTGAGCCTGGCGGTCACCTGGTGGGCCAGCCCCATCGACGCCGTGGCGAACCAGCAGACGGATCGCGGCATGCTGAACTGGATGTCGCCGGTGGTGTTCGCCGCCCGCGGCGTCGCGCCCATCGGCTACGCGGCGTTCTCGTTCGTCCTCGGTGTCGCGTGCGGGATCCTGCTGCGCCGCACCGTGCTCGCCATGGCCGTCACCCTCGTCGCGCTCCTCGCAGTGATGCTGGCGGTCCCGTTCCTGGTCCGCCCGTACTTCCTACCGGCGCTGGAAGAGACGGTCGCGATCACGGGCGACACCGTCATGGGGATCCACGGGGACAACTCGGGCGTGCTCGAAGGGCTCATCGTGGCCGAGCCGGCCGGCGCCTGGGTGCTGGCCGACGAGACCGTGGACTCGGCCGGCAACGTGGTCTCCCCGCTACCCGACTTCGTGCAGGACTGCGTGCCGAGACCGGGTGAGAACCCCAAGGGCGGCCCAGGCGTCGCCCCGCCCCCCGGCGGCATGCAGGCGTGCATGGCGCAGCTGGGTGAGCGCGGCTACCACCAGCGGATCACCTACCAGCCCGGCTATCGGTTCTGGGCGCTGCAGTGGATCGAGCTGGCGTTCTTCCTCGCGCTGTCCGCACTGCTCACCTGGCTCTGCTTCCGTCGACTCCGTCACCTTTCCTGAGATTCCACAGGGGGAATCATGCGCACACTCGCGGTTGCCACCGCACTGACCAACATCGCACTCACCGCCGCAGTCCTGACCGCGTCGCCCGCCGCCGCGGACCCGACGACGCTCGCCTTACCCACTCCCACCGGCCACCAGCCGGTCGGCGTCACCTCGCTCTGGCTGAAGGACACCTCCCGGCCCGACCCGTGGGTGCCGTCCGTGCCCTACCGGGAGCTGATGGTGTCCGTCTTCTACCCGACGAACTCGTCGAACGGGCCGACCAAGCAGTACATGACACCGCAGGAGTCGGAGCTCAACCTCGTCCGGCAGAACATCCCCGGCCTGTCGCTCGACGTCTTCAGCACGGTCCAGACGCACGCCGTCGTCGACGCGAAGCCGGTGGGCCGCCAGCACAGCCTGCCGCTGATCGTGCTGTCACCGGGCTGGACCCAGCCCCGTGCCACGCTCACCACCTGGGCCGAGGACCTGGCCAGCCACGGTTACGCCGTGGCGGTGATCGACCACACCTACGAGAACCGCGCCCAGACGTTCCCCGACGGCCACCTCACCGAGTGCGCCGCCTGCGCGTTCGACGACGACGAGGCCACCTTCTGGCCGAAGTACTACGAGGTCCACACGGCGGACACGTCGTTCGTGCTGGACGAGCTGGTCGGCCGGCACCCGAAGTGGCGCGGCAGCTCGCTCATCGACCCGAGGCGGATCGGCATGACCGGCCACTCGGCCGGTGGCGCCGCCGTCACGCACGTGATGCTCGCCGACCCCAGGATCCGCGCCGGCGCGAACATCGACGGTTCCCAGCACGCCCCGATGACCGGTGCCACGACGCTGTCCCGGCCGTTCATGTTCATGGGCACGATGGACGAGTACCACCCGGGCACCCAGAACCCCTATGACGACTGGGAGATCGACTGGCAGCACCTGACCGGGTGGAAGCGCTGGATCATGGTGTCGGGCACGGCCCACTCGTCGTTCACCGACCTCGGCCCCCTCGCCGCTCAGCTGGGCGTCCCGCTCGGCAACACCATCGACGCGAACCGCGCCATCGACATCACCCGGGCCTACATCCGCGCCTTCTTCGACCAGAACCTGCGCTGCCAGCCGCAGCCGCTGATGAGCGCGCCGTCGCCCGCCTACCCGGAAGTGACGTTCATCGGATGAGGACGACAGCCCTGCTGTCCGTCACCGCGCTGGCGCTGACCCTGTGGTCGGCGCCGGCCGCGGCGGACGCCTCCCTCGCGTTGGCGAGACCGACCGGTGACCAGCCGGTGGGCACCACGTCCCTGTACCTGAAGGACACCTCGCGCCCCGACCCGTGGGTGTCGTCGGTGCCGTACCGGGAGCTGATGGTGTCGCTCTTCTACCCGACGACCTCGACGCACGGGCCGAAGAAGCAGTTCATGACCGAGGCGGAGGCACAAGCCCTCTTCGCGGAGGCCGGCATCACGGGGATCGACCCAGCGGTGATGACCACCGTCCGGACGGACGCCGTGGTCGACGCACGACCGGTCGGGCATGACCTGCCGGTGGTCGTCCTGTCGCCCGGCTTCAAGCGGTCGCGGGCCGAGCTGACCTCGCTGTCCGAGGAGCTGGCCAGCCACGGCTACCTCGTCGTGCTGGTCGACCACACCTACGAGAACGTGGCCACCACGTTCCCCGACGGCCGGGTCACCGGCTGCGCGGCCTGCGGCAGCTACAACGAGGCCTTCTGGCGGAAGCTGACGCAGGGCCGGGCCGCGGACGTCTCGTTCGTGTTGGACGAGCTGACGCACGCGAAGAAGTGGGCCGGCCTCATCGACCCGAACCGCATCGGCATGGCCGGCCACTCGGTCGGTGGGTCGAGCGCGATCGCCACGATGGTGGCCGATGCCCGGGTGACGGCCGGGATCGACATCGACGGCACCAACGACGTCCCGCTGACCGCACCCGGGCTGTCCCGGCCGTTCATGTTCATGGGCCGGCAGAGCCTGTACGCCCCGGGCACCGGGGTCGAGTCCGACACCTGGGACCGCGACTGGCAGCAGCTGACCGGGTGGAAGCGCTGGCTCACCGTGGCCGGCATGGTGCACCAGTCGTTCACCGACCTCGGGTTGGTGGGTGAGCAGCTCGGCCTCGACTTCGGCGCGACCACGCCGGCGGTCCGCGGCCAGGCCATCACGGCGGCGTACGTGCGGGCGTTCTTCGACCAGCACCTGCGTGGGAAGGCCGAGCCGTTGCTGGCACGGCCGTCCTCGCGGTACCCGGAGGTCGCCTTCGCGCGGACCTCGACGCCGTACCTGCCGGCTCCGACCGGCGACAAGCCAGTGGGCAGCACGTCGGTGTACCTGAAGGACACCTCGCGGCCCGATCCGTGGGTGCCCTCGGTGCCCTACCGGGAGCTGATGGTCTCGCTCTTCTACCCGACGGCCTCGGCCAACGGACCGAAGACGCGGTACATGACACCGGAGGAGTCGACGGCCCTGCTCACGGACAGCGGAATCGACGTCCCGCCGGACATCCTGGCCACGATGGTGACCAACTCGGTGGCGGACGCCCGACCGGCCGGGCACGACCTGCCGCTGGTCGTGCTCTCGCCCGGCTACACCCACCCCCGCGCCACGCTGTCCGCGCTGGCCGAGGACCTGGCGAGCCACGGGTACGTCGTCGCGGTGGTCGGCCACACCTACGAGAACGCCGGCACGAGCTTCCCCGACGGGCACTTCGCGGGGTGTGCCTCGTGTGACGTGGAGCACGACCCGGCGTTCTGGCAGAAACTGGAGCTGGGCCGGGCGGCCGACGTGTCGTTCGTGCTGAACGAGCTGACGCACTCGAAGAAGTGGGCCGGCCTCATCGACCCGAAGCGGATCGGCATGGCCGGCCACTCGGTCGGCGGGGCGAGCACCATCCCGACCATGGTGGCCGACTCCCGCGTCAAGGCGGGGATCGACATCGACGGCAGCACGTTCGCCCCGCTGACCGCGCCAGGGCTGTCCCGGCCGTTCATGTTCGTGAGCCACCAGCACGACGCGGTCACCATCTGCGCACCGGGGAACGACACGTGGGAGCGGGACTGGGCCCAGATGACCGGCTGGAAACGCTGGATCGAGGTGGCCGGCACACAGCACGCGTCGTTCACCGACATCGGGCTCTTCGGCGACGAGATCGGCGTCGACTTCGGCGCGACCACCAGCGCGGCACGCACCCAGGCCATCACCCGCGAGTACGTGAACTGGTTCTTCGACCAGCACGTGCGTGGCACGCCGCAACCGCCGCTCGCGGAGCAGGAGGTCGTGGACTGCCACTGAGCGAAGCGAGGCGTGCCAGTAGCCCTGCGCGGGCCGCAGGTGTCTGGACTGAGTGAGCAGCGCAGGGAGGAAGACACCGAACAGGCCCGCGAACCGCCGAGCGGCGGCGAGGCAGTTGAACACGGAAGCGGCGCCACTCCAGGGGGAGGGCGCCACTTCCGTGTTACAGCCTTTACAGGGCGCGGCCCACGATCAGTGCCGAGTTGTCCGGCGCGACGTCCACGCGGACCGTGTCGCCGTCACTGATCTCGCCGGACAGCAGGGCCTTCGCGAGCTGATCACCGATGGCCGAGGACACCAGCCGGCGCAGCGGCCTTGCCCCGTACACCGGGTCGAACCCGTTGAGCGCCAGCCACTCCCGGGCGCCGAGGCTCACGTCCAGCTTGAGCCGGCGGGCGGCCAGCCGGCGGCTCAGCGCGGCGACCTGGATGTCGACGATCTGGGTCAGCTCCTCGGTCGCGAGCGCGTGGAACACCACCACGTCGTCGAGCCGGTTCAGGAACTCCGGCTTGAAGTGGCGCTGCACCACCGACAGCACGGCGTCCTTGCGGCCCTGCTCGTCGAGGGTCACGTCGGCGATGACCTGCGAGCCGAGGTTCGAGGTCAGCACCAGGATCGTGTTGCGGAAGTCGGCCGTGCGGCCCTGGCCGTCGGTCAGCCGGCCGTCGTCGAGGACCTGCAGCAGCACGTCGAACACGTCCGGGTGGGCCTTCTCGACCTCGTCCAGCAGCACCACGCTGTACGGGCGCCGCCGCACGGCCTCGGTCAGCTGGCCGCCCTGGTCGTAGCCGACGTACCCCGGCGGGGCGCCGACCAGCCGCGCGACCGAGTGCTTCTCCGAGTACTCGGACATGTCGATGCGGACCATGGCCCGCTCGTCGTCGAACAGGAACTCGGCGAGCGCCTTGGCCAGCTCGGTCTTGCCGACACCGGTCGGGCCCAGGAACAGGAACGAGCCGGTCGGGCGGTCCGGGTCGGCGACGCCGGCACGGGCCCGGCGGACCGCGTCCGACACCACACGCACCGCCTCGGCCTGGCCGACCACCCGCTCGGCCAGCGCGTCCTCCATGCGCAGCAGCTTCGCGGTCTCGCCTTCGAGCAGCCGGCCGGCGGGGATGCCGGTCCACGCGGACACGACGTCGGCGACGTCGTCCGGGCCGACCTCCTCCTTGAGCATGGCCTGCTCCTCGGCACGCTCCGCCGTGGCGGTCGCTGCCTCCAACTCCTTCTCCAGTGCCGGGATGCGCCCGTACCGCAGCTCGGCGGCACGGCCCAGGTCACCGTCGCGCTCGGCCCGCTCCGACTCGCCGCGCAGCTGCTCCAGCTGCTCCTTGAGGTCGCGGACCTTCTCGATGGCGCCCTTCTCGTTCTGCCAGCGGGCGGTCAGCGCGGTCAGCGTCTCCCGCTTCTCGGCCAGCTCGGCGCGCAGGGCGGCCAGCCGCTGCATCGAAGCGGGGTCGTCCTCCTTCTCCAGCGCCATCTCCTCGATCTCCAGGCGCCGGACGGCCCGCTCGACCTCGTCGATCTCGACGGGCCGGGAGTCGATCTCCATGCGCAGCCGGGACGCGGCCTCGTCGACCAGGTCGATGGCCTTGTCCGGCAGGAAGCGCGCGGTGATGTACCGGTCGGACAGCGTGGACGCGGCGACCAGCGCGGAGTCGGTGATCCGCACACCGTGGTGCACCTCGTACCGCTCCTTGAGCCCGCGCAGGATGGCGACGGTGTCCTCGACGGACGGCTCGCCGACCAGCACCTGCTGGAAGCGCCGCTCCAGCGCGGCGTCCTTCTCGATGTGCTGGCGGTACTCGTCGAGCGTCGTGGCACCGACCATGCGCAGCTCACCGCGGGCGAGCATCGGCTTGATCATGTTGCCGGCGTCCATCGCGCCCTCGCCGGTCGCGCCGGCACCCACGATGGTGTGCAGCTCGTCGATGAACGTGATGACCTGGCCGGCCGACTCGGTGATCTCCTTGAGGACGGCCTTCAGCCGCTCCTCGAACTCACCGCGGAACTTGGCACCGGCGACCATGGCCCCGAGGTCCAGGGCCACGACGCGCTTGCCGCGCAGCGACTCGGGCACGTCACCGGCCACGATCCGCTGGGCGAGGCCCTCGACGATCGCGGTCTTGCCGACGCCGGGCTCACCGATGAGCACCGGGTTGTTCTTGGTGCGCCGGGACAGCACCTGCACGACCCGGCGGATCTCGGCGTCGCGGCCGATGACCGGGTCGAGGTCGCCCTTGCGGGCCCGCTCGGTCAGGTCGAGGCCGTACTTCTCCAGCGCCGTGTAGGTCGACTCCGGGTCCGGGCTGGTGACCCGCGCGGAGCCGCGGACCTTGGCGAACGCCTCGCGCAAGGCGTCCGGGGTCGCGCCGTGGCGGTTCAGCAGCTGGGCCACCGGACCGCCCTGGGCGGCGAGGCCGACCAGGAGGTGCTCGGTGGAGACGAACTCGTCACCCATCTCCGTGGCAAGCTTCTGAGCGTGTGTGACCGAGCGCAGCGCATCGCCGTCGAGCTGCGGCGCGGACACGGTGGACCCGGTCGCGGACGGCAGCGAGTTGGCCAGCTGGTCCAGTTCCTTGCGGACGACGTTCGGGTCCGCCCCGACGGCTGACAGCAGGGGCGCGGTCAGACCGTCGCCCTGCGCGAGCAGCGCGCCGAGGAGGTGCACCGGCTTCACGTCCGGGTTGCCGGCCACGGTCGCGGCCTGGGCCGCCGCCGAGATGGCCTGCTGTGTCTTCGTCGTCGGGTTGAAAGCGTCCATGGGTCCCCTCGTCTGATGGTCGTACTCACTATGCACAACGTCAGCAAAGTTGAGTGTGTTCCGCTCAACCCGGGGTGTGTTCAGCAAGTCGGGTGGACGAGCCCTCGAGGCGGCTCGACCACCGTCAACACAAGGTCACGACGGCTGGGTTCGCTCTCACTCACATGTCCTAGCAGGGTTGTCCACAAGAGGCACCTGGTTGTCCACAATCCCCAGGTGCCCATCCACAGGCGGTGGTGCAAGATGCGTTCTGTAAGACCGGTCGACCGGGCGCTACCGCCACCCGGGTGAACGTTCAGTAGCGGCCGGACACCTGACGACTACGCACGTTGAAGTAGTCGCCGCCCTTGCGCTTCATGTCGTCGGTGCCCCAGACGCGCTCACGCGGAACGAGCTGCAGCCGCGGGATGTGCTTGCGGCAGTGGACGTAAGTCTCCACGACGTGCACGACGACCCACCGCTCGGGGATGCGGCCCCGCTCCTGGGCGGCGGGCAGCCCCGGGTGCGCGGCACGCAACTCGCCGTCGTCGATGATGCTGGCTCGCCCGTTGACGTGCAGCCCGATGAAGTCCCGCACGAAGTCGATCATCAGGAGGGCGACGTGCGGGTTCTCGCTGATGTTTCCGAGGCTCGCGAGGACGCCGTTGCCGCGGTACTCGGGGTAGGCGATCCGCCGGGGGTCGAGGACGTGCAGGAAGCCGGGCGGGCCGGCGCGGAAGCTGGAGTCGCAGGCGCCGCCGGCGTCGGACGTGCCGACGAACGCCATCTCCATGCGGCCGACGAACTCGATCATCTCGGGGTTGAGGTGGTCGAGTACCTGGTCGCGGTAGAAGCGTTCGGCCCGGTCGGCGCTGCCGTAGGTCTGTTGGAGCAGGTGTTCGCCGGCGCAGCCGGGTAAGTTCGCTGTTAAGCCGATCGGGTGAATTTCGATCGTGGGTTGATCTACTGACGGTGGTGGCACCGTCACTGCGGGCTGCGGCATGGCCTCCGGCGGGGGTTCAGCGAACTCCAGGTCCAGCAGGGCGGGATCGGCAACGCCGGTGGGAGTCACCATGTCAGGACGCACGGCGGACACAGTTTCATAACGGCGAGGTAAATGCGAGCCTTGTCACCCGGCATGTCGCCTGATCGTCCGAAAGCGACAACTTTGCGTAGTGGCGCCTCACACGAAAGTGGCAGGAGGGCGGACAACTCGGAAGTTTCCGTCTATCGTCCTGCTGTCGGGGGCGACGACCATGGCGACGGACGTCGAGCCCGTACGCCGAGAGGGTGGACTGTGTCCCGACCATGACAGCGAATGCCGTAGTGAGCTCATTCCCGAGCCAGGAGGGCTCCGCGACGAACGATGGCCCCGTCGCGACCATGGTGCGCCTGGTACGCGAGAGCTGGGCGGTGGCTGAGCCGCGCGCCGACAAGGTCTCGGAGCTGTTCTACGCCACGCTGTTCAGCATCGCACCGGTGACGCGTGAGATGTTCCCGGTCAACATGGAGGTGCAGCGTTCGCGGCTGCTCCGCGCCCTGGTCCACATAGTGCAGATGGTCGACCGCCCGGACGACCTGCTGCCGTTCCTGCGGCAGCTCGGTCGCGACCACCGCAAGTTCGGCGTGGTGACCCAGCACTACGAGTCGGTCGGGATGGCCCTGCTGTCCAGCGTGAAGGCCTACGCCGGTCCAGCGTGGACCGACGACGTGGAACGAGCGTGGGCCGAGGCCTACACGATCATGGCCAGAGCCATGCTGGAGGCGTCGAACTCGGAGGACGGCCCGGCCTGGTGGAACGGCACGGTCGTGGAACGGCACCGCCTGACCAGGGACCTGGCCGTGATCCGGGTACAGCCCGACTACCTCGTGCCGTACCACCCCGGCCAGTACGTCAGCGTCGAGGTCCCCCAACGCCCGCGGATGTGGCGCTACCTCACCCCGGCCACCGCGCCACGCGAGGACGGCCTGCTGGAGTTCCACGTCCGCTCGGTGGAGGGCGGCTGGGTCTCGAGAGCGATCGTCGCCCACGGCGAGCTCGGTGACGTGTGGCGCATCGGCCCACCCATGGGCCGCCTGGCCGCGGACCGCGAGTCGGGCCGCAACATCCTGATGATCGCCGGCGGCACGGGCGTGGCCCCGATGCGCTCGATCATCGACCACCTGTCCCAGTGGGGCGAGAACCCGAGGGTCACCCTGTTCTACGGCGCCCGCGTGCAGCCCGATCTGTACGACCTGGAGAACCTCCAGGCGATCGCGGCGAGCAACCCGTGGCTGCACGTGGTGCCGGTCCTGGAGACGGAGTCCACCCTGCCCAACGTGGAGTACGGCACCCTCGCCGACGCCGTAACCCGCTACGGCGCCTGGCCCGACCACGACGTGCTGGTCTCGGGCTCGCCGGGAATGGTCCGGTCCACGGTGTCCAGGATGCTCGTGGCGGGCACCTCCCTGGACCGAATCATCTACGACCCGTTCACAGTGGACTGACCACATTGTCCGCACGGGTGGCCAACAGAAGCAGGCCGCGGAGCGCTACGGTGGACGGTCCTAGCGATCCGACGCGGTCTTGGATTGAAACGCATGCCAAGCACTCGACGGCAGGATGAGGACACCGCCGTCTGGATTCTTCGAGTCACGCAACGCGGTGACACCGGCCCCGAAGGCGACCTCGACACACTCGTTGGCACTGCCGCTGCGACTGCTCTTGCGCCACACGGCCTGGGCCAGGTCGGACATGGAAACGTGGTTCCCCTCGGTCAGGTCAAACTCTTCGCGATCTTCGCGATGAGGTTACGTGATCGGCGCGGGTCCAATGCCACCGCCTTCAGACCAGTGAAATTCACCTCGTAACGCTCAAGAACCTCGGGTTCCTCGATGTACACACCTTCGTTGATCAGCTCGACGTAACCAACGTCCGGATAGGCGTGTGCGAACGACAGGATGCTGAACGGACTACCCATCGCGGGATAAGCGCCTGTCGCCGCGATCACCCGCAGATCCACATTCGGCAACGTCGAGATCTCAACCAACCGATCCAACTGTTCCCGCATCACCTCGGGGCCGCCGACCTGGCTTCGAAGCGCACCCTCGGTGAGCACGGCCTGAATGTTGATCTGTTTCTCCCCGTTGAGCCGCTCCTGCCGCTTGATGCGCGCCTCGACCCGTTCGCGTACCACCTCTGCCGATACCTGCGGGAGGCCTGCGGATTCGATCGCGGCTGCGTAGCCCGCGGTTTGCATCAGTCCGGGGACCAGGTCGATCTTGAAGGTACGCACAGTGGTGGCTTCGGACTCGAACTCGAAGTAGTCGACCAAGTCCGCGACCAGTGCTTCCTCGCTGATCTCGTCCCACCAGCCCTTCTGCTGAGCTGCGACGCACGAGTTGAACACAGCATCACGTTCGGCTTCGGGTACTCCGTAGAGGAGTGCGAGCGTGATGACCTCAGACGGCTGAGCCGGCTGGATCGCGTTCTCCAAGCGGCTCTGCTTGGACGCGGACCATCCGGCCTGCTTTGCGATGTCGGTGCCATTGATGCCCCGGCTTTCGCGCCAATGAAGCAGTGTTCGTGCGATGCGCCTCATCCGCATGTCGGGCACGTAGTCAGGCACTAAGCCCCTCCTTGCTGCGGCGGGATGACGGAGCCAGCTTACGTGTCATGAAAATTAGTCATCGTTCGCCCAAGTAGGTGATCTGCAAATTTTCATCACAACACTACTTGCACATTGCAAGATCCCAGAGGACTGTGAAAATATGAGCTACCTCCGTACAGACCAGTACACCCGCGTATACCGCAACTGTCCCGTCAGCATCGACCTACACCCCTCGGACGATGTCGTCGAGATCGTCCTCGGCGAACATCGGATAGGCGGCGACATGCTGCGGCTCGTCGTCGACCATCCCGACACCTGTCGCCGCCTCACCGCAGCGCTTCAGGAAGCATGCGGTCGGCTGGTCGAGCACCTACACGTGAATACGCTTCCCGACCCAGCAATGTCCCAGCTGGCCGCGCCCATGGACTGGCCATAGACCGACGGAACACCGAAGGGCCCGCTCGAACGCGGGCCCTCGTGTACCACCGGCTGCTACTTCTTGCGGGGTTTCCAGACGACCAGGGCGGTTTGCCGGGACACCGGGACCAGCTCGTTCCGGTAGGAACGGTGGATGGCGGCCGCGGCCTGTTCGGCCGCGGCGTGGACCGCGGCCAGTTCCTGTGTCAGTTCGGCCAGGCGTTCGCGCAGGGCGTCGACCTCGCGTTCGAGTTCGATGATGCGTTTGACGCCGGCCAGGTTGACGCCCTGTTCCTGGGACAGCCGCTGGACCTCGCGCAGCAGGGCGATGTCCCGCATCGAGTACCGGCGGCCGCCGCCCGACGTCCGGCCGGGTGACACCAGGCCCATGCGGTCGTAGCCGCGCAGGGTCTGGGCGTGCAGGCCCGACAGCTCCGCGGCCACCGAGATCACGAAGACCGGGGTGTCCTCGTCGGCGCCCGGGGGAAACGGGAATCCCGTCATCGCCTAGCTCCGTTTCTCCAGCATCGCGGTCAGCTCCGGCCGCGGGTCCTGGCCGGTGGTCGTGGCGGCGTACGCCTCCAGCGCGGCCTTCGCCGAGTCGTCCAACTTGGCCGGGACCGCCACCTGCAGGGTCACCAGCAGGTCGCCGGTCTGGCCGTCCTTGCGCGCGATTCCCTTGCCGCGCACCCGGAGGACCCGTCCACTGGACGTGCCCGGCGGCACGCGCAGCGCCACCTTGCCGTCCAGCGTCGGCACCTCGAGTGTGGTGCCCAGCGCCAGCTCGGTGAAGGTCACGGGGACCTTCAGCGTCAGATCGTTGCCCGACCGGCCGAACACCGGGTGCGGGGTCACGTGCACGCGGACGTACAGGTCGCCCGCGTGGCCGGTGCCCGACCCCGGCTCGCCCTGACCCGCCAGGCGGATCCGCTGGTCGTCGTCGACGCCCGCCGGGATCCGGACGGTCAGCGTGCGGGACTTCGTGCTCACGCCGTCGCCACCGCACTCCGGGCACGGGTCGTCGACGATCCGGCCCGTCCCGCGGCAGTCGCGGCACGGCTCGCTGAACGCGAACGCGCCCTGCGAGCGGCTGACCAGGCCGGCGCCGGCACACGTGGGACACGTGCGCGGCGTGGTGCCCGGCTTGGCGCCGGTGCCCTTGCACGTGTCGCACGTGGACGGGCTGGACAGGCGCAACGGGACGGTCGCGCCCTTCACCGCCTCCACGAAGTCGATCCGCACCTCGGTCTCCACGTCGGCACCCCGCCGCGGCCGGTTGGCCGCTGTCTGGGTGCCGCCGCGGCGGCCGAACAGGTTGCCGAGCAGGTCGCTGATGCCGCCGCCCGCCGCACCCGCGCCGGCCGGCTGCTGCCCACCGAACAGGTCGCTGAAGTCGAACGATCCGCCGCCGCCACCACCCGTGCCGAAGCCACCGAAGCCGCCTGGACGGAACCCGCCGGAGCCGAACAGCCGGCGGGCCTCGTCGTACTGCTTGCGCTTCTCCTGGTCACCGAGCACGCCGTAGGCCTCGGACACGGCCTTGAACCGCGCCTCCGCCTGGGTGTTGCCCGGGTTGGCGTCCGGGTGCAGCTCGCGGGCGAGCTTCCGGTACGCCTTCTTGATCTCCGCGTCGCTGGCGTCGGACGAGACGCCCAACTCGCGGTAGAAGTCCTTGTCGATCCAGTCCCTCGCACTCACCGGACGTCCCCTCCTCCCTGTTCAGTCCTTGTCGGCCGCGCCGTCCGGGTTGTTGGGGTCGTACCAGTCCTTGCTGGGGAACCCCGTCGACTCCTCCTCGACCGAGCCCTCGACGATCTCCGCCTCGACCGGCTCGTCGGCCGGTTCGGTGGCGGGACTGGCGGGGGCGGCCGGCTCGTGGTCGGTGACCGCGACCAGCGCGGCCCGCACCACCCGGTCGCCGAAGCGGTAGCCGCGGCGCAGCTCCGCGGTCACCGTCGGCTCGGACACGTCCGGCGACGTGTCGTGCTGGACGGCCTCGTGCACGGCGGGGTCGAACGCCTCGCCCTCGTGCCCGAAGGGTTCCAGCCCGGTCCGTTCCAGTGTCGCGACGAGCTTGTCCGCCACCGACTTGAAGGCTCCGGTCAGGTCACCGTGCTGGGCCGCCCGGTCGATGTCGTCGAGCACGGACAGCAGCTCGGTGGCCACCGAGGCCTTGGCGGTGTTGACCACGACCTCGCGGTCGCGGTCGATCCGCTTGCGGTAGTTGGCGTACTCCGCCTGCAACCGCTGCAGGTCGGTGGTCCGCTCATCCAGCTGCGCCTTCAGCTCGGCCTCCTGGCTCGGAACGGCCTCCAGCACCTCGTCCTCCGGCGCCGAGGCCAGCTCGGGCTCCGGCGCGCCGAACCCCGTCTCCGGGGCTGGCGGCCGGACCTCGCCGGTGTCGGGGTCGATGCGTCGCCGGTCTCGCACCACGACCCGCGGCTCCTCTCCGTTACCTGCGTTCTCTCCGTCGGGCTTGGACGTCACTTCTTGTCCTCGTCCACGATCTCGGCGTCAACGACGTCCTCGGCACCCGCGGCGCCGCTCTGCGCCTGCTCACCGCCCGTCGCGCCGGCGCCGGCGTCCTGCGTCGCGCCGGTCTGCGCGTAGATCGCGGAACCCATGGCCTGCGACTCGGTGGCGAGCTTCTCCATCGCGGTCTTGATGGCCGCGACGTCGGTGCCCTTCAGCGACTCCTGCGCGTCCTGGATGGCGGCGTTGACCTTGTCCTTGACCTCGGCCGGGATCTTGTCGTCGTTGTCCTTGACGAACTTCTCCGTCTGGTAGACGAGGGTCTCGGCCTGGTTGCGGGTCTCGGCCTCCTCGCGGCGGCGCTTGTCCTCCTCGGCGTGCGCCTCCGCGTCCTTGACCATCCGGTCGATGTCCTCCTTCGGCAGCGCCGAGCCGCCGGTGATGGTCATCGACTGCTCCTTGCCGGTGCCGAGGTCCTTCGCGCTCACGTGCACGATGCCGTTCGCGTCGATGTCGAAGGTGACCTCGATCTGCGGCACGCCACGCGGTGCCGGCGGGATGCCCGTCAGGTCGAAGGTGCCCAGCTTCTTGTTGTGCACCGCGATCTCACGCTCACCCTGGAAGACCTGGATGCCGACCGTGGTCTGGCCGTCGTCCGCGGTGGAGAAGATCTCCGAGCGCTTGGTCGGGATGGTCGTGTTCCGCTCGATGAGCTTGGTGAACACGCCTCCCTTGGTCTCGATGCCCAGCGACAGCGGGGTGACGTCCAGCAGCAGGACGTCCTTGACCTCACCCTTCAGGACACCGGCCTGCAGCGCCGCGCCGACCGCGACGACCTCGTCCGGGTTGACGCCCTTGTTCGGCTCCTTGCCG
>NZ_JBJMIE010000382.1:0-3006 GCF_045807065.1 Actinophytocola sp. | reverse complement strand
TCATCCAGGAGAGCAAGGTGCTGACCTGCGACGTGCGGCCCGGCCGCAGGCCGAGGGGCGCGGCGCTGACGGCCTATCTGGCGGACTACCGAGACAGGAGCGGACAGCATGACGGCTGAGCACAGCTTGTACGGCCCGCTCGAGGACCCCGCCGCCGACGCCGGGCACCGCGACCACCCCGCGCGGGTCGGCTTCTTCACCGACACCTCGGTGTGCATCGGCTGCAAGTCCTGCGAGGTGGCCTGCAAGGAGTGGAACAACGTCCCCGACGACGGGTTCAACCTGCTGGGCATGTCGTTCGACAACACCGGCATGCTCGGCGCGGACAGCTGGCGGCACGTCGCGTTCGTCGAGCAGCCGCGCCGGCTCGGCGGGCAGGACGCGGGAGTGGCCGGCCTGCCGACGGGGGAGTCGGTCACCGGGGAGGTCGCCGACTCGGTCTCCTCGGCCCTGCACGACCAGCCCCGCGGCGGCGGCGAGCTGGGCACGGCACCCGTCGACCTCGGCCTGCCCTCGTTCGAACTGCCCGGCGCGGGCACCGGCGCCGACGGGCGCGACGAGTTCCGCTGGCTGATGGCCTCGGACGTGTGCAAGCACTGCACGCACGCCGGTTGCCTGGACGTGTGCCCGACCGGTGCGTTGTTCCGCACCGAGTTCGGCTCGGTCGTGGTGCAGTCCGACATCTGCAACGGGTGCGGCTACTGCGTCTCCGCCTGCCCCTACGGCGTGATCGACCGGCGCGAGGACGACGGCAGGGCGTGGAAGTGCACGCTGTGCTACGACCGGCTGCGGGACGGGCTGGAACCCGCCTGCGCCAAGGCATGTCCCACCGACTCCATCCAGTTCGGTCCCCTCGACGAGCTGCGGGAGCGGGCACGGCAGCGGGTCGAGCAGCTCCACTCCGCCGGGGTGGGCGAGGCGCGGCTCTACGGCGAGGACCCGGACGACGGCGTCGGCGGGGACGGCGCGTTCTTCCTGCTGCTCGACGAGCCGGAGGTGTACGGGCTGCCGCCGGACCCGGTGGTGCCGACCCGGGACGCGGGCTCGATGTGGCGGCACGCGGCGGTGGCGGCGGGTGCGTTCGTGGTGGCGGCCGCGTCGGCGTTCCTGGGAAGGGGCGGGCGATGACCAGGGAGACGCGCAGCGACGCCGGGGCGGCCGACAAGCGGGCGTTCGTGTTCTCCCGGCGGGGCGCGGACGGCGGGCGTGAGCAGGCGGTGGTGCCGCGTGCCGAGTTCCGGTCCTACTACGGCCGGCCGGTGCTCAAGCCGCCGGTGTGGGAGTGGAAGATCGCGGCGTACCTGTTCACCGGCGGCCTGTCCGCGGGTGCCGCCATGCTCGGCGCGGGCGCGGACCTCACGAACCGGCCGTCGCTGCGGCGCGCCGGCCGGGTCGGCGCGTTGGGTGCGCTGGGCGCGAGCATGTACCTGCTGGTGGCCGACCTCGGCCGGCCGGAGCGGTTCCTGCACATGCTGCGGGTCGCGAAGCCGACGTCGCCGATGAGCGTGGGGACGTGGATCCTGGTCGCGTACGGCCCGGGCGCCGGGCTCGCGGGCGTTGCCGAGCTGCTGCCCGCGGCGGTGCGCGCGACCGCGCTGGGCCGGCTGCTGCGCTGGGCGGCCCGCCCGGCCGGCCTGTCGGCGGCGGCGATCGCGCCCGGCGTCGCGTCCTACACCGCCGTTCTGCTGTCGCACACGGCGGTGCCGGCGTGGCACGAGGCGCACCGGCAGCTGCCGTTCGTGTTCACCGGGTCCGCGGCCGCGAGCGGGGCCGGCCTCGGCATGGTCTTCGCGCCCGTCTCGGAGGCCGGGCCGGCACGCCGGCTCGGTGCGATCGGCGCCGCGGCCGAGCTGGTGGCGTCCCGGTTGGTGGAGCGGCGGCTGGGGCTCGTCGCTGCGGCGTACACGACGGGTCGGCCGCACCGGCTGCGGTCCTGGGCGGAGCGGCTGACGGTCGCGGGGGCCGTGGGGGCGGTGACGGTGGCCCGGCGCAGCCGGGTGGGTGCGGTGGTGTCCGGGTTGGCGTTGCTGGCGGGGAGCGCGTTGCAGCGGTTCGGTGTGTTCGAGGCGGGCGTCGAGTCCACGAAGGACCCGAAGTACACGGTGGTGCCCCAGCGGCAACGGCTTTCCTGACGCTTCGCCGCGACCGACCGAGGAGGTCGCGCGGAGAGGGACCCGTGCCCGGGCACCGCACAGCGCGACCTCTCGGCACAGCTGCCGCTCAGGAGGCGAGCTGGCGCAACGGTCCCGCGAGATCGGGGAAGTTGCGGGTGCTCATGGCCTGGACCCCGGCCGTGTGGTCGCCGTTGAACGGGGTGACCGCGCCGGGGCAGCCGGCACTGACGGCGTCGGCGGGGGAGTTGAACCAGAAGCCGACGTGGAAGGTGTGGATCGGGGCGAACGGCGGGTTGCTCGCCGCGTCGGCGGTGTGGACCACCGGAGCGGCGCCGGAACCTGGTGCCACCGCGAAGGTCTCGGCGTTGAACCGGCCGACCACGGTGACCGTCGCCGTGCCGTCGTAGCCGGTGACCAGGTCGCTCTGGTACCACGACAGGCCGAACGGCGCGTTCGGCAGCTGCAGGATGAACAGGTCGAACTCGGTGAGCGCGGGCAGGCCGGACGCCTTCAGCGTCAGCGTCTCGTTCTGCCCGTGCGACACCACCCGCACGGTCGCCGCGGCCGCCGGCAGGCAGTTGGCCGTGACCGCCACGCCGGAACGGACCATGGAGAAGGTGATGCTGGGATCCGCGGCGTTCGCCTGGGTGGCCGCCACGGCACCGACGCCGAGCATGGCCGCCACCCCGACGGCGGCCGACGCGACCCGGAATTTACCGAACTTCATATTAGTTCTCCAAATCGTGATATGGCGAGCCGAGTGAAGTTGTGCACGGTTCGTAGCAAGAACATGTCGCACGTGATGAGTGGACGTAACGATCTCATTCGCCAACCCGCTGTCGTGTATGTGGAATTCTGCGCGAGCACGAGCCACGGGCCGGGAAATTGCCGG
>NZ_JBJMIE010000381.1:0-16931 GCF_045807065.1 Actinophytocola sp. | reverse complement strand
GTCGGCGCCGCCGACTACCGCGACGGCGGCCTCGGCCCGGCCCGCTGGACCGACGACCTGTCCGAGGTGCTCGACGACGCGCGGTACACCGGTGACGCGCGGGCGAACGCCGGCACGCTGGCCTACGAGGTGCCGGTGCTGAGCTGGTCCGGTCCGGTAGCGGCCGGCCAGACCGCCACGATCGTGTACTCGGTCGAGGTGCACGACCCGGCCAGTGGTGACGGAACGGTGCGGAACACGATCACCGCGGCGGACAGCGCGTGCCCGTGCTCGGTGCGCACGCCGGTCGACCCGGACGCGCCGGACCTGGCCGGCACGGGCTCACCGGTGTTCTGGTACCTGCTGGTCGCGTTCGGCCTGCTGGCGGCGGGCGGCGCGTTCTTCCTGATCCCGGTGCTGCGCAGGCGCCGCCGCGACGACGACGAGGTGACCCGGTGACCGGCTGGCTGGTACCGGTACTGGCGTCGATGGCCATGGCGCTGCCGACGACCGCGGACGACGTGTCGATCACCATGGCGGACGGGGTGTCGACCGTGTCGTCGGGCGACACTCTCGAGTACCGGGTGACGCTGCACAACAGCAACCGGGCCGAACCCGCGACCGTCCATCTGGAACTGTCGCTCCCGGTCGGTGCGGCAGGCAGAACGGTCAGCCCCGGCGGCGAGACACTGGAGCCGTGGCTCGCGTCGTGGCACCCGACCGTCCCCCCGGGCGGCGAGGTCACGGTGTCGGCGACCTTCGTGGCCGGCGACCCCCGCCCCACCGCGAAGGGCTACGCGGCACAGGCCTGCCTGGTGACGAACAACATCAACCAAGCCTGCGCGACGGACATCAACCAACTCCCCGGCAGGGAGGATGTCCACGCCCGCCAAGCCCCGGCACCGCCGTCCGCCCCGACGTGGCCGGTGTGGCTGGCGGCAGGAGCCGCGGCCGCGGCGGCGGCCCTCGTCGTCCGCCGCCGGCGCGGGCGGGTGTCCTAAGAGTTCCTGACAGTATGCGTTGTTTGTCGCGTGCCGTTGTCTTCGCTGTTCGATGTTCTAGACCTGGGAGAGACCAGGTGGTGCAGAAGCGGCAACGTCGTCACGGCGGTCAGTGCTGGTGAACCTCAACCCTTGGTGGCGCCGGAGGCGAGGCCGCCGACGAGGTGGCGTTCCGCGACGGCGTAGAAGGCGAGGGCCGGGACCATGGCGAGGGAGACGTAAGCGAGCACGCGTGCCGTGTCGACCCCGTACTGGCTGTGGAACTGGGTGACGCCGACGGGGATGGTCCACGAGTCGGGGTCGTTGAACACGATCAGTGGCAGCATGAAGTTGTTCCAGCTGGCCACGATGGCGAGGACGGACACGGTGGCGAGGGCCGGCCGGGCCATGGGCAGCAGGATGCGCCAGAAGAAGCCGAACGGCCCGCAGCCGTCGAGTGTCGCGGACTCCTCCAGCTCCGCCGGGACCGCCCGGAAGAACGCCCGCAGGATGATGATCGTCACGGGCAGGCCGAACGCGGCCTGGGGGAGGATCACCCCGAGTGGGTTGTCGAGCAGGTCGAGTTCACGCAGCAGCACGTACAGGGGCAGGATCGCGACGGCGAAGGGGAACATCAGGCCGACGGCGAACATGGTGGCCAGCAGTTCCCTGCCGCGGAAGGCGAAGCGGGCGAACACGTACGCCGCCATGGCGGCCACGCCCACCACCAGGACAGTGCTGGCGATCGTGATGAACGTGCTGTTCCACAGTGGACGCCAGAACTGGGGAGAGGCGAGGATGCCGGTGTAGTTCTCGACGATCCACGGTGACGGCAGGCCGAACGGGTTGGTGGACAGCTGGCCGTTGTCCTTGAACCCGCCGAGCACGCCGAACGCGATCGGCACCAGGACGAACAACCCGATCACGGTCACCAGCGCGTAGCGGGCCACCGCGAGAAGCGGCGCCGCCCGCGTCGTGGCCGGCCTGCGTGCCGGGGTCCGTCTCGTCATCGCCGCTCCTGCATGGTGGTCACGGCTCCCTCGATGTCACGGCGCATCACGAACCGCTGGTACGCCAACGCGAACGCCAGGCTGATCAGGAACATCACGACGCTGATGGCGGTGCCGTAGCCGACCTCGGAGCGAACATAGCCGAAGTCGAACATCGTGACCGCCATCGTCTCCGACCCGTGCACCGGGCCGCCCCTCGTGAGCACCCACACCAGGTCGAACAGCTGGATCGTGCCGATGACCGAGAGAAACACGCTGATGCGGATCGTCGGGCCGAGCAGCGGGAGGGTGACGTGGCGGAAGACCTGCCACGGTGTCGCACCGTCCACTGTGGCCGATTCGAGCAGCTCGGGCGGGATGGCCTGCCGGCCGGCCAGGTAGAGGATCATGTGGAAGCCGAAGTACTTCCAGGTCATCACGAAGAACAGCGAGTACAGCACGGTCTTCGGGTCGGCGAGCCAGGTACCGCCGAGCTCCGCCAGCCCGAGGAGGCCGAGCAGGTGGTTGGCCAGACCCCGGTTGGGGGAGAGGACCATGGTGAACAGGACGCCGGCGATCACCTCGGACAGCACGAACGGCGCGAAGAACAGCACCCGGAACACCGCCCTGCCGCGGAAGCGCTGGTTGAGCAGCAGTGCGATGCCGAGCGCGAGGGGCAGCTGGATTCCCAGTGTCAGCACGATCAGGATCAGGCCGCGGCGCAGGTCGCCCAGGAACACGGGATCTTCGAACAACCGGGTGAAGTTGGCCAGCCCGACGAAGTTGGTCGGCGGCCCGCCGAGACCGTTCCACTTGAACGTGCTGGTGTACATGGCGATCACGATCGGTGCCAGCACCAGCAGGCCGAACAGCACCACCGCGGGCAGCAGGAACAGCGCGATGGCCCACAACCGGCGTCCGCTCCCCGACGAGCGGGCCCGCCTGTCCGATACCGGCTCCCGCTGGTGCGGCCGTGGCCGGACCTGTTGTGCGCTAAGCATTCTGCGCGGACTCGGTGACGGCCTTCGCGACGTCCTCCGCGCTCATCTGCCCCGCGATCAGCGAGGCGACGCTGTCGTTCACGGTCTGGCCGACGGACGGCGCGTACGCCTGGTCCAGGTACAGCTGGAACCCGGTCGCCCCGGCCACCGTGGCCGCGACGGTCTTCTGGTTCTCGTCCGAGATGCCGTCCTCGGCGCCCTTGGTCACGGGCAGGAGCGCGCCGGTGGCCGCCTCCCTGCGCTGGTTGTTCAACGACACCAGGAACTTCAGGAAGTCCACGGCCTCCGGCGGCGCGTCGTGACCGACCGCGAAGCCGCCGCCACCACCCATGATGTCGCTCGTCCTGCCGCGGCCGCCTGCCACGGACGGGAACGGGAAGAACGCGACGTCGTCACCCAACCCCTTGCCCGACTGCTCACGCTGCTGGGTCGGTCCCCACTGCCCCATCAGCTCCATCGCGGCCTGACCGTTGCCCATGACCGCCGCCTGACCGTCCGGGCCGTCGTACTTGGCGCCGAGGAACCCGTTCTGGAACGGTTGCAGGTCGACGAGCTCCTTGAGCAGAGTGCCGGCCCGCACGAACTCCGCACCGCTGAAGTCCTTGTCGGCCTCGGCCTTCTTGAGCCCGTCGACGCCGGCGACACGCATGGCGAGGTAGGTCCAGTAGTAGTGGCCCGGCCACTTCGCGCCACCGGCGAGCGCGATCGGCGTGACCCCGGCCGACTTGAGCACCCGCACGGCGTCGAGGAGTTCGGCCCAGGTGGCCGGCGGGGTGGTGATGTCGGCCTTGCCGAACAGTGTCCTGTTGTACCAGAAGCCGACCATGCCCACGTCGTAGGGCACCGCGTAGGTCTTCCCGTCGAACTCGTACGCATTGAACGCGGTGGGCACGATCGTGTCGCGCCACGACCGGATGTCGGCCGTGATGTCCTTGACCAGCCCCGCCTCGATCTGCTGGCGCAGCACGCCGCCGCCCCAGGTCTGGAAGATGTCCGGCGCGTCACCGGACTGGGTGACCGTGGTCAGCCTCGCCTTGAACGCCTCGTTCTCGATCGGCTGGATGTCGAACGTGACGCCGGAGTGCTGCTGCTGGTACTTCTTGGCCAGGTCCTCCCAGATCGGGAGCAGCGGCGGCGTGTTCTGGATGTGCCACCAGCTGATCGCCCCGCTGTCCTCGCCACCGCCGCACGCACCGAGCGCGACCATCGCCGCACCGGCGCCGAGGCCCCCGAGAAACGTTCTGCGAGACAGTGAGTTCATCCCGATCATCACCGTTCCTGTAATGCGAAAGTTTCGGTACCGGACCGCCATTCTCGATTCGAGCGCCTTACGTTAACGGCTGTTTCAGTCTCTGTTCAAGGGCGCGTGTGATGCGGTTTCGATACCAATAGTCCGCTGTCGACGGCCCGAAATTTTCGGGACTCGATCGGGTCGTGCACGAGTGCCGCGAGACATGATCGAGAATGGATTGTGGAATTCGTCTGCCCGCGGCCTGGAGTTGGGGCAATCGCTCGATCCGCCGTCGACCGCACTTGACGTTGACACGGTGACAAGGTCTTCACTGGTGCAGGAGGAGGTGGTCCCCGTCAACACGACACACAGCAGTCCACAGGACACACGCCTGAGGGAGGCGTTGGGCGCCGGCAACTCGTCGTCGCGGCTCCAGGCGGTTCTGGCGGCTGGCACGCACCCCGACCCCGGTCTCGTCGATGCGCTCGTGGCCCGGTGCGGCGTCGAGCCGGACTTCTTCGTGCGCGACATGCTGACCTGGGCGTTGACCCGCCTGCCCGCGGAGATCACGGTGCCCAGGCTGCGCGCCGAGCTGGCTTCCGAGCGCCCTCAGGCGCGCAGCCAGGCACTGCACACGCTGTCCAAGATCGGGGACGGGAGCGTGTCGCCCGCGATCACGCGGTCGCTGCTGCGCGACGCCGACGACGAGGTCGCCCGGAGCGCGTGGCGCGCCGCCGTCGTCCTCGTGCCGGCCGGGGAACGGGAAGAGCTGGCCATGGAACTGGCGGCACAACTCGGTCGCGGCGACCGGAACGTGCGACTGAGTCTGAGCCGGGCGCTCGCCGCGCTCGGCGACGTGATCGAACCGGCCCTGTGGAAAGCACTGGCGAGCGAGGATCCCGTGGTGCGTGCGCATGCCCGCGCCACGAAGCGGCTCCTCCGCGACCCGGAGGCGGGTTTCGACCTGGCCGTCGACGAGGCGCAACGGATCGTCACGCTCGGCGCGGAGCGGGCCGGGGGAACCGCGTGCTGATCGGCGAGGTGGCCCGCCGCTCGGGGGTGAGTACCCGCATGCTCCGGCACTACGACCGCCTCGGGCTGGTCCGACCGACAGGCCGCACCGTGGGTGGTTACCGCGAGTACTCCGACGCGGACATCCGGCGAATCTTCCACGTGGAGAGCCTGCGGTCCCTCGGAATGTCGCTGCGGCAGATCGGACAGGCTCTGGAGGACCCAGCCTTCGCGCCGTCCGCGCTGGTCGGCGGCCTCATCCGGCGGACCGAAGAGCGACTCGAGCGGGAGCAGGAGCTACTCGAGCGGCTCCGTGCGGTGAATGCCTCGGCGCCCTTGGGCTGGCAGGACGTGCTGCGCATCGTCCAGCTCCTGCAGGGGCTCAGCTCGCCCAGCGCCGCGCGCCGGCAGCAGACCGTCCTGGCCCCGACCGAGGACGTGCCGGTTCCCACCGAGCTGCTGGCCGGGGCGGTCCTCGCCGAGTCCGATCCCAACGTCGCCGGCGCCCTGCGGTGGGCCCTCGCGCGGGCGGGTGGTGACGGTGTGGCGAGCGTGGCGTCCGGTGTGTACTCGCAAGACGTCGACATCCGCCGGCGCGCGGTCCTCGCGCTCGCCGAGCTGCCCGGTGACGAGGCGACCGCGGTGCTCGCGGACGCACTCGGGGACTCGGACACGGCGGTGCGCCGGCATGCCGCCCTCGCACTGGGTACGCGTGGCGCGACCGCGGCCGTGCCGACGCTCGTCGACATGGTGGTCGAGGGCGCGAACGACGTCGAGGCGGCCGAGGTCCTCGGCACACTGTCATCGGACCCCGCGTGCGCGGACCGGATCATGAGTGCGCTGGTAGCCGAGCTCGCCGCGCACGCCGCGGACTCGCCGGTGCGGATTCGCCTGGCCCAGGCACTCGCCGAGATGCCGGCGACCGTCGCACGAGACGTCCTGCGCCAGTTGGCCCACGACGACGACCGGGCCGTCGCCCTCATCGCCTCGGCACTCGTGGGCGTACTCGACGGTGCGCGGACGACCGACAGGAGTTCGACCCGCTCGGCCTCACCACCATCCTGACCACTCGTCGCCGCGACGCCCTCGAGAACTACTCCGGAGCCTGGGCGCCCCGGTCGGTGCTGGTCAGCACCGGTGCGTCGTTCTCGATGCCGATGGTGACGTGCCACCCGCCGCGCAGCTCACCCGACAGCAGCGCGTGGGAGAGCCTGCGGTCCACCTCCCTGGCTATGGTGCGGCGCAGCGGGCGGGCGCCGTACTCCGGGACGTAGCCGGACGAGGCCAGCCACGACAGCGCCTGCTCGTCCACCTCCAGGGTGATGTCCTGCTCCCGCAGGCGTTCGCGGGTGTCCTCCAGCAGCAGCGCGGTGATCCGGCGCAGCTGCTCGGCGTCCAGCCCGCGGAACAGGATGATCTCGTCGAGCCGGTTGAGGAACTCGGGTCGGAAGTGGCGGCCCACCGTTGCCAGCAACGGGTCGCGCACCTGTTCGACCGGGACGGCGGAGATCGCGGCGGCCAGTAGTTGGTCGGCGCCGAGGTTGCTCGTCATGATGATCACGGTGTTGGCGAAGTCCGCGGTGCGCCCGTGCGCGTCGGTCAGCCGCCCGGCGTCCAGCACCTGGAGCAGGGTGTTGAAGACCTCCGGGTGGGCCTTCTCGATCTCGTCGAGCAGCACCACCGAGTACGGGGTGCGGCGAACGGCGCTGGTGAGCCGGCCGCCCTCCTCGTAGCCGACGTAGCCGGGTGGTGCTCCGGTCAGCCGGGTCACGGTGTGTTCGTGGGCGAACTCGCTCATGTCGAGCCGGATCAGCCGGTCCGCCGAGCCGTAGAGCGCCTCGGCGAGCGCCCGCGCGACCTCCGTCTTGCCCACCCCGGTCGGGCCGAGGAACAGGAACGACCCGATGGGCCGCCGCGGGTGTTTGAGCCCCGCCCGGCTCCGCCGCACGGCGTCGGCCACGGCCTCGACCGCCTCGTCCTGCCCGACGATCCGCCGGTGGAGCTGTTCCTCGAGGTGCAGCAGCCGGTGTCGTTCGCTCTCGGTGAGCTGCGCGACCGGGATGCCCGTGCTGCGGGACACGACCTCCGCGACGTCGTTCGCGCTTACTTCCGGTGCGGTCGCCAGCGCTTCTCGGGCGGTGGCCAGCTCCGCGACCGCCTCGGCGCGTCTTTCGTCGTTCTCCTGTGTCAGCCGGCGCACCCTGTCCTCGAGTGCGACGATGTCCGGCGCCGCCGACTTCTGCCGCAGCCGCGCCCGCGCGCTCGCCCGGTCCATCAGGTCGATCGCCTTGTCCGGCAGGAACCTCTCGGTGACATATCGCGCCGACAGCTCCACGGCCGCCACCACGGCCTCGTCGGTGATGCGGACGACGTGGTGGTCCTCGTACCGTGCGCGCAGGCCCTTGAGCATCGCCACGGCCTCCTGCGCCGAGGGCTCGTCCACGACCACGGGCTGGAACCGCCGCTCCAACGCGGCGTCCTTCGCGACGTGTCGCTGGTAGTCCTCGACCGTGGTGGCGCCGATGACCTGTAACCGGCCGCTGGTCAACGCGGGCTTGAGGATGTTCGCCGCGTCCATCACGGCCCCTTCGGCGCTGCCGGCGCCGATCACGGTGTGCAGTTCGTCGATGAACAGCACGATCATCCGGTTGGTCGCGGTGACCTCGTCGATGACGCCCTGGAGCCGTTCCTCGAACTCCCCGCGGTACTTCGAGCCCGCGAGCATGGCCGCCAGGTCGACGGCGATCAGGCGGCGGGCGCTCAGCGTCGGCGGCACGTCACCGCTCGCGATCCGCGCCGCGATGCCCTCGACGATCGCGGTCTTGCCCACGCCCGGGTCCCCGACCAGGACGGGGTTGTTCTTGGTGCGGCGCGACAGCACCTCGACGATCTCGTCGATCACGTCGTCACGACCCACCACCGGATCCAACGCCCCGTCCCTGGCGGCGGCCGTCAGATCACGCCCGAAGCGGTCGGCCCGACGGGTATCCGAGCCGGGGGACCCGAGACCGGCGAACAACCGGCCGACAAGGTCCTCCAGTGGGTTGGACCCGAAGCCGAAGAAGTCGTCGGCCATCGCCCGCCACCTCCGCTCCGTGGATCCCGGCACCGCCAATCCTCCTCGTTCGGACAGTTGGCGCAACCTCATGAGCGACAGGCACATCGGTGGAGCAGGATGGACGCGACCCGTTGCTGGCCACCGTGGGCCGCCGCTTCCGGCCCGAGTTCCCCAACCGGACGACATCAGGGACCAGGATCGGCTGTGATGTCGGAGGAGCTCGTCCGGACGAGCCGGTTCCTGTGAGTGGAGTGTTGCGATGGCTGTGGAACTCGCCGAGATGATCGCTCAGCTGCGTGCTGAGCTGGTCGAGGCGATGCGCGCGGGAGACGGCGCCGAGTTGAGGTTCGAGCTGGGGCCGGTGGAGCTGGAGCTGACGGTGGCCATGAGCAAGGAGGTGAAACCCGGGGCGAAGGTGCGGTTCCTGGTGGTCGAGCTGGGTGCCGACGCGGCGCTGGCGTCGAGCAGCACGCAGCGGATCAAGCTGACGCTGGCCCCGCGACGGCCCGGTGAGCCGGGCCCTCCGACGATCTCCGGCGCTGAGGAGCACGGGGAGCGGTGATGCCACCGGGGGGTGAACCGGAGCCGCTCCGGGCCAGGGTCGCGGAGCTGATCGTGACCGAGGCCGGGGGGAGCCGCCGTCGGGGTTCCGGTTACCGGATCGGCCCGGATGCCGTCCTGACCGCGGCTCATGTGGTCCACGACGCCGAGTCCGTCACCGCGCGGTTCGAGCCGGACCTGCCCGGCGAGTGGAGCTCGGCGGCCTCCGTGCGGTGGGCCGACGCGGACTCCGACGTGGCCGTGCTGGACATCGAGCCGCGGCCCGGTGAGGGGCCGGTCGAGCCGACGAGGTTCGGCGGGATCGGGGACCGCGCAGCGGTCCTGGAGGTGCAGTCGGTCGGGTTCCCCCGCTGGAAGCTGCGCAACGACGACGGCACCGTTCCCGCCCGTGGTGACGGTCGCTCCAAGTACCGCGACGCGGCGCACGTGACGGGGTCGGTCGCCGTCCTGTCGAACTGGCGGGAAGGCACGCTCGAGCTGGTCGTCGAACCGCCGGCGGGCCCGGCCGGCGCGGCGACCGGGACCTCGGCCGGGGTCTCGCCGTGGGAGGGCATGTCCGGCGCCGCGGTGTGGGTCGGGGACCGGATCGTGGGGGTGGTCGCCCGCCACCACCCCGGTGACGGGCTGTCCCGGCTGGCGGCGGCACGGCTGGACCGCGCGGTCGGCAGGCTCGACGGCGACGGCCTGCGTGCGCTGCGGAACGTCCTCCCGACGCTGCCGGCGGCCGGCGCCGCCCTTCCGGACGTCATCCCCGCCGGCGCGTCCCAGCTCACGCTCACGGCCTACCGCGAGCAGCTGGCCGACATCGCGCCCCGGCAGCTGTACGAACGGCAGGCGGAGGTCGCGGAGCTGGTGCGGTTCTGCGCGGGTGAGGAGCCGTACCGGTGGCTGCAGGCCGGCCCGTGGACGGGCAAGTCCGCACTGCTCGCCTGGTTCGCGCTGCACCCGCCGCGCGGCGTGGACGTGGTGTCCTTCTTCATCACCAGCCGCTACGCCGGTCAGTCCGACAGCGACGCCTTCACCGAGGCACTGCTCGAGCAGCTGGCCGCCCTCGTCGGGGAACAGCCGCACGAGGTCATGCGCAGCCGGGCCCGGCCGGGACACCTCACCCGGCTGCTCCGGCTGGCCGCGCGACGCGGTGCCGAGGCACACCGGCGGCTGCTGCTGGTCGTCGACGGGCTCGACGAGGACACCAGCACGGCCGACGGCGCCGCCCGCCCGAGCATCGCCGCGCTGCTCCCGGCGCGGCCACCGGCGGAGGTACGGGTCCTGGTGGCCAGCCGACCACATCCCGGGCTGCCGGACGACGTGCCCGGCGACCACCCGCTGAGGACCGTCGGGCCCGTCGCGCTGACGGGGTCCCGGTACGCGCGGGACATCGAGTGGCTGGCGAAGAGCGAGTTGAGCCGCGCCCTGCACGGGTCGACGTTCCAGCAACACGTGCTCGGCCTGATCACCGCCTCCGGCGGCGGCCTCACGAGAGCCGACATCGAGCACCTGACCGACAGGGCGCCCTACGAGCTGGACCCGCTGTTCAACGGCCGGCTCGGGCGAACGCTCGTCACCCGCGCTCCCAGCTCCCTGGTCCGACGGCACCGACCGGATCACGCTCCCGCGAAGGTGTACCTGTTCGGCCACGAGACCCTGCGAGAGATCGCCGAAGCCCAGTACGGCGCGCGCCTCGCGAGCTTCCGGGACCGGCTCCACGAGTGGGCCGGCGAGCAACAGGCCCTTCGGTGGCCCGTGAACACCTCGGTGTACCTGCTTCGCGGGTACACCAGGATGCTCGCCGCCACCGCGGACCTGCCCCGGCTGGTGGCGCTGGCCACCGACCGCGCGCGGCACACCCGGA
This sequence comes from Actinophytocola sp., assembly GCF_045807065.1. Classification (GTDB taxonomy): domain Bacteria; phylum Actinomycetota; class Actinomycetes; order Mycobacteriales; family Pseudonocardiaceae; genus Actinophytocola. The sequence continues at coordinate 6,269 of NZ_JBJMIE010000381.1, read as the reverse complement.
TGCTCGACGTCACCGGCGGCGACGGCCTGGCCCTGGCCGAGATCGCCACCGCGACGGACCTCGCCGCCACGCGTGCCGACTTCCCCGCGCTCCTGCTGCTCGCCGTGGCCCGCGACGACGTCGCGGAACGCAACGTGCACATTCCGCCCGAACTGCCGGCGCTGTGGGTGACACTCGACCGTCCGACCCGCGCGATGTCGCTGGCCAACGGAATCACCGACCCGGAGTTCCGGATGGACGCGGTCGTGAAGATGGCGGAGGCCGCCTACTCGCGCGGGGGACCGGACAGCAAACGGTTCGTCGCCAAGCTCGAACGCCAGGCGGTGGGCGTACCGGATCCCGAGCTGCGCGACCACGCCACCGCCCTGCTCGCGGTGGCCGCGACGAGGGCAGGTCGCCGCAAGCACCCCGCACGGCTCCTGGCCGCTATCAGCGACCCCCGGAACCGGCGGGCCGCCGAAGCGAGGTGCGCCACGCTGACCGGCGACCACGACCGGGCCGAGGCCCTCATCGCGGAGATCGACGACCCCTGGCGCCGCGTGCACCTGCTGACGGAGCTGATGGACGCGGTCGGCGGCGACCGCGCGCGCAGGCTCGCGGCGAGCGCGGAGGACGCCGTGCACGAGGTCTCCCAACCCTGGTTCCGGGGTGTGCCGCTGTCGGACCTCGCCGGAGCGGTCGCGCGCGCCGGCGATCCCGGAGGAGGGGAGCGGCTGCGTGACGCCATCTGGGACCCGCAACGGCAGGCCGTGGCACTGATCGGGCTCGTCCGGGCGGCGGCCACCGCTGGCGACCACGACCGGACGCGGCGGCTCCTCGCGATCGCGGAGCAGGTGGCCGACGAGGTCGCCGAGGAGGACGCCCGCGCCGGGACGGGCGACTTCGTTAGGAGCGCGTGGACCCCGACGGACGCGGCGGTCTCGGTCATCGAGGCCCATGCGGCAGCGGACGACTTCGACCACGCCGAGGCAGGCATCGACCAGCTCACGGAGGCGAACGCCCGGGACGGGGCACTGGTCGGGCTCACCGCGGCGACGGCCGCCGCGGGCGAGGTCGACCGAGCCCAGCGGCTCGCCGACGCGATCCGTTCCCCCGCCGCCCACGCCCTCGCCACGGTGGTCGTCGCCGCGGCCGTGGCCGACCGCGACAGGGCCCGGGCCCACGCGCTCGCCGACAGGGCCGAGAGCCGCGCGCGGCAGATCGTCGACCCGGGGCGGTTGGCCGCCCTGCTGACCACGCTCGCCGCCGTCCTGGCGGACCAGGGCGACCGCGTCCGCGCTCTGCGGGTGGCCGCCGCGGCGGAACCGCACGTCTGTCGGATCGGCGGCGAGCGCTACCGGGTGAGCGCACTGACCGGCCTGATCGAGGTCGTCGGCAAGGCGGGAGACCGCACGACGGCCGAACGGCTCACGGACGAGGTGCGGCGGATCGCGGCGGCCACGGATCCGACGGCACGTGCCGAGATCCTCGAGCTGTTCGTCGTGGCGGTCGCGGGCGGCGGCGGGTTCGTGACCGCCGGACGGCTCGCCCTCGAGATCGACGACCTCGCGCTCCGGTCGCGGTCCCTGGCCAGCCTGGCGACCGCGACCGCGGCGGCGGGCGACCCGGCACGCGCGCGAGAGCTCAGCCGTGCCGCGGAGCAGGAGGTCGAGCGCATGGACGAGTCACTCGAGCGAACCGCCACGCAGGCCTTCCTCGCGAGGGAGGCCGCCGCCATGGGCGACTACGACGAGGCGGTCCGGCTGGCCGCCTCGACCGGCGACCACCTGCACTGGCGAGCCACGGCGACGGCCAACGTCGCGATCGCGGCGGCCCTCGCGGGGCACGCGGATCGTGCCCGCGAGCTCATCGACCGGACGCGGCAGCAGCTCGACGACCACGAGGACGCGGACCACGCCGACGGGACACACGCCAAGCTGGCCCACGCCCTCGCGGCGCTCGGCGACCACGACGAGGCCCAGGAGACCGCGGACACGCTCCGCGACGCCTACTGGCGGGAATGGGCGTGGACGGAGATCGCGGTCACGATCGCGGAAGCGGGCGAGCACACCCGAGCGGAACGACTCGTCCGGCAGCTCACCGACGCCCAGGAACGGGCGCGGGCACTGGCCCGGATCGCCGACGTGGTCCCCGACGCCGACGTGACCCGCCGACTGGTCGTCGAACTGCTGACCACCCGCACCTGGCACGCCGCACTCCCCGCAGCCGCACGCCTTGCCGGCACCCGGCTGGCGGATGTCGCCGACAGGCTGCTCGACGACGTCGCCACAGCCGATGGCGAGGCGAGCGAGCACGGGTGAACAGCCGACGATCGACACGATGATCAAGGGCCCCGCACGTCAAGTGGGCGTTCTCGTCGTGGCATCCCTTTGCCCAGTACGCAGAACAGCGAACGAAGGGAGACGACGATGGCGGCGCGGGCACGAGTGGTGGCGCTCATCGCGGGACAGGGCGAGGGCGACATCAACCACACCGCGACGCGCTTCGCGGTGCATGCCACCGATCTGGGGATCATGTGGCGGGACAGCCGGGGCCGGGTGGCCATCGCGTTCGGCGACACCTACGGCGTCGGCTGGGGCGGCCAGGGCGCGGGCCCGGAGACCGCGGACTGGCGGTTCAACACGCTCGCGTTCTCGACCGACACGGACCTCACCGACGGCCTGAGCATCGACTCGATGATCACCGACCGGCCCGGCCACGCGGCACAGCTGCTGGGCCACGACCCGGGCGTGTCGGAGGCGAGCGTCATCCCCACGGCGGCGATCGCCACCGGGTCCCGCGACTACCTGCACTACATGTCGGTGCGGTCGTGGGGCACCGGCGGGAGGTGGACGACCAACTACGCGGGCCTCGCCCACTCCGACGACGGCGGGCAGACCTGGGTGAAGCCGCCCGCCGCGCGGTGGCCCAACCAGGGCGGCGGCACGGGTTTCCAGCTCGGGGCGTTCGCCCGTGCCGACGGCTGGGTCTACCTGTTCGGCACCCCCAACGGCCGGCTGGGTGACGCACGCGTCGCGCGGGTCGGCGAGAGGGCGGTCGGCTCACCGAACGCCTACCAGTACTGGACGGGCATCGCCTGGGAACAGGGCGGCATCGACCGCGCGGCCCCGGTGCTGCCCGGTCCGATCGGCGAGCTCTCGGTGCAGTACAACACGGTCATCAGGCAGTGGATCGCCCTGCACCTGGACGAGCACCGCGCCGCGATCGTCCTGCGCACCGCGCCGCGGCCGACCGGTCCGTGGACCAGCGGGGAGGTCGCCGCCGACGGCGCCGAGTACCCCGGCCTCTACGGCGCGTTCCTGCATCCCGACAGCTCGAACAGTTCGGTGCTGCATTTCGCCATGTCCCGCTGGGACCCCTATCACGTCCGGCTGATGGCGCTGTCACCACTACTGGTACGTCACCGCATGACCGACCCGGCATGACACCGGCACACTGTCGCCGAGGTGGCACGTCCCACCCCGGCGACGGGGCCATGCGGGCGATTCCCGGGCGCGGGGAAGTCGGCGGGCGCCGCGTACCAGGCGGTGCTCGATGACAGCGAACGCAGACCCGGCAGGGGCGAGTGGTCGCCCAGCGACTGGTCGGCTGACACCGGTATGGTTGCCCGGTCAACGTGCTCGGTGCCGCCGCGGTCTGGTTGCCGATCTACCAGGTCGGGAGGTTGCGGCCGATGTACGACCCAGCTATGCGGGCCGCCGATCGCGCCGGCAGGGGGACACCCTCCACCGACCCGGCGCCGGCGCAGGGTGCTCGGTCGTGACCGTCGCTCCCGTGGTGGCGTTGGGGTTCGCGGTGGTCGGGGCGGTCGGCTACGGTGCCGCCTCGGTGAGTCAGGCCCTTGCCGCCCGACGCAGCACCGGCACCCTGCACACCCTGCGTCAGCCGCTGTACCTGGCCGGACTCGGGTGCGACGGGCTGGCCTGGCTGGCCTCGCTCGTGGCGCTGCGCACCTTGGCGGTCTACCAGGTCCAGGCCGTCCTCGCGGGCTCCCTCGCGGTCACCGTCCTGGGGGCCCGCGTCGTGCTGGCCGCCCGGCTCCGCCGCCGCGACAGTGTCGCCGTCGCCGTCACGGTTCTCGCGCTTGCCGTGCTGGCGTTGTCGGCGGGTCCGCAGGAGCAGATACAGCCCTCGGGCGCGGTGCGGTTCGGGCTGGTCGCGGCGGCGGTCGTGGTCGCGGTCTGCGGATGGGTCGCCGCGCGGGCCGGTTCACCCGGTGCGAGCGCGGCCCTGGCTGGTCTGGCGTTCGGTGGGGCGGCGCTGTGTGCCCGCGCGCTGCCGCTGTCGGGGGACCTGCCTGCCGTCCTGGGTGCGCTGGCCGCCGACCCCCTCACCTGGGGGCTGGTCGGTTTCGGGGTGACCGGGATGCTGCTCTACACCCACGCGCTCCAGCACGGGCAGGTCGGCCCGGTCACCGCCGTGCTGTGGATCGTCGAGGTCATCGCACCGTCCGTCCTCGGGGTCGCGGTCCTGCACGACACGGTCCGGGACGGATGGGCGCCCTATGCGGTGGCCGCGGTCCTGGCCACCACCGCAGCGGCCGCCGTCCTGGCCACCGCACCCGCGACCGCCGCCGCGACACCACCCTGACGCTCCACTCCGCCGACGCCCGACCCCGCGGTTCAGTAGGGCCAGCCGGGGACGTTCAGGTGGATGCGGTAAAGCCCGAAGTTCCCGGTGTTGCCGCCGCTGGACGGGGTTCCCGACGTGATGTAGAGGGTGGTCCGGTCGGGGCCGCCGAACGCGACGTTGGTGGCGTTGCGGCCGGCCGAGATCGTGCCGAGGGACTGACCGGCCGGGGAGAACACGTGGATCTTCCCGTCGTCGAAGGTGGCCTGGTAGACGTTTCCGGCGCAGTCGACCGTGCCGCCGTCGGTGCCGCCGAGCGACGCGAAGTCGCTGCGAGGGCCGGTGCTGCCGTCCGCGTTGACGGGATACTTGTAGATCTTGCCCGTGGCGTTGCCGCCGACGTAAAGAGTCCTGCCGTCCGGCGACAGCTCGATTCCGTTCGGCTGGCGGATCGTGTCGTCGATCAGGGCGACGACGCCGTTCGTGATGCGGAAGACGCCGGTCCTGCCGGACATCTCATCCGGACGGTTCGCGCGCTGGAAGTTCGGGTCCGTGAAGTAGACCGTTCCGTTCGCGGCGACGGTGACATCGTTGGGTGAGTTGAACAGGTGCCCCTGATAGTTCGCCGCGATCGTCGTCCGCTGGCCGGTCGCCAGGTTGTACGAGGACACGCTGCGCTGGTCATGGGTTGCCGCGACGACGAAGGTGCCGTCCCGGCTGATCGCCAACCCGTTGCTGCCCGCGTCCTCGACGAACGTGGTGAACGTGCCCGTCGCGGGGGTGAACCGCAGGATGTCGGCGGGCTGGACGTTCTGCGGGCCGGTGCCGTCGTACATGTCGGACAACAACAGGGTCTGCGTCGCGGCGTCCCAGGTCGGGCCCTCCAGGAAGTTGAACCCGTCCGCGATCTTGGTCGCGGCCGGGTTCGGGGAGGGCAGCGGAGGGCCGAAGGGGCCCCCGGGGCACGGCCCGTCGGGTGTCGCGGCGGAGGCGTCCGTGACGCTCAGAGCTGTCAGGGCCAGGACGGCCACAGCCGTGGCGATCGTTCGAGGCGTCACTGCCACATGTCCTCCTCCTCCATGAGGATTTGGGAGCGCTCCCACAACGACTTTATCGAGACAGGCCCGCTGTGGGAACCCTCTGGAGCAGCACTCCTGGCCCGCGTCGCCCCCCGGCGATGTGGCCGCGCCCCGCCTACCGTCCCCCTAGGCCGGCCCTGACAGGTCGCAGTACGGATAGGTCTCCGTCCGCGCGTCGACCGCCGTCGCGGGCTGTCCGGCGGGTGGCACGATCCACGTCTCACGGTCGCCTGGCGAGCACGACGGTGACGAGGGCCGTCGCCAGTCCCCGCCGAGGTCCTTGCCGTGGGTGTCGCGGAACACGATCGGCACGTCCGGGGCGGCCCGGCCGCCGCCGACCACGGCCCCGGCGGCGTTGCGGAACACCACGGCCGTGGTGCGGTTGACCAGCGCGCGGCAGTTCGGCGACGTCTCGCGGTAGTGGATGTCGACGGTCGCCGGCAGCGCGGGGTTGAACCGCTTGGTGACCACGTGCCGGGCGGTGACGGGGGAGTACGCCCCGACGGCGGTCTCGGGCAGCCACGTGGTGGTCCCGGGAACGACCTCGACGGACGCGACGCGCGTGCTCGTCCGGACGACGCCCGTGCCGGCGCCGATCCGCGCACCGGGCAACAGGACCGG
>NZ_JBJMIE010000380.1:0-18830 GCF_045807065.1 Actinophytocola sp. | reverse complement strand
GACTGGTCCGGCCCCGCGGCGAACGCCTCCTTCCAGAACTGGTCGGAGAAGCTGGCGCCGAACATCAAGGACCTGCTGGAGTACCTGCAGACCGCGCCCGACCTGATCGACACGGCGGTCACCAACATCTTCACGGCCTGCAAGGACAAGGCCGACGACATCATCTCGCTGTACCAGAACTGCCGCGGCCTGGTCGGCAGCGCGACGGCGGACATCGCGGGCAAGGTGGTCAAGCTCGCGAGCGGGGACTTCCACTCGCAGGACGAGGTGCTGGAGGTCGCGGCCTGGGTGGACGCCAGCACCGGCAGCAACCTCGAGTCGACGTTGCGGGCGGACGACTGCGGTCTCAACGACGAGAACAAGGAGTACACGATCCGCGAGTGCAAGAAGTGGATCCGCAACTCCTTCAACGTCGACCTCCACGACACGATGTACGTGACGTTCAAGCAGGCCTGCGACGACGCGTTCGAGGCGGTGAACACGCAGTACGAGGAGCTGAACAAGGTCCTCAAGGAGTACGAGAACAAGTTCGCCGCCGCCGGCAGCCCGTCGCAGAACCCGTCGGGCACGCAGAACCCGTACTCGCAGAACCCCTCCGGTACCTACACCCCGCCGCCGTCGTCGTCATCAACCGGTTCGACGGGCACGTCCGGGTCGTCGAGCACGTCGCCGTCGAGTTCGTACACCCCGCCCCCGGTCAACACGCCCCTGCCGTCGTCGGTCAAGCCGGGTGACCTGCCGTCCGGCCTCACCCCGGGCTCGTCTACGGACCCGTCCGGCGCCACGACCCCGTCCGGACTGCCCGGATCGACTCTGCCCGGCTCGACACTGCCCGGCGGGATCGGCACCCCGGGCAGCAGCATGCCGGGCGGCACCGGCGCGATCGACCCGGTCACGGGCCTGCCGATCCCCGGCAGCGGCACGACCGCGACCGGCGGCGTCCCGAAGACGGCCACCATCAAGGACGGCGACCGCACGATCACCGTCGGCCAGCCGGACGTCCGCGGCCGCAGCAAGGTCACCGTGGACGACGGCGAGGGCGAACCCCGCGAGTACGAGGTGGACTTCACCCCGGACGAGCCGGGCGAGACGTACGAGGACGGCGTGATCAAGGCCGGCCCGGACGGCAAGGCGATGATCCAGGACGGCGACGCGGCCATCACCCTGGAACAGGTCCCCGGCCAGAGCTCCCAGATGAAGATGACGGTGGACGACGGCACCCCGACGTCGTACGACTTCGACTTCGACGCGGGCGACCCAACCCCGGGCCTGCCGGACGTGTCGACCCCGTCGAGCCTGGGCGGTGACACCACAGGCGACGCGGGCGGCATCGGCGGCGGCACGGGCGGCGGCATCGGCGGTGGCGGAGGTGACTTCAGCGGCGCCGGCACCCCGGGCCAGTCGACCACCCCGGGCCCCGGCACGATGGTGGGTGCCCAGGTCCCCGACGGCAGCAGCGACCACGCGGCGGCAGGCGCCGCCGCAGCCTCGGCCGGCGCGGCAGCAGGCGGCGCCGCGGGCGCCCAGGGCGCCCCGATGGGCGGCATGCCGATGGGCGGCATGGGCCAGGGCGGCGGTCAGGGCGGCGACCAGACCCGCCAGAGCAAATGGCGCACGACGGGCTCCCTGTTCGACGACCAGGACCCGGCGGCCAACTTCAGCGGCATAGTGGGCCGCGACCCAGCGGAGAAGCCGAAGACCCCCAAGCGCTGACCAGCGCCTTTGCCAGAAACTTCGCCTTACTGTGGGCGCCCCCCACCCTGTCCCGGGGGGCTGCCCCGAGGCCATTCTATCGGCAGGGACCGACAAAACGGCTGGTCAAACGGGCCTGTGGATAACTTTCCCGGCGAAGTCGTACGTTCGCGGTTCGTCAGGCGACCAGTTCGGCGGTGTCCTCGATGGGCGCACCCTTGACATCCGCGTCGAGCAGCACCCGGAACCGCTCCTGACCAGCGAGATGCACCAGAAAGAACGCCGTCAACAAGACCCGGGCGATCCGCAACGCCCCGTGGTGAGAAGACCCGGGGATCAGCAGCCCGCTCCAGTGCCGCCCCTCCGCGAACCCCATGTGATCCACCTTGGGCAACACCCGCAGCTGCGCGGGTCCGCCCCAGTTGGCGGCGATCAACCGAGCGTGTCCCACGTAAGGCGCGACCACATCCGCGCCGCCGGCCAGGTGCATCGACGGCATGGCGCACCGGGCCGCGGCGTCCGTGGCGAAGGGCTTGGTCTGCGACGCGGCCAGGGTCGCCACCGCTCGCACCCGTGGGTCGTCCGCCGCCGCCAGCACTGCCGCGCCGCCGCCGGTCGAATGTCCGGCCAGGCCCAGCGACGATGCCGACACACTGATCGAGCCCTCGCCGAGCCGCACGCCGGTGCACACGTCCAACGCCGACACCAGGTCTGCCGCGAACAGGCGTGAGGACGCCAGCGGGCCCCGCTGCGTGGCGGGCGCCGCCACGACGAACCCCCACGACGCGAGGTGCCGGAACAACCCGAGGTACCGATCGACGGGCTGCATCCACCCGTGCCCGAACGCCACCGCGGGCAGGCCGAGTCCCGACCGCGGCGTGAACACCACCCCGGGCAACCCGATGAGGGCGAGATCACCCCGCAGCACCTGGTGTGGCCCGCGATGGGACAGTTCCTCGAACAGGTGCCTCGGCTTCACGGCCATGGCAGGAACCCTAGCGGCGGACGGCGCGCGGGCAACTCGTTACCCTCTCGGGCATGTGCGGAATCGTCGGATACGTGGGGCACCGCCAGGCTCTCGACGTCGTGGTCGACGGGTTGCGACGCCTCGAGTACCGCGGGTACGACTCGGCCGGCGTCGCCGTGCTGACCGGGCCCGGGGAACTCGCGGTGGAGCGCAAGGCCGGTCGCCTCGCCAACCTGGAGGCCCGGCTCGACGAGGTCGGGCGCGACACGTTCGCCGGCACCGCCGGCATGGGGCACACCCGCTGGGCCACCCACGGGCCGCCCGTGGACCGCAACGCCCACCCCCACCGCGACGCCGCGCACCGGGTGGCCGTGATCCACAACGGGATCATCGAGAACTTCGCCGCCCTCCGCGCCGAGCTGGAAGCGGACGGCGTGGAGCTGACCAGCGACACCGACACCGAGACCGTGGCGCACCTCGTCGCCAAGGAGTACGCCACCAGCAAGGACCTGCCGGCCAGCATGCGGACCGTCTGCCGCCGCCTGACCGGCGCGTTCACCCTGGTCGTCACGCACGTCGACGAGCCGGACCTCATCGTGGCCGCGAGGAGGTCCTCTCCGCTGGTGGTGGGCGTCGGGGAGGGTGAGACGTTCGTCGCCTCCGACGTCGCCGCGTTCATCGAGCACACCCGGGACGCCGTCGAGCTGGGGCAGGACCAGGTCGTCACGATCAGCCGCGACGGCTACCACGTGACCGACCTGGAGGGCGCGGACGTCGAGACCCGCCCGTTCCACGTGGACTGGGACCTCTCGGCCGCCGAGAAGGGCGGCCACGAGTACTTCATGCTCAAGGAGATCGAGGAGCAGCCCGACGCGCTGGCCGACACGCTGCGCGGCCACTTCGTCGACGGCCGCGTCATCCTCGACGAGCAGCGCATGACCGACCAGGAGCTGCGCAACGTCGACAAGGTCTTCGTCGTCGCCTGCGGCACCGCCTACCACTCCGGCCTGGTCGCGAAGTACGCCATCGAGCACTGGACCCGCCTGCCCGTCGAGGTCGAGCTGGCGTCCGAGTTCCGCTACCGCGACCCCGTGCTCGACCGGGACACGCTGGTCGTCGCGGTCTCCCAGTCCGGGGAGACCGCCGACACCCTGGAGGCCGTCCGGCACGCGCGGGAGCAGAAGGCCCGCGTCCTGGCCGTGTGCAACACCAACGGCGCGCAGATCCCGCGGGAGTCCGACGCCGTGCTGTACACGCACGCCGGCCCGGAGGTCGGCGTCGCGTCGACCAAGACGTTCCTGGCGCAGATCGCGGCGAACCTCATGGTCGGCCTCGCGCTCGCGCAGGCCCGCGGCACGAAGTACCCAGACGAGATCGCCCGCGAGTTCAACGAGCTGTGCGCCATGCCGGCGGCCGTGCGCAAGGTGCTCGGCACGACCGATCAGGTACGCGGGCTCGGCCGGCAGCTGGCCGATGCCAAGGCCGTGCTGTTCCTCGGCCGCCACGTCGGCTACCCGGTGGCCCTGGAGGGCGCGCTGAAGCTCAAGGAGCTGGCGTACATGCACGCCGAGGGCTTCGCGGCCGGCGAGCTGAAGCACGGCCCGATCGCGCTGATCGAGGAGGGCCTGCCGGTGGTCATCGTGATGCCGTCGCCCAAGGGGCGGGCGGTGCTGCACGCGAAGATGGTGTCGAACATCTCGGAGATCCAGGCCCGCGGTGCCCGCACGATCGTGCTGGCCGAGGAGGGCGACGAGACGGTCCGGCCGTTCGCGGACGAGCTGGTCGAGATCCCCGCGGTGCCGACGCTGCTCCAGCCGTTGGTCGCGACCGTGCCGTTGCAGGTGCTGTCCGCCGAGATCGCGCGGGCCCGCGGCTACGACGTGGACAAGCCCCGCAACCTCGCCAAGTCCGTCACGGTGGAGTAGCGCGTGCTGGGGGTGTGGACGACCGAGCAGGTCAGGGCCGCCGAAGACCGGCTGCTGGCGCGCACCCCCGAGGGTGCGCTGATGCGGAAGGCCGCGTTCGGGATCGCCGTGACCGCGGCGGAGCTGCTCCGGGAGTTGACCGGCGGCACGGCCGGTCGGCGCGTGACGCTGCTGGTCGGCGCCGGCAACAACGGCGGCGACGCGCTGTGGGCCGGCGCCTTCCTGCGCCGGCGTTCGGTGGCGGTCACGGCGGTGCTGCTGAATCCGGACCGCGCGCACGCCGAGGGCCTCGCCGCCCTGCGCAAGGCCGGCGGCCGGATCTCCGACTCGCTGGACGATCCCGACCTGGTCATCGACGGCATCGTGGGCCTGCAGGCACGCGGCGCGCTCCGCCCGGCCGCGGCGGCGCTGGTCGAGGCGGTGGACGTGCCGATCCTGGCCGTGGACCTGCCGAGTGGCGTCGACCCGAACACCGGCGCGGTCGACGGGCCGGCCGTGCGGGCTGGCGTGACCGTGACGTTCGGCGCCCGCAAGCCGGTGCACGTGCTCAACACCACGCACTGCGGCGAGGTGCGCCTGGTCGACATCGGCCTCGGCCCGGAGCTGCCCGACCCGGACCTGATCGCGCTGGAGCCCGACGACGTGGGTTACGCGTGGCGTGTGCCGGGTCCGAAGGACGACAAGTACACGCAGGGCGTCACCGGCGTGGCGGCCGGCTCGGCGACGTACCCGGGCGCGGCCGTGCTGTCGTGCGGCGCGGCGGTGCTGGCGACGTCGGGCATGGTCCGGTACGCGGGCTACGCGGCCGACGTGGTCCGCGGTCGCTGGCCGGAGCTGGTCGCGACGGGCACGGTCGAGGACGCGGGCCGCGTCCAGGCGTGGGTCGTCGGCCCCGGCCTCGGCACGGGCCAGGCCGGCCGGCACATCCTGACCGCCGTGCTGAACGACGCGGTCCCGACCTGCGTGGACGCCGACGGCATCACGCTCCTGTCGGCCGACCAGTCGCTGTGGGACGCCCGCGACCCGGACGTCCCGGTGGTCCTGACCCCGCACGACCGCGAGTTCGCCCGGATCGCGGGCCCCCTGGGCATCGAGCTGGGCACCGACCGGGTGGCCGCCACGCGCGCCCTGTCCACCCGCCTGAACAGCGTGGTCCTCCTGAAGGGCAACGCGACGGTGGTGGCGGCCCCCGACGGCCGCACCCTGGTCAACCCGGCCACGTCCTCCTGGCTGGCCACCGCGGGCTCGGGCGACGTGCTGACAGGCCTGATAGGCGCCCTGCTGGCGACAGGCCTGGACCCGTGGCTGGCGGCGGGCTGCGCCGCCTGGACCCACGTCCGGGCGGGAGAACTGGCCGCCGAAGCGGGCACGGAGGTGGGCGTCCCCGTCCCAGCCTCGCGAATCCTGGAAGCGATCCCCGCCGCCATCCGCTCCGCCCTGTCCCACCGCGTGTCCAACGCTCCTGACACGCGTGTCCAACACTCGTGACTCGCGTGTCCAACACTCGTGACACGCGTGTCCAACAATCCAGACCCGCGAGTTCGACAAATCCGGCCGGTAGTCGACTGCTCGGATTAGTTGAACTCGGCGGTCGGTTCGGTTGAACTCGCCGGTCGGTTTGGTTGGACACACGGGCTCTGGGCGTTGGACACGCGGGCTCTGGGTGTTGGACACGCGGGTTGTGGGAGCATGAGATGCGTTATGGCTGATCAGTTGCGGGCCGAGGTGGTGGTCGACCTCGACGCCATCCGGCACAATGTCGCGCTCCTTGCCGCCCGTGCCGCTGGGGCGGCCGTCATGGCCGTGGTCAAGGCCGACGGGTACGGGCACGGCGCGCTGCCCGTCGCGAAGGCCGCGCTCGAGGCCGGGGCCACCTGGCTCGGGTCCTGCTCGCTCGCCGAGGCGCTCGACCTCCGCGAGGGTGGCATCACCGCCCGCGTCATGAGTTGGCTCGACGTCCCCGAGACCGACCTCGCCCCCGGCGTCGAGGCGGGCATCGACCTGTCCGCGTCGAGCGTGCGCGAACTCACCGGCATCGTCGACGGCGCCCGCAGGGCGGGCACCCCCGCCCGCGTCCACCTCAAGATCGACACGGGCCTCTCCCGCAACGGCTGCCAGCCCCGCGACTGGCCCGACCTCGTCGACGCCGCCGCCAAGGCCCAGGCGGGCGGCCACGTGGAGGTCGTCGCCATCTGGTCCCACCTCGCCTGCGCCGACGAACCCGGCCACCCGGCCACCGACCGCCAGGCCGAGCGCTTCGCCCACGCCTACGACGTCGCCACCAACGCCGGCCTCACACCCATGCGGCACATCGCGAACTCCGCCGCCACCCTCGACCGCCCGGACCTCCACTTCGACCTCGTCCGCGTCGGCATCGCCATGTACGGCCTGAACCCCTTGCCGTACCAGGAGAACCTCAGGCCCGCGATGACGTTCCGGTCGAGCGTGGCCCTCACCAAGCGCGTCCCGCGAGGCGAGTCCGTCTCCTACGGTCACACCTGGACGGCCACACAGGACACCAACCTCGCCCTCGTCCCGGTCGGCTACGCGGACGGCGTCTCCCGGGCGCTGTCCAACCGCATGGACGTGTGGCTGGGAGGCAGGCGCAGGCCGATCGCCGGCCGCGTCTGCATGGACCAGATCGTCGTCGACTGCGGCGACGACACGGTCGACGAGGGCGACGAGGTGGTCCTGTTCGGCGACGGCACCAGGGGCGAGCCCACCGCCACCGAGTGGGCGGACACGCTCGGCACCATCGACTACGAGGTCGTCACCGGCATGTACCGCCCCCGCGTCGTGCGGAGCTACCGGTGAGCGGAGCGGACCGCGAACGACCCCACCGAGCCCGCGAGGGGAGGGCGGCGTGACGGTGTCGAAGAAGGTCGGCGCGCTGATCGGCACCGCCATCGGTGTCGGCCTTGCCGGCACGGCCATCGCGGTCGGGGTGTCCCGCAAGCGCCACGAGGAGCTCCCGGCACACGACGAGCGCGGCGCGCCGACGCCGGACCGCGAGTACACGGTCATCACCGAGGACGGCATCGAGCTGTCCGTCGAGGAGGTCGACCCGGCCGACGGCGGCACGCCCGTGCTCACGGTCGTCCTCGTGCACGGCTTCGCCCTCGACCGCCGCTCGTGGCACTTCCAGCGCGAGGCCCTCGCGAAGCTGACCGAGCCCCGCGTCCGCCAGGTCCTCTACGACCAGCGCAGCCACGGCCGGTCCGGCCGTGCCACCGAGGCCTCCAGCTCGATCGACCAGCTCGGCCGCGACCTCGGCGAGGTGCTCGCCAAGGTCGGCGGCCCGGTCGTGCTCGTCGGCCACTCCATGGGCGGCATGACGATCATGGCGCTCGCCGAGCAGCGACCGCAGCTGTTCGAGGACCAGGTCTGGGGCGTCGCGTTCATCGGCACCTCCGCCGGCGAGGTCGGCAAGAGCGGCCTGCCCCGGCCGCTGCTGTCCCGCTACAACCCGCTGACCCGCAACCTCGGCAGGCTCGCCGACTGGCGGCCCGGGCTGGTCGAGTTCGTCCGTGCCGCCGGCGGCCAGCTGACGCGGCGGGCCGTCCGCTCGCTCGCCTTCGGCGCGAAGGACATCCCGCCGGAGGTCGTCGACCTCACGGTGGAGATGCTCGACGCGAACCCGGTCCGCGTGCTGGCCGACTTCATCGAGACCCTGGGCACCCACAACCGGTACGCGGCGCTCGCCGGCCTCAAGCACACGCACGTGCTCGTGCTGAGCGGCGACGCGGACCGGATGACGCAGTTCTCGCACGCGGAGCGGATCGCGTTCGAGCTGCCGGACGCGGAGCTGGTGCGGGTGCGCGGGGCGGGACACATGGTGATGCTGGAGCAGCCGCAGGTGGTCGACGACCACCTCGTGATGTTGCTGCGGCAGTGCGCGTACGGCCGCGAGAACGGCCGCAGACGGTGGTGGCGACGATGACTGTGGAACTGACGGCGACCGTGGAACTGCCGACGGAACACGACACGCTGCGGTTCGGCCGCAGGATCGGGGCGTTACTCGAACCGGGTGACCTGGTACTGCTCGCCGGCCCGCTCGGCGCCGGGAAAACGGTGCTGGCGAAGGGCATCGCGGAGGGGCTCGGCGTCGAGGGCCGGGTCAGCTCGCCGACGTTCATCATCGCCCGCGAGCACCGGCCGGCGCCGGGCGGCAGGGGCATTCCCCTGGTGCACGTCGACGCCTACCGCCTCGGCGACGACCTCGCACAACTCGACGACCTCGATCTGGACAGCGAGCTGACCGAGGCGGCCGTGGTGGTCGAGTGGGGTGAGACCGCGGAGCGCCTTTCGGAGGATTACCTCCTCGTTTCGCTCACTCGGCGTGACGATGATTCCCGTTTGGCGCAGGTCAGACCAAAGGGAAAATGGGAAAACCGCTGGCCGGGGGTTTGAGCTTACCCTGGAGTGCATGCGTGCGGTGATCTTCGACTGGGGTGGGACCCTGACCCCGTGGCATCCGATCGACCATCTGGCCGCATGGCGTAGCTACGCCGACCACCTGTACCCGAACGACCCCGCGAAGGCCGCGGCGGTCGCGCGGGCCATAGTGGACGCGGAAGAGGCGCACTGGACGGTCGCGCGGGACCACCACAAGGCCTTCACCATCGCCCAGGTCCTCGCGGCCGCCAACGCACCCCTGCACGACGACGGCATGGCCGCCTACCGCCTCTACTGGGACCCGTGCACCTTCACCGACCCCGACGACGCCCCGACGGTGCAGGCGCTGAAGGACCAGGGCATGCGGCTGGGCGTGCTGTCCTCGACGCCGTGGCCCCGCGAGTGGCACGAGGAGGTGCTGCACCGCGACGGCGTGCTGCACCTGTTCGACGCGCTGGTGTGGAGCTCCGACCTCACGTACACGAAGCCGCACGCCGAGGCGTTCCTGGCCGCGATGGCGGCGGTCGGCGTGGACGACCCGGCCGACTGCGTGTACGTCGGCGACCGGCTCTACGACGACATCTCGGGCGCCAAGTCGGTCGGCATGCGGGCGGTGCTCGTGCCGCACAGCGACATCCCCGCGAACCAGCGCGTGCCGGTCGACGTCGAGCCGGACGCGGTCATCCAGCGCCTCACCGACCTCCCCGAAGTGGTGGAACGTTGGCGTAAGTACGCTTGACGGTCGTGTTGGTACTTGCGGTGGACACCGCGACGCCCGCGGTCACCGCCGGGGTCGTGAACATGGCTGAACTGGTCGTCCTGGCCGAGTGCGTCACGGTCGACGCGAAGGCCCACGGCGAGCTGCTGACGCCGCACGTCCTGTCCGCGCTGGCCGAGGCCGGCCGGACCCTCGCCGACGTCGACGCGATCGTGTGCGGGGTCGGTCCCGGGCCGTTCACCGGGCTGCGGGCGGGCATGGCCACGGCCGCGGCGTTCGGCCAGGCGCTGGGCAGGCCCGTCTACCCGGTCTGCACGCTCGACGCCATCGCGGCCGTGGAGCAGGGTCCGCTGCTGGTGGCCTCCGACGCACGCCGCAAGGAGGTCTACTGGGCCGCCTACGACGCCGCCGGCACGCGGGTCGCCGGCCCGTCGGTGGACAGGCCGGCCGCGGTGGTGGACCGGCTCGCGGAGCTGGGCGCCGAGCGGGTGGCCGGCAACGGCGCGACGCTGTACGACCTCGGTCTGCCCCACACGGGGCACGAGTTCCCGACGCCGCTCGGCCTGGCCCGGGTGGCCCGGGACGCCGTGCTGGCCGGTGCCACGCCCGGTCCGTTCACCCCCCTGTACCTCCGCCGCCCGGACGCCGAGGTGCCCGGCGCGCGCAAACGGGTGACCACGCCGTGAGCTTCCGGCTGGCGCCATTGGACCGAACGGACCTCGCCCGTTGCGCCGAACTCGAGACAGTTTTGTTCCCCGGCGACGATCCGTGGCGGGAGTCCGCGTTCCGCGCCGAGCTGGACGCCGGACATCATTACGTAGGGGCATACACGGATGGCGGACTCGTCGGCTACGCAGGGCTTTCGGTGCACGGCCACCGGGGCGACGCGGAGGCCAACGTACACACGATCGGGGTCGACCCGAAGTGGCAGGGCCAGGGCATCGGTCGCGCGCTGCTGAGGGCCCTGCTCGCGCGGGCGGACGAGTTCGCCGCACCCGTGTTCCTCGAGGTCCGCACGGACAACGCGGCCGCGATCGGCCTGTACGAGGCGCACGGCTTCACCCGGATCGGCATGCGGCGCCGGTACTACTGGCCGTCCGGCGCCGACGCGTACACCATGGCGCGCCCGGCCAGGGTCGCCGAGGAGGCCACATGAGCGGAGCTTGCGAGGGAGCGTCATGACAATCGTTCTCGGTATCGAGAGCTCCTGCGACGAGACCGGCATCGGCATCGTCCGCCTGGAGTCGGACGGCTCGCTCACACTGCTGGCGGACGAGGTCGCGTCCAGTGTGGACCAGCACGCCCGCTTCGGCGGTGTGGTGCCGGAGGTCGCGTCCCGCGCGCACCTCGAGGCGCTGGTGCCGTCGGTGACCCGCGCCTTCACGGCGGCCGGGCTGGAGCTGTCCGACGTGGACGCCATCGCCGTCACGTGTGGACCGGGTCTCGCGGGTGCCCTGCTGGTGGGGGTCTCGGCGGCGAAGGCCTACTCGGCGGCGCTGAACGTGCCGCTGTACGGGGCGAACCACCTGCCCGGCCACGTCGCCGCCGACACCCTGGAGCACGGGCCGCTGCCGTCGCCGTGCCTCGCGCTGCTGGTCTCGGGCGGACACACGCAGCTGTTGCGGGTCGACGACCTGGCCACGAAGATCACCGAGGTCGGCTCGACCATCGACGACGCAGCCGGCGAGGCGTACGACAAGGTCGCCCGCATCCTCGGCCTGCCCTATCCCGGCGGCCCGCCCATCGACAAGGCCGCGCGCCGCGGGAACCCCGCCGCCATCCGGTTCCCGCGTGGTCTGACCGGTCCGCGGGACGCGCCGTACGACTTCTCCTTCTCCGGGCTGAAGACCGCGGTCGCCCGCTGGGTGGAGACGCACGAGGAGCTGCCGGTGGACGACGTGGCCGCGTCGTTCCAGGAGGCGGTCGCGGACGTGCTCACCGCGAAGGCCGTGCGGGCGGCGACGGAGCTGGGCATCGGCACCATGGTCGTGTCCGGCGGGGTGGCGGCGAACTCCCGGCTGTCCGCGCTGGCACGGGAACGCTGCGCCGCCGCGGGCATCGAGCTGCGCGTGCCGCGACCCCGGTTGTGCACCGACAACGGCGCCATGATCGCCGCCCTGGGCGCACATCTGGTCGCCGCCGGGGTGCGGCCGTCCGCTTTGGACCTCTCCGCTGATCCGGGCCTGCCCGTCAGCGTCGTGTCGATCTAGGCCGTACCCTCGTCCGGGTGAAGGTCGCCGTTTCGGGAACCAGCGGGTTGCTGGGGCACGCCCTGGTGCGTCAGCTGGCGGCGGAGGGGCACGACGTGCTCCGGCTGGTGCGCAGGAGACCCGAATCGTACGACGAGGTCCTGTGGTACCCGGAGGTCGACACCGACCGGCTGCGCGGGGTGGACGTGGTGATCCACCTGGTCGGGGAGACGCTGGTCGGCAGGTGGACGGAGCAGCAGCGCGAGGCGATCCGCGAGTCGCGGGTGACCGGCACCCGGTTGCTGGCGTCCGCGCTGGCCACCATGTCCGGCGGCCCGCGGGTGCTGTTGTGCGCGTCGGCGACCGGCTACTACGGCTCCCGCGGCGCCGAGGAGCTGACGGAGGACAGCGCGCCGGGCGAGAGCTTCCTGGCGTCGGTGTACCGCGACACCGAGGCAGCCGCCGAGCCGGCGCTGTCGGCCGGGATGCGGGTCGTGCAGCTGCGGTTCGGCATCCTGCAGTCGCCCGAGGGCGGTGCCATGGCCGTCCTGCTGCCGATGTTCCGCCGCGGCCTCGGGCTGCGGGCCGCGCACGGCACGCAGTGGGTGCCCTGGATCGCCCTGTCCGACGCGGCGCGCGCCGTCGGCCACGTCCTGCACACGACCCTGTCCGGCCCGGTGAACGTGGTCGCCCCCCACCCGGTGACCAACAAGGAGTACGCGGACACGCTGGCGTCGGTGCTCCGGCGGCCCCGGCTGGTGGCGCTGCCGCCGCGGCTGCTGCGCCGCGTGTTCGGCAGCGGGCTCACCGACGAGGTGCTGCTCGCCAGTGCCCGCGTGCTGCCCACCCGCCTGCTGAGCAGCGGTTTCCACTTCGAGTACCCCGTGCTCCGCGAGGCTCTACAACACATGTTACTTCCGGTAACATGAACGGGTATGAGCGCTGACGAGGACGGCTACACCGGTCCCGCGACCCTCACCGTCGACGGCACCTCGCTGACCGTCGAGGTCACGCTGCGCGGCAACTTCGAACCGGTCGACGGCCGGTACCACTGGTACGGCCGGATCCAGGCGCACCCCGACCTGACGGTGCTGTCGGTGGGGTCCCGCAGGCCCGACGCGGTGCTGCGGACGCCCCTGGGCGAGGCCACGGGCACGCTGTCCGATCCGGACACCTGGGGCCGCTACCGCATCGCGGGGACGAGCCGCCCGCCGTTCGACGTGCCGGTGTCGCTGGCAGATCTCCCGGCGGGCAGCTGACAGTCCTCTGTTCGATCAGAAGAACGACGGCCGCACGTCCACGTCGTCGACGTTGACGAACGCGACCCGGTGGCCGAACTGGATCTGCAGGTACTGCGTCTGCCCACGCACCACGACGTGGTTGTCGTTCTGGTCGAAGGTCACCGCCCGGTAGTACTCGGACGGCGTGATCAGACCGACGGAGTACTTCTGACCGGCGAGCAACGAGTACTGCAGCGGGGTCACCGCCTGCACGGGGATGTCGGCGGGGTACGCCGCCGCCTCCGGGTAGGCCCGGCCGTAGACGGGGATTGTGTCGCGGCCCTTCTTCGGCGTGGCCACGAACCCGACCGACCAGATGGCGTCCTTCTCGTGGAACCAACCCTTCTGCCCGAGGTACCAGACGGCGACCCAGCCGCCACGCCGCTCGGCGACGGCGAAGGTCTGGCCGGTCTCGGCGCGTGAGGAGTGGTCGGAGACGCCCATCGTGCCCGGCGTGCCGTCCGGGTGGAGCCCGAGGTCGACGAGCTGCGGCGCGTCATCACGCGGTTCGGTCCGCAGTACCACGGACGTGGAACCCCGTGCGGGGCACGGCTGGCCGGCCGTGGTGCAGCCGGTGAACGGCAGCTGGTTCGTGGCGTAGTTCGGCCGGACCGTCACGAGCCCGGTCAGCGGCGTGCCGGTCGACCGGAACGGCGCGTGCAGCAGGTCGAAGTAGTGCGCCCAGTCCCAGTACGGGCCCGGGTCCCAGTGCATGCCGCGCACGGTCGACGGGATCGTGCCCGGGACGTTGTCGTGGCCGAGGATGTGCTGGCGGTCCAGCGGGATCTGGTACTTGGCGGCCAGGTAGCCCACGAGCTTGGCCGAGGTCCGGTACATCGCCTCGGTGAACCAGGTGCCCTGCGCCGCGAACCCCTCGTGCTCGAGCCCGATGGCCTTGGCGTTGAGGTACCAGTTGCCGGCGTGCCAGGCGACGTCCTTCGCCTTGACGTGCTGGGCGATGTGGCCGTCGGAGGAGCGGAGCGTGTAGTTCCAGCTCACGTACGTCGGGTCCTTGATGAGGTTCAGGGTCGTGTCGTAGGTGCCCTCGGTGTCGTGGATGACGATGTAGTTGATCTTCTGCGTCTCCGGCCGGTTCGCCAGGTCGTGGTTGCCGTAGTCGCCGGAGCCGGGGCCGTACTGCTCGTACGGCGCGGGGAGCCACTCGCAGCCGAGGTCGGCCGGGCACTCCGCTTCACCCGCCCGAGCGACACGCAGCCCCAGTCGGGTGACCTGCCTGGTGTTCGGCCGGACCGCGGTGGGCGCCAGCCGCACGTGCTGGCCGTCGTCGGTGACCCGGTCGACGCCCTGCGCGATGGTCGAGAACACCTCGTTGGCGAACTCGCCGGCCGACCCGGTGTCGGTCGCGCCGGAGTACCGGGCGACGGCCCCGTACCAGTCCGCGGGCTTGGCGCTGTGGACGCCCAGGTCACGCTGGTACTTCGCGAGGAGCGCGGCCCCGCCCCGGATGTTCTGCACGGGGTCGGACCGCAGGGTGGCGACGTCGACCCCGGTCAGCGCCGCGGCTTCCCGCGCGGTGTGCAGCGACGGCGCCGACACGTCGTCGGCGGACGGGGTCCGCGGCAGCAGCGCGGGCCGGGCCGAGTCGCCACGCGCGTCCTCGGTCCCGTCGTCGTGGTGCGTCCCACCGGCGTTCGCGGCGGCGACGTCGGTGAGGTGCATGGGTCCGTAGCCGGCGCTGGTACTGGGCGACATGCCGTTGGTGTCCCAGCGGGACTCCAGGTAGGAGACACCGAGCAGGACGCTCTCGGGCACCCCGTACTCACCGGCCGCGGCGGCGAAGGCGTCCTGCCGGGTGGGCGGGGCGGCGCTGGCGGCCAGGGGGGACAACCCGACCGCGGCGGTGGCGAGGGCGGTGGCTAGGAGGATGGAGCGAGATCTGGGCATAAGCGGCCTCCAGAACAGGGCGAACCCCAGCAGTCTGATGCCGCCCGCCCATGTCAGTCAATGGCAATCTGAGAGACTAGTTAGTGACAAATTTGCTTTACGCCGGATGCGGTGTTGTCGTTCCGTTCTCAGCGACCAACGTGGCGACGGGTGCGCCCGGGGTGCTGACGTACGGAAGCGTCCGGAAGTCGGCGGTCATTGTGTCAGCCGCGGTCTGTGCCCGCTTCTCTGCCAACTTGGCCCGCTCCCAGTCGACGACGATCTCCGATCGCCGGCCGGTGGGGAGATCGTCAAGGCTGTCGCCGAGGGTCAGATCGCAGAGGATCGCGACTTCGTTCGGCCCGTTGCGAAGCCACCCGAGCTCGTCCAGGCTGCACAGCATGCCGTGGGACCGTTGCCCGCGATAGTTGCGAGCCCGCATCTTCTTCCGTCGCGACCCCAGTACCGGGTGCCACGTGATGGCCCAGGATCCGGGAGGGGCGACCGCGACGAGTTCGCCACCGTCCAGTTTCGAATCCCCACCGAAGACAATCTGATGTGGTGGGTCGTCCTTCCTCAGGGTCACGTACGCCAGCCAGATGAACTCCCCCCGCGGATGGGGCCTGACCTGGCAAACCTCCCCCACGAGGGCCCCGGTAATACCAATAATCACCGCGATAGCATAGTTGTACGGCTCCCCAGTGGACAAACTGTGCCTTTGCGATGTGTCTGGTATAGAACGGTCTCAACTATGCTACCGCCGCGGCCCACCAGGACTCGAACGCATCACGTGCCCTCCTGACGTGACCTGAGGCCATCAGCATGTCCGAAGTGGAATCATCATCCGGTCGGTTGAGGTAAGCCAGCCAGGTGTTGTCGAGCAGATACTTGCCGAACTGGTCGAAGAGCACCGGCTCGGCCTTTCGGAAAGCGGGTATGTCCAGTTCGTACAGCACTGGTGTGCCGGCCACCGGTAACGTCGCTGTCCGAAAATGACAGTATTCGTGCAGCCGATCACCGCCGACGGCTTCACTGATCATCGCTCGGAAGCGGCTCACGGTCGGGGACTGGGTCGTGAGGTCGCCGACCAGGAGGAACCGGTACCTGCGACCTTGTCGCAGATTGTCGACCACCGCCGAGAAGAACTGACCAGGTATCGCCTCGCCGTCGTGTGTGACGATGATGTCGGACCTGAGGTCGGCGGCGACGATGTCCGCGCGCTGGCAGTACTGCTCCACGCGAAGGATCTCGCCGATCTCGATGAGCCCTTCGAGGCCGGTCGAACCGGCCCGTATCGCTTCCGCGGCCGCGTCGTCGATGCGTGCCATGATCTGTCGCCCGAGGTGCTCGACGAGGTAGTTGTGCCGGTTGGTCCGAGCCCGGACGTCCATCAGGGCCTGCTCGACGTACCTGGTGATCGGCACCGGATCGACCGAGGTGCTGGTCGGATCGCCGTAGACGAGGTAGTCGAGGCTGACCTCGAAGAAGTCGGCGAGTGCCAGGAGTTTGTCGAAACTCGGCCTCGTCCGACCGCGTATGTACTGGGACAATGCGGCCGCCGTTACCTGAATGGAATCTAGAATTGGCTGGCGATTTCGACTATACGCGTCACGCTCAATCAGCCTGATGAGCATGGTCTCCAGCTTGACTTCTCTCTTGATCACTTCAATACTCCCGCGCTGCGGTGCTGATTCGCGTAGATGTTCACTTTCCGTGGCTTAAGTCGAACTCGATGCTCGTTAAGTGAGACTCGACCAGGCGGGTGGACTTTGATGCTATCTGGCCTAACATGAGATGTACAGCTTAGTTGAGCTTCTTCGCGGTGAGGTTCGGATGCTCTGTCTGGTGACGGCTGGCGACATTGACTCCATGTATTTCAACTGCACGGAGGCATTCCAGGCAATTGCCGGAAAATTAAGGACAGATACTGGACAACGCTACGAAGAATAGGTCGGAGGTGGGCCCGATGGAGACAATTGGCGGCAGTGGGCAAGAATCCTGGTCGGCGATTTGCGACGCCGGTCCGGCAGTTGCGAGTTCTTCGACAGGGAGGTCTTGCCGCGTCTTCGTGTCGTACGCACGCGGCGACGAGTCGTACCGGCGGCGACTGGAAGTGCACCTCGCACAGCTCAGGCGTGACGGGTTGGTCGACGTGTGGAGTGACCGGGTGGTCGAGGCGGGCAGTGACTGGGCGCGCGACATCCAGAACCGGTTGGCGACCGCCGACATCGTCATCCTCCTGGTCACCCCGGACTTCGTGGCCTCGCGCCACTGCTTCGAGAAGGAGTTGCCGGAGGCGATGCGCCGCCACGAGGAGGAGGGCGTGCGCATCCTCCCGGTGCACGTCAAGACCGTCGACACGGCGAATCTGCCGTTCGGGAAGCTCCAGGGGCTGCCGGCCGACCTGCGGCCCATCGTCGCCTGGCGGCACGCGGACGACGCCTGGTCGCAGGTGGCTCGACGGGTTCGCGAGGCCGCGGAGGAAATACTGCGCACCCGGTCCGAGTTGTCCTGGCAGCGGGACCGGCTCGGACATGAGCTGCCCGGGGATTGACAGCAGGCGTGAGGGTCACCGTGCGCCCACCCCTGACCCCGGTGTGCACCCTCGTTGCAGCTTTAGCAGTCCCATGGGTAGAGTGCCAACCGTACGGCGCCGACACCGCCCCGACACCCGCGACGGCGGGGTGGCAGGAGCCGCAAGCAACACAGGTAACTGCCAACGCAATCGAGTCGACCCCGTGGAGGTCATCGCGGTGAGCGTGAACATCAAGCCGCTCGAGGACAAGATCGTTGTCCAGGCGAGCGAGGCCGAGGCGACCACTGCCTCTGGCCTCGTGATCCCGGACACCGCCAAGGAGAAGCCCCAGGAGGGCAAGGTTCTGGCCGTTGGCCCGGGCCGCATCGACGACAACGGCAACCGCGTCCCGCTGGACGTGAGTGTCGGTGACGTCGTTATCTACTCCAAGTACGGCGGCACCGAGGTCAAGTACAACGGCGAGGACTACCTGATCCTCTCCGCCCGCGACGTGCTGGCTGTCGTCAACTGACGCGTCCTCAGCAAAACCCGCAGTGCCCCGGCAACCCCACGAACGGGGCGGCCGGGGCAGCTGTGCAAGAAAGGTAGAACATGCCCAAGCAGATCAGCTACGACGAGGACGCTCGTCGGGCGCTCGAGCGTGGGGTGAACAAGCTCGCTGACGCGGTCAAGGTCTCCCTCGGTCCGCGCGGTCGGCATGTCGTGCTCGCCAAGAAGTTCGGCGGCCCGACCGTCACCAACGACGGTGTCACCATCGCTCGGGAGATCGAGCTGGACGACCCCTTCGAGAACCTCGGCGCCCAGTTCGCGAAGAACGTCGCCACGAAGACCAACGACATCGCCGGTGACGGCACGACGACCGCGACCGTCCTCGCCCAGGCGATGGTCAAGGTCGGCATGCGCAACGTCGCCGCCGGCGCCAACCCCATGGCCCTCGGCCAGGGCATCCAGCTCGCCGCCGACGCGGTCGTCGAGGCGCTGAAGGCCAAGGCCACGCCGGTCAAGGGCCGCGACAACGTCGCCCAGGTCGGCACGGTCGCCTCCCGGGACTCCTCCATCGGCGCGCAGCTCGGCGAGGCCAACGAGAAGGTCGGCGAGGACGGCGTGATCACCGTGGAGGAGTCCTCCACGATGGCCACCGAGCTCGACATCACCGAGGGCGTCCAGTTCGACACGGGCTTCGTGTCGGCGTACTTCGTCACCGACCCCGAGGCCCAGGAGGCCGTGCTGGAGGACACCTACAT
>NZ_JBJMIE010000379.1:0-9384 GCF_045807065.1 Actinophytocola sp. | reverse complement strand
GGGCGGGGTCACGGCGCGGGGTACCACGAACGCCTCGCCGTAGGTGCTGTTGAAGCGCCTCGCCAGCACCCGCGCCAGCTCGACGTGCTGGGCCTGGTCCTCGCCGACCGGGATCTCGTCGACGCCCTGCAGGAGGATGTCGGCCGCCATCAGGACCGGGTAGGTGAACAGGCCGACCCGGACCGGGGTGCCCTCGTGGGAACGGTCGGCGCTCTTCTCCTTGAACTGCGTCATCCGCGACGCCTCGCCGAACGCGCACGCGCACTCGAGGACCCAGGTGAGCGGGCCCAGCTGCGGCAGGAGGTCGGACTGCACGAAGACGGTGTCCGGCGAGATCCCGGCGGCGATGAGGATGGCGAGCATCTCCCGCGTGCGGCCGCGCAGTTTCTGCGGGTGGTACGGCGAGGTCATCGCGTGCAGGTCGCTCACGAAGTACAGGTCGTCGCGCGTGCCCTCGCGTGCCCAGCGGCGGATCGCGCCCAGGTAGTTGCCGACGTGCACGGGGCCGGACGGGGTGATGCCGGACAGGCGGGTCATCGGGTGCTCCTCATGGCTCGGAGCCACCCGCCGGACACGCAGAAAGGCCGCCCGGTCGGGCGGCCTGTGGTCAACGCAACAGGAACTCGGCCGCCGTCAGGCGGCCCACCACATGGATGTGACGTTGCGCATGGCACCGATTGTACGAGGCGCGGCAAGCGCTAGGCCGCCTGCTTGGCCGCGACCTTGAGCTTCGCTCGTCTCAGGGCGAGCACCGGGCACTTCTTGCACCTGGACCTGGACCGGCAGCACTTCTTCTTGACCTTGCCGGCCCTGGTCCACTTGCGCACGTAGTCGGCGGGTGTCTTCTTGCCCAAGCCAGGCCTCCAACCTGCCGGCAATGGACTAAGGTTAAGCTAACCTTTCCACGGCTCGCCACCACAGGCGGCTATCCTCGATATTGGCGCGCGCGCTCTCGCGCCACAGCCAGCGTCGGCAGGACCGACGAAAACAGTCGCCAGACCTCTCATGCACAGGAGCACGCGCGTGCCCACGGACACGATCACGCCCGCGGTCGCCAGGACCGACCTCCGCAACGTCGCGATCGTCGCGCACGTCGACCACGGCAAGACCACCCTGGTCGACGCCATGCTCCGCCAGACCGGCGCCTTCTCGGCCCGCGCCGAGCCGGTCGACCGGGTGATGGACTCCGGCGACCTGGAACGTGAAAAAGGCATCACCATCCTCGCCAAGAACACCGCCGTGCACCGGGAGACCCCGGACGGTCCGGTCACCATCAACGTGATCGACACCCCGGGGCACGCGGACTTCGGCGGCGAGGTCGAGCGCGGGCTGTCGATGGTGGACGGCGTCGTGCTCCTGGTCGACGCGAGCGAGGGCCCGCTGCCGCAGACCCGGTTCGTCCTGCGCAAGACGCTGGCCGCCGGGCTGCCGGTCGTGCTGGTCGTCAACAAGGTCGACCGGCCGGACGCGCGGATCAGCGAGGTCGTCGACGAGACCCACGACCTGCTGCTCGACCTGGCCGGCGAGCTGGACGCGTCGAACGCGAAGATCCTCGACCTGCCCGTGGTCTACGCGTCGGCCCGCGCCGGACGCGCGAGCCTGAACCAGCCAGAGGACGGCGGCCTGCCGGACAGCGACAACCTCGACCCGCTCTTCGACGTCCTGCTCGAGCACGTCCCGCCGCCGGCGGGCGACCCGAAGGCGCCGCTGCAGGCACTCGTCACCAACCTCGACGCGTCGAGCTTCCTCGGCCGCATCGCGCTGTGCCGCATCCACTCCGGCACCATGCGCAAGGGTCAGCAGGTCGCCTGGTGCCGGGCGGACGGCACCATCACGACCGTCAAGATCACCGAGCTGCTGCTCACCGAGGCCCTCGAGCGCGTGCCGGCCACCAGCGCGGAGGCCGGGGACATCGTGGCCATCGCCGGCATCCCGGAGATCACCATCGGCGACACGCTCGCCGACCCGGCCAACCCGGAGCCGCTGGAGCGCATCCACGTCGACGAGCCGGCCATCTCCGTGACCATCGGCGTCAACACCTCGCCCCTCGCCGGCCGGGGTGGCGGCTCGAAGGTCACCGCACGACTGGTCAAGGCCCGCCTGGATAGCGAGCTGGTCGGCAACGTCTCCGTCCGGGTCCTGCCGACGGAGCGACCCGACACCTGGGAGGTCCAGGGCCGCGGCGAGCTGGCGCTGGCGATCCTCGTGGAGACCATGCGCCGCGAGGGCTTCGAGCTGACCGTAGGACGCCCGGAAGTGGTCACCCGAACGATCGACGGCCAGCTGTGCGAGCCGTTCGAGCGGCTGACCGTGGACGCCCCCGAGGAGTACCTCGGCGCGATCACCCAGCTGCTGGCGAGCCGCAAGGGCCGGCTGGAGCACATGAGCGGGCACGGCACCGGCCGGGTCAAGGTCGAGTACGTGGTCCCCTCGCGCGGCCTGATCGGCTTCCGCACGGACTTCCTCACCGAGACCCGCGGCACCGGCATCGCCAACGCCATCTTCGAGGGGTACTTCCCCTGGGCCGGCCAGATCCGCGGCCGCCACTCCGGTTCGCTGGTCGCCGACCGGGCCGGCTCGGTCACCAGCTACGCGATGATCCAGCTGGCCGACCGGGGCACGTTCTTCGTCGAACCCGGCGCGGAGGTGTACCAGGGCATGGTCGTCGGGGAGAACCCCCGGGCCGAGGACCTCGACGTCAACGTCACCCGCGAGAAGAAGCTCACGAACATGCGCTCCTCGACCGGTGACGAGCTGGAGCGGCTGGCCAGGCCGCGCAGACTGGTGCTGGAGGAGGCGCTGGAGTTCTGCGCCACGGACGAGTGCGTCGAGGTGGCGCCGGACGTGGTGCGGATCCGCAAGGTCATCCTCGACAGCACGCAGCGCGGCCGGGCACGGGCGCGCGAGAAGTCGCGCGATTCGTGACCGCCCCGCGGGGCACCCCTGGCACGTTGAGCGCCTCGGGGGCCCCTCGGGACGCTCGGTGTCCCGAGGGGCACCGTCAGGGCTTGAGGCGCTGGAACCTGTCGGCCGCCGGACGCGTCTTTTACTCCGGGGGCTAGGTTTCTCGCCAAGGGGGTGACGTTGTTGCGGAAGGTGCTACTCGCGATCGGCGCGCTGCTCGTGCTCGCCGGCTGCACCCCCGCACCCCCGTTGGTCGAGACGACCGTCACCTCGCCGCCGAACCCGTCGGTGGACCCGGGTGAGGTCGTGGCCGGCGTCGACTCAATCGCCGGCGGCTACAACCCGCACACCTTCGCCGACCAGTCGGCCATCACGACCGCGCTGTCGGAGGTGCTGCTGCCGTCGGTGTTCCGCCCCGGACCGGACGGCACGCCCCAGCTCGACCGCATGCTGATGACGTCCGCGACCGTCACCAAGGCCGAGCCGTTCACGGTCACCTACCAGATCCGGGCCGACGCGTCCTGGTCGGACGCCGCCCCGGTGGCCGCCGAGGACTTCGTCTACCTGCGCGAACAGCTGACCAGCCAACCGGGCGTGCTCGACGCGGCCGGCTACAAGCTGATCAGCGACATCAACGCCCGCGACTCGGGCAAGACGGTCGAGGTCGTCTTCTCGAAGCCCTACCCGGGCTGGCGGGAGCTGTTCTCGAACCTCCTGCCCGCGCACCTGCTCAAGGACGCCCCCGGCGGCTGGTCGGGCGCGCTGCAGAGCAACTTCCCCGCCACGGCCGGCCCGTACGCGGTCAAGACGCTCGACGGCGACCGCGGCGAGGTCGTGCTCGAGCGCAACGACCGGTACTGGGAGGAGCCGGCCGAGCTCGACCGCATCGTGCTGCGCCGCGCGGAGCAGGACACGCTGGTCGACGCGCTGGACCAGGGCCACGACCAGCTGGCGCTGGTGGCCACCGACTCCGTCGGCGCGCGGAGCATCAGCGGCCTCGCACCGACCGTCACCAGCTCGACCGTCGTCCGGCCGACGGTGACCACCGTGTACCTGCGGCCGGTCCGCCAGCTGACCGACCTGCCGGTGCGCCAGGCGGTGCTGGCCCTGCTCGACCGCGCGCAGCTCATCACGGTCGGCACCGGCAACGGCCCGTCGGCGCAGTACCGGGCCGACGCGCAGGTGCTCGCGCCCAGCGAGCCCGGCTACACCTCGACCATCCCGGCGGACGTCGTCCACGACCCGGCCAACGCGCAGACCCTGCTCACGAACGCCGGGTACGCGCGGACGGGCGCGGGCTGGGCCCGGGACGGCCGCGCGCTGTCGCTGACGATCGGCGTCAACTCCGACCGGCCTGCCGACGTGCGGGTCGCCGACGAGCTCAAGCGGGAGCTGGCCGCGGGCGGGGTGGCCGCGGAGGTCGTCGAGCTGTCCGGCACCCAGCTCTACCAGCGGCTCTACGCGACGGGAGGCGGCACGGGCAGTGCGGACGCGGTGGACATCGCGGTGACCGGTCGCTCCGCCGGTGGTGACCCGGCCACCATGCTCGCGAGCGACTACGGCTGCGTGACCGGGTCGACCGGCCTGGTGCCCGCCAACCCGATCGGATACTGCGACGCCGGCGTCCAGCCGACCATCGACGCGGCCCTCACGGGTTCACTGTCCGTCACCGAGGCCCTGACGTCGGTCGAGCCCGCCCTGTGGCGCGCCGCGGTCGCGCTCCCGCTGTACCAGGACGCCGAGGTGCTCGCCGTGCGCGGCGAGGTCACGGGCGTCACCGACGGGGCCGGCTTCGCCGGGCCGTTCGCCGGCGCCGCATTCTGGAAACGCACGTCCAGTTAACTAACCATGCTGGTCACAGGCCCGTCACATTTGTCGCACGTCCTATTCCCGGATTTACCACTTTCCCGTTCCCGGATCGCCGCCGGCCGGCCTAGGATTGCCCGAAGTGCCGGACTCCCAGGTCGCCACGGACTTTCGCGGCGGACCCCCCATTAGTCGGCCGTCCGCACCCATTATTCAGCGCGGCGTAACCAGTAGATCGCTCATTGGATCCGGCGTGTCACCCTTTGGTCACGATCAAGCTCATCCCAGTGACGAGAGTTGGGGAAGTTCCTACCGTCCTGCAACGGCGTGTCGGCGTTTGGCCGCCGGTCCGTCACAAGATCGACATGACACTTCGTCGCACACCTAGGAAGAGTTGACCATGCGGCGGTAACAGGCCTCCCCGACCCGCCCCCGCCGCGCGGTACCCACCGGCTCCGTGCACGATGTGTCACGACAACACCGGGCGCACGCTCGCTGAGTGCGTGCTCGCTCATGGAGGAACTAACTTGATGAGGAAACAAGCGTGGCTCCGGGCCGCGGCCGGCCTGACGGCTGCCGCGCTGGTGCTCACGGCGTGCTCTCAGAAGTCGAACGAGGGCACGAGTGGCAGCAACGACTCCAACGCGAACCAACCGTCGGCCGGCTGGCCCGAGACGAAGGTCCCGGCCCTGAAGCCCGGCAAGAAGGGCGGCACGTTCAAGCTCGCCATCGTGGAGCCCACCGCGATCGACCCGTACAACGCCCAGGAGTCCGAGGGCATCCTGGTCGCTTCTCATCTGTTCACGGGCCTCACCATCACGACCTACGACGGCAAGGTCGAACCCGGTGTTGCGGACAAGTGGGAAACGAACAACGACTGCACCCAGTGGACCTTCGACCTGAAGACGGGCACGAAGTTCCACAACGGTGAAGAGGTCACCGCCGAGTCGTTCAAGCGCGGCTGGGAGCGGGTCGCCGCCAAGGACTCGGCCTCCGAGGTCTCGTACCACATGGACGAGATCGAGGGCTTCGACGAGATGCAGGCCGGCACGGCCACCACGCTCTCCGGCGTGGACGCCTCCGACCCGGCCAAGCTGGTCGTCAAGCTGAGCGCCGCGGACTGCGAGTGGTACGTCCGCACCTCGCACACCGTGTTCAGCCCGGTGCCGTCGACCGCCGGCACGCCGACGTCGAACCCGGCGTACGTCGACCAGCCGATCGGCAACGGCCCGTTCATGATGGACGGCCCGTGGCAGCACAACCAGGGCATCAAGCTCAAGCGCTTCGACGGCTACACCGTGCAGGACCCGGCGAACCTCGACGAGGTCGAGATCAGCATCACGCCGAACGGTGCCGCTGACGAGTACGCGGGCTACCAGAACGGCCAGTTCGACTGGGCCCGCATGCCGACGCCGGTGCTCTCGCAGGCGCGTGCGACCTACGAGTCCAAGGGCCAGTGGATCACCCGCAACACCAACGGCATGAACTACCTGCTGGTCATGGTGACGCAGAAGCCGCTCGACAGCGCGAAGGCCCGCAAGGCCATCTCGATGGCGATCGACCGCAACGCGATCATCAACGGTGTGTTCAAGGGCTCGCAGTCCCCGTCGACCTCGCTCGTCCCGCCGGCGTTCCAGGACGCCTACCAGCCGGGCGTGTGCGGAGCGTGCCACTACGACCTCGACGAGGCCAAGAAGCTGGCCAAGGAGGCCGGTCTCACCGCGGGCACCAAGCTGAACTTCCAGTTCAACACCGGTGGTGGCCACGAGGAGTGGACCGCGGCCGTCGCGGACCAGCTCAAGAAGAACCTGGGCCTCGACGTCGAGCTCAAGGGTGTCCAGTTCACCGACCTGCTGAACAACGAGCAGCAGCCGGGCTCGAGCGGCCTCTACCGCGCCGCGTGGGGCGCCGACTACGCGACCCCGGGCAACTTCCTGGAGCCGCTGCTGTCGACCGGTGCCATCGGCGCCAAGGCCGACCAGCCGACCGTCGGTGACAACCGCGGCCGGTACAGCAACAAGAAGTTCGACGACCTGCTGAAGAACGCGAAGAAGGAGAAGGACGAGGGCAAGCGGACCGACCTGTACCAGCAGGCCGAGAAGATCGCCATCGGCGACGACCAGGCGCTGATCCCGCTCTGGAACCGCACCCAGCACCGTCTCGCGAACACTGACAAGTTCATCAACCTTCGGATGGACTTCCACGAGGACCCGGACCTGCGGGTCATCAGCATCAAGTAACTGAATAACCTGGGTGGCCGTGGTCCGGAGATCTCACCGGGCCACGGCCATCAGGTTGAGTCCCGACTGACCGAAAGCCGGCGCAAAGACAATGGGGAAGTTCGTCATCCGCAGGCTCGCCCAGGCCATCATGGTCGTGATCGCGGCGACGATCCTGCTGTTCATCGGCCTGTTCGTGCTCGGCGACCCGTTCGCCTCCAGTGGCGACAAGGTGGTGCCGCCGGCGACACAAGCGATCCTCCGGGCGAAGTTCGGCATGGACCATTCCCTGCCGATGCAGTACCTCACCTACCTGGGCAACCTGTTCACCGGTGACCTGGGTGTCGACTTCGACCAGCGCCGGCCGGTCGCCGACATGCTCGGCCAGGCCGTGCCCGCGACCGCGCGGCTCGCGCTGATCGCGATCATCATCGACGTGCTCATCGGCGTCGCCGCCGGCATCATCGCCGCGGTCTGGCGCTACTCCATCTGGGACGTCCTGGTCACCATCCTCACCACGCTCGCCATCGGCGTGCCGACGTTCGTGATCGGCATCTGGCTGCGGCAGACGGTGTCCGGCTTCTGGGTGTTCCCCCAGGTGCCGAGAACGTTCACCGAACTGGCGCCGTGGTACACGGAAGTGCTCCTACCAGCGATAACACTCGCGATCATCGACGCGGCGTTCATCGCCCGGCTCATGCGCGGGTCCATGCTCGAGGTGCTCCGCATGGACTACATCCGCACCGCGCGGGCCAAGGGTCTCAGTGAGCGCACCGTGATCATGAAACACGCCTTCCGGAACTCGATCATCCCGGTGGTCACCTACGTCGGCATCAGCATCGGCGTCCTGCTCGGTGGCGCGATCATCACCGAGACGATCTTCCAGTACAACGGCGTCGGCTACCTGCTCTACAAATCGATCCTGCAGAACAACAATCCAGTGATCATGGCGATCGTGACGTTCGGCGTACTGGTATATGTGGCGCTCAGCATGCTCGTCGACATCCTGTACGCATACCTCGATCCACGGATCAGGCTGAGCTGAGCGGAGGGACAGGGAAAATGACTTCTTCCGAACCGGCCGACATGGCCACCGCCGCCCAGTCGGTGATCGTCCAGTCGGCCCACGAGACGGGCGCGGCCGTACCCGAGCTCGACGGCAAGGGCAAGCAGCGCAACCGCAGCCAGTTCGCCGACATGTGGCGCCGCTTCAAGCGCAACAAGCTCGCCATGGTCGGGCTCGTGGTCGTGGTCGTCCTGATCATCCTGGCGATCATCCAACCGCTGATCTCGCCGTACGACCCCTGGGAGCAGAACCTCCTGAACACGCTGGCCACCCCGGACAGCGACCACCTCATGGGTACGGACGCGCTCGGCCGCGACCTGTACTCGGAGCTGCTCTACGGCCTGAAGCTCGCCCTGATCGTCGGCGTCTTCACGATGCTCGGCTCGCTGATCGTCGGCGTCGCGCTCGGCGCCATCGCCGGCTTCCGCGGCCGCTTCGCCGACTCGATCATCATGCGTGTCACCGACATCTTCCTGGCGTTCCCGTACCTGATCGGCGCGATCCTCATCGTCCGCACGTTCGGCTCCGGTGTCGCCCAGGTGATCATCGCCCTGGTGGTGCTCGGCTGGGCGACCGGCGCCCGGCTCATGCGTGGCCAGATGCTCGCGCTGCGTGAGGCGGAGTACGTGGAGGCCGCCCGCTCGATCGGCGCGTCCGACTGGCGGATCGTGGTCCGGCACATCCTGCCGAACGCCATCCAGCCCGTGTTCATCTACTCCTTCACCAGCATCGGCGTCGCGGTCGTCGCGATGGCGTCACTGGCGTACCTTGGGGTTGGCGTGCCGCCGGACACCCCTGAGTGGGGCCGGCTGATCAACCAGGGCATCGAGCAGGTGCAGGTCGCTGGCAAGGACTACCTCTGGATCTTCCCCAGTGCCGCGATCTGCCTGACCACCCTGGCCTTCGCGTTCGTGGCCGACGGCCTGCGCGACTCGCTGGACCCGAAGCTCCGGTAAGACCCCGGTTGCTCCCACCCCTAGGAGAACTACCCAGATGACCGGCCCAGCCGACATCGACCTCGACGGGGCCCCCGCGCCCCTGCTCGAGGTACGGGACCTGCGGGTCCACTTCAAGACCGACTACGGCACGGTGAAGGCCGTCGACGGCGTCTCGTGGCACGTCAACGAGGGCGAGACGCTCGCGATCGTCGGTGAGTCCGGCTCCGGCAAGTCCGTGTCGGCCATGACCATCCTCGGTCTGGTGCCGTCGCCGCCGGCGACCTTCCCGTCCGGCGACGTCTTCCTGCGCGGCCGGTCGCTGCTCAAGATGCCCGAGAAGCAGCAGCGCAAGCTGCGGGGCAGCCAGATCTCGATGATCTTCCAGGACCCGCTGACCGCGCTGAACCCGGTGTTCAAGGTCGGCGACCAGATCAGCGAAGTGCTCATGCTG
>NZ_JBJMIE010000378.1:0-10184 GCF_045807065.1 Actinophytocola sp. | reverse complement strand
TGCGCACCGCGAGCCTCGACCACAGCATCTGGCTGCACCGCCCGGGCCGCGCCGACGACTGGCTGCGCTACGACAGCCGGAGCCCCTCCGCGGCGGGTGCCAGGGCCATGGGCCAGGCGACCCTGTTCACCGCGGACGGCGTCCTCCTGGCGACCGCGGGCCAGGAGATGCTCGTCCGCCCGGTCCCCGACCACGACGTC
This sequence comes from Actinophytocola sp., assembly GCF_045807065.1. Classification (GTDB taxonomy): domain Bacteria; phylum Actinomycetota; class Actinomycetes; order Mycobacteriales; family Pseudonocardiaceae; genus Actinophytocola. The sequence goes on along the minus strand of NZ_JBJMIE010000378.1, from coordinate 9,984 downwards.
CTACCGCCCGACGGGTGACGTCCCGGCCCCCCGACGCGCCGAATGAGCTGGTTAGGGCCACTATGGGGGGTGTGGAGTCCCAGCCGAGACGTAGGAGGCCGTCATGACGCGCAAGCCGATGTCCGGCAGGCACGCGAACACCGAGTCCGCCGGCGAGGTGCCCTACGTCCGAGAACCCGCGCCCGGTGAGGTCCAGCCGGCGTCGCGGCTGCCCGCGGACCCGAACCGGCCGCTGCCCCCGGCGGACCCGAACATGCCCCCGGCCGACCCGGACACGTCCGTGGCCGACCCGAACCGGCCGTTGGTCCCGGCCGAGCCGTCGACCCAGGCCGGGCCGCTGGTCCAGACCGACGCGAACCACCCGTCGAGGGCAGCCGAGCCGCGGACCGGGACCGGGCAGCACACCGTGCGCCGGTCCCGCTTCGGCGGCCTGTGGGTGGGTCTGATCGTCGCCGCGGTGATCCTCGTCGTGCTGCTCGTGTTCATCCTGCAGAACTCGCAGAGCGTGCGGATCGACTTCTTCGGGCTGTCCGGTCACGCCCCGCTGGCGGTGGCCATCCTGCTCGGCGTCGCCGCGGGCGCCCTGCTCGTCGCCGTCCCGGGCTCGGTCCGCATCCTGCAGCTGCGCCGCGCGGTCAAGCACGACCCCCGGTCCTGACGCCACCGGTCAGTTCGGGTGCGTTCGGTGGTTCGGGAGCCGGGGTCCGGCGCATCAGCGTGGCGGCGAGCGCGCCGACGAGCAGCACCGCGACGGGAAGGATCATGGCCTCGCGTGCCGCGTCGGTGAGCCCGTTGTGCACCACCTGTTCGGCGAGCCGCTTGATCTGCTCGCCGACCCCCGGCGGCAGGTTCGCCGGCACGGCGGCACCGACCCGGTCGCTCAGCTCGTTGGCCGAGTTCGCCGCGTGGGACAGGCTCTCGACGAAGTCGGACCGGTACTGCGGCGGCAGCGACTTCACCGCCTCGGTCGCCTCCGAGCTCATCGAGGCACTGATCCTGGCCTGCAGCAGCACGCCGATCGCCGCGCTGCCCAGCACGCCGCCCACCTGGCGGGAGGTGTTGAAGATGCCGGAGGCGGTGCCCGCCAGGGCCGGCTCGACGGCCCGCATCGTGATGTTGCTCATCGGCGCGAAGACGAACCCGGTGCCGACGCCGGCCAGCAGCAGGGCCGGGACCAACGTCCACGGATCGGTGTGCGGCCCGCTGATGAGGGCGATGAGCCCGAGGCCGCCCGCCAGCGCGAGGAAGCCGACCATCACCAGGTACTTGGCGTTGCCGCGGTCGGACAGGCGGCCGACGAACGGGGCGATGATCCCGGAGAGCAGCGACATCGGCGCGGTGAGCAGACCGGCCTTGGTCGGGGTCAGGCCCAGCACGTTCTGCGTGTACACGACCAGCGGGACGAACATCCCGGTCATGGCGAAGCCGATGGCCGTCGCGGTGACGGTGCCGGTCGAGAAGTTCCTGTTGCCGAACACCCGCAGGGGCACGAGCGGCTCGGCGCGGTTGTACCGCTGCCAGACGACGAACACCACCAGCAGCAGCACGCCGGCGCCGATGATCTCGGGGATGGTGAGGAAGCCGGCGACCGACCCCCAGTCGTACTGCTGGCCGTTCTGGATGCCGAAGACCAGCAGGCCCAACGCGGCGACCGACAGCAGGATGCCCGGGACGTCGAACGAGTGCAGGCGCCGGGGTTGCCAGTCGGGCACCAGCACCGCCGTCAGCACGATCCCGACCACGCCGATCGGCACGTTGACGAAGAAGATCCACTCCCAGCCGAACGAGTCGACCAGCACGCCGCCGAGCAGCGGGCCGGTGATCGTGGCGAGCCCGGCTACCCCGCCCCACAGGCCCATCGCCGGACCGCGCTTGGCCGGCGGGAACAGGTGGGTGATGAACGCGAGCGTCTGGGGAGTCATCAGCGCCGCGCCGAGCCCCTGGACGGCCCGGGCCGCGATGAGCATCTCGGCGGAGCCGGCCAACCCGCACCACAGCGACGCCGCGGTGAACACGACCATGCCGGCCAGGAAGACCCGTTTCGGCCCGAACCGGTCGCCGAGCCGGCTGGTGAACAGCATCGGCACCGCGTAGACCAGCAGGTAGATGCTGATCACCCAGACCACGGAGTTCAGGTCCGTGTGCAGCCCGCGCACCATGGTCGGGATCGCGATGGTCACGATCGTGGTGTCGAGCAGGATCATGAAGAACCCGATGCACAGCGCGATGAGCGCCGCCCACGGGTTAACTCGCCTTGTCACCGTTTCTCTCCCTGTCGCTGTCCACGACGGACAGGCCACGCGCCGGGCCGGGATCGGCGTCCGGCCACGGGATCCGGCCGGACTCCAGGTCCTCGACCAGCCGCTCGGTCCAGGCCAGTTCCGCCTGGCGCTGGTGATGGGTGAAGTCGAACTCGATCCAGTACATCTTCGGCAGGTGCCGCGTCAGCCTGTGGTCGATGATGACCTGGTCGGCGGCGATCCGCGCGCGCAGGGCGAGCACGCGTGTGCGCAGCTGCGCCAGCGCGTCGTCCTGGTCCAGCTCGTTGGCCGCCGACAGGGCCACGGGGTACTGCGGGTACTCCTGGGCGGGCGTGGCGAGCATCGCACGCGCCTGCTCGACGAACACGTCCCGGCCGGCCTCGGTCAGCGCGTAGACCGTCCGTTCCGGCCGGCGACCCTGCCGCTGGGTGCCGACGACCTCGATGATGCCCTGGCCCTCGAGCCGCTCCACGGTGTGGTAGAGCGAGCCGGGCCGCAGCTTGACGCGGAGGTCGACCCGCCGTTCGCGCATGAGCTGCGTCATCTCGTACGGGTGCATGTCCCGCTCGTGGAGCAGTTCGAGCACAGCCATCGCCAGCGGTGTCAGCGGCGCCGTGGACCTGGTCATCTCAATTACTCCCTGCCGATGACTCCGTCTCGTTTATTCCACGCGGACTATACGACTTGGACAGACCGATGTCGACTCCGAGGGCGTCCTGACACACGCGCGTGGCGCCGCGGGCCCCGTCGCCGTCACGACGACGCGGCCCGTGATCCGGTGGGCTCCTGTGGATCTTTGTCCGAGGTCCGCACCTGACCAGCAGTTACCCCGGGGAAACGTGACGCCACCCAGCCACGATCCACCTCGACGCCGAAGCCTTCGCCGGAACGCGACCTACACCTGAGATTCCGGGGAGGCGAGCTGGGAACGGGCTAGTCGCGGTAGCGGGGGCTCGTCGAGTGCCACTCGAAGCCGCCGCCCATCCAGGAGCGCAGGCCGGTGAGGAACCGTTGCAGCTCGGGGGACGCCACCGACCGCAGCTCGTCGTGGGCGGACCGGAAGTCGTGGACGATGTCGTTGTGCAGGGCCACGACGATCTCGGTGGCCTCCTGGACGGAGCAGTCGCGGTCGGCGGCGACCAGCAGCACCATGTTGCACGGCGGGTTCTCGTCCGCCAGGTCCTTGGTGACCGAGTGGAGGTCGTTGACGAGTACGGACGCGGTGCCGGCCCGGATGGCGGCGTGGCGGACGCGTGGCTCGTAGTACAGGTTGGCCGTCAGCTCGTAGGCGCCGAGCACGTCGATGAGGGTCATCGACGTGTAGAAGCTGTCGTGCTGGCGGGCCGCGAGGTACTCCCACGCCGGCGGGTACTCCCCGGCGTGGCGCCACGCCGCGTACGCGGTCCAGCTCACGAACATCGCGAACGTCGAGTAGCAGACGCGCTGGTGCTGGGTCGGGGTGCCGCGCTCGCGCAGGTAGTCGGCGGCCGAACCCAGCGCGACGAGCACCCGGTCGTCGCGGAGCGTCTCGTCGAGGTCGCGGGTGAACTCGCCGGCCGGCGGCAGCGGGTCCATGGCCGCCATGGCCAGCGCCAGCCGGGGCGGGAGCCGCTCCGGCACGGCCCCGAGCGCGGTGTCGTCGGAGTAGAGGTCGTCGGCGGCCCACCACGCCGCGTTGAGCCGCGCCGAGATCAGCAGCCGGTCCGGGTCGTCGCAGTCGGGGTGGGCGAGGGTGACGAGCCGGCCGAACTCCGCCTTGCCGAACCCCGCGCACTCCTCCTCGGAGAACCCGCACTCGGCACCCCAGAGCACCAGCCGCCGGTCCACCTCCTCGGCGAGCGCGTCGTCGATCCGCTCCACCACCGGGCAGTAGAGCGGCGACGCCGATCCGTCGCCCCACTCCCGGTAGGCGTACGCGGGGTCGGCCTCGGGTGCCGGCGTGTCCGGTGGCGGTTGGGCCGCGGCGGTGAGCCGGGCCGTGAAGCGCGCGGCCGACGTGCCCAGCCCGGTCGGGCCGGCCAGCACGCCGGCCAGCCCGCCGCGGGGTTCGCTCATCACGTGCACCTCCGGGAGCGCGTCAGATGCGGTCGGCCGCGATGAGCAGGTAGTGGAAGCTGCCCTCGCGGTAGGCGGTGAGGAACGGGCCCTCGATGCCGGTGGCCACTGAGGACTTCGCGCGCAGCTCCCAGTACGGGATGGTCTGGGCGGTCAGGTCGACGACGGAGATGGGCACGAGGTTGTTGGCCGTCATCGCCCGGAAGTACTGGCTGCGCGCGTGGATGTTGCACGTGTAGTGCTGGTCGATCTGCGCGACCGCCTTGGACCGGCCGCCGGTGACGTCGTTGTAGCAACCGGTGATGGTGACGTACCGCCCACCGAACGCGAGCTGTCGCGAGTGCTCGGCGAACAGGTCGAACAGGTCCACGTACATCGTGCTCTCGTTGTTCCAGATGCCCCGGAACGCCCCGGTCTCGAAGCCGGTGTCGAGCATGTTCGTGAAGTGGTAGCGGACCTGGTCGGCGACGCCGCGGCGGGCGGCCTGCTCGTTGGCGAACGCGACCTGCTGCTCGGAGATGGAGACGCCGTCGACCTGGCAGCCGAACCGGGCGTTGGCCATGATGCTGGTGCCGCCGCGCCCGCAACCGGCGTCGAGCAGCCGGTCGCCCGGGCGGACGTCGCCGAGGTGGTCGAGCAGGACCTCGGCCTGCGCGGTCTCCAGCCGGTGCATCTCGGCGATGATCCGCTCGTCGCGGGTCTCCGCCGGACCGTCCAGGACGGACAGGTCGACCTCGCCGATGCCGTAGTGGTGGTGGTAGAGCCCGTCGACGTCCCCGAGGCGCAGGTTGACCGGGTCCTTCTCGTTGTTCCAGTACGCGGCGACCGATTTCTGGTAGGCGGTGCGCAGGACCTCGCGGGGGGCCGAACGAGTCACAGTCAAGGGGATTTCCTCTCCGAAGTCATGCTGGTAAATCCCGGTCATTCATGCACGTGAGTCGAACGACTCCGGAATGAACGCGGTGGGGATTGTGTGATGTCTGGTCGCCCGGGCAGATCCCAACTTACCAACCGGTCACACGTGGACAAGAACTCTTTCGGGTACATCCCCTTCGAGGGAATTCCTTACTACCCAAAGTGTGCGTCCGGCCCGTGTGGACGGTCGATCGTGGGCCCGAACGGGGACGTGATCATCCGTTCGGTGAGCACATCGGCGCGGGAAAATCGCGGCGCGGCGGGTTGCAATAGGCTCGGATCGGACAGCGCCGACTTCTTCTCGGCCTCGACGTATCGCACGGGCCGGTTGTGCACGCGGAATTCCCCCTCGCCTTTCCGCGCGCGACAGCCGTGTCCCGGTGGCGCCCCGCGTGGCGGAGTAGCTGGCCGATGGGCGGGGGTGAGTCCCGGTTGCCCCCGAGGCGGGCCGCGAAGCGAGCCGCCCGCCGCCCGGTCCTCACGAAAAGTGCCCGTCCTGTGTTGGTGTGACACACAAAGGGCCGCCGTGAGCTGGGTGTGTGACATACAGTTGCCTCCGTGCCCGGTGGGTCATACGCTGGCGGGCGCCGCCAGCGAGGAGTGCCGGAGGTGAGCGGTCGTTGCTGGTTTCGACCTGGGCTGGTTCGAGGGGATCGACGACATGTCCAGGACCTGGGGGGATTGCGCTGAGGCGGTTACGCGCGCCCGCGGTGCTCGCACGCGTCTTCCCCGATCCGTGAGGGCGCGTACGGGGGAGTAGGCACGGATGACTGTTGACGCCAGGGAAGGCGCGGCCCCGCTCGTCGGCCGGAGCGAGGCGGTGCGGTCGTTCGCGCGGGTGGTCGAGGCGACCCGCGACGGCGAGTTCCAGTTCCTCGCGCTGGTGGGTGAACCGGGCGTCGGGAAGACGCGCCTGCTGAGCGAGTTGGCCATCCGAACGGGTGAACGCGGCCTCATCACGCTGTGGGGCAGGGCCGCGGAGCTCGAGCAGATCATGCCGTTCAGCGCGTTGGTCGACGCGTTGGATGACCACCTGGAGTCGTGCGGTGCGGCGGTCGCCGGGGGGTTGGGTGTCGCGCAGCGCCGCCTGTTGGCCACGGTGTTCCCCGCCCTCACCAACGACATCAGCGACGGTGACGGCGACGGCGACCCGGAGGAGCACGCCGACCGCAGCGGGATCGGCAGGCTGCGGCTGTACCGGGCGTTGCGGCAGCTGGTCGACGAGCTGGCCGGGCCGGAAGGGCTGGCGTTGCTGCTGGACGACGTGCACTGGGCCGATCCCGGCACCGCGGAGTTCCTCGACCACCTGGTGCGCCATCCCCCGCGCGGCCGGGTGTTGTTGGCGGTGGCCTACCGACCCGCGCAGGCCCCTCCCCGGGTCGCCGCGCTGGCGGACGCGGCCGGCGGTCACGAGATCACGGTCGGCCCGCTCACGCCCGAGGAGGCGGCGGAGTTCCTCGGCGCGGGTGTGAGCCGGGCCCGGCGCCGGGCGCTGTACGAGGCCAGCGGCGGAAACCCGTTCTACCTCGAGGCGCTGGCCCGCATGCAGCGGCGCGACGGCACCGAGCTGCCCGCGTCGGTGCGGGCGATCCTCCAGGTGGAGCTGGACGAGCTGCCGCCGGACTCGCTGCGGGCGGCCCAGGCGGCCGCGGTGGCCGGCGACGAGTTCGAGCCGACCCTGATGGCGGTCGCCGCCGAGCTGCCGCAGTCGGCGTCGCTGAGCGCGTTGGGTGAGCTGGTGGCGCGGGACATCCTCCGGCCAGCCACGTCGGGCCGGTTCCGGTTCCGGCACCCGCTGGTGCGCCAGGCCGCCTACGAGTACGCCGAGGCCGGTTGGCGGCTGTCCGCGCACGCCCGGCTCGCCGCGCACCTGGCCCGCGTCGGCGCGCCGGCGACCGTGCAGGCCCACCACGTCGAGCACTCCCGTTCGTTCGGCGACCAGCGGGCCGTCACCACGCTCGTGACCGCCGCGCGTGCGGTGGCCACGCAGGCGCCGGAGACCTGCGCGCACTGGCTGCGGACCGCGTTGGAGCTCGTGCCCGTGGAGCCGGACACGCTCGCGGAGCGGCTGGAGCTGCTCATGGAGCTGTGCCGGGTGCTGGGCTACAGCGGCCGGTTGTCCGAGAGCCGGGACACCGCCCGTGAGCTGCTCGCGTTGCTGCCGGCCGACCAGCACGACCGCCGCGCCAAGGCGGCCCGCATCTGCGCGTTGATGGAACGCCAGCTCGACCGGCCGCACGAGGCCCGCGCCCTGCTGCTGGACGAGCTGCGGCGGATGCCGAACGCGCGGGCCGACGCCGCGATCCCCCTGCGGATGCGGTTGGTCGTGGAAAGCCTCATGCGCGTGGACTTCCGGGCCGCGCAGGCGGTGCTCGAACTCATGCCCGACTCCGGCCAGGGCTGGGAACCCGGCCTGGACGTCGCGGTCGCCGCGCTGCGGCCGATGTCCGCCTACGCCGCCGGGCGGATCGCGGACGCGCAGCGCCTGGCGGACAACGCCGAGCGGCTCGTCAACGCGGCCCCCGACGACCACCTGGTCGAGTGGCTGGACACGATGGCGTGGCTGTGCTGGGCGGACACTCTGCTCGGCCGCTACCCGGTGGCACTGCGGCACTTCGACCGATCCGCGGGCTTGGCCCGGTCGACAGGGCAGGCCTACGTGCTGACCAACCTGCTCGCCGGTAAGGCCCGCACGCTCATCGCGCTGGGCCGGCTCCCGGACGCGTGCGAGACGGTGGAGGAGTCGATCGACGGCGCCCGGCTGATCGGGTCGGGACAGCAGCTGGTGTTCGCGCTCACCCAGAAGTGCCTGGCGCTCGTGTGGTCCGGGAACCACGACGCCGCGCTGGCGGTGGGGGAGGAGGCCGTCGGCACGGTTTCGGGCAGCCGCGAGGTCTGGGACTACATGGCGCAGAACGCCCGGGGCGTGGCCCTGATCGCCGCGGGCCGGCTGGATGAGGGCGTGGACGCGCTCGTCGCGTCCTGCGCGGACTTCGTGGATCCCAAGCTGGACCGGGCCACGCTGGTGGCGACCTGTGAGCTGCTGGCCCAGGTCGAGGCCGGCGAGGGCCGGGGCGGTGCCCGGTGGGCCGAGCTGGCCGACGGCCTCGACGACCCGGGGCTGCCGGCGTTCACCGGGCTCGTGGCCCTGGCCAGGGCCCACGTCACGCGGACCGAGGACCCCGCCGCCGCGGCCGAGCTGGCGGAGGAGGCCGCGCGCCGGCTCACCGCGGGCCAGCGGCGCCTGGACGCCGGGCGCGCGCTGCTCACCGCGGGCCTCGCGCACGGGGAGGCGGACCAGGCCGACCGGGCCAGGGCGAAGCTGGCCGAGGCGACCGCGCTCTTCCGCGCCTGCGGTGCCGCGGCGTTGGAGGCGCAGGCCGTGCGTGAACAACGGCGCCTCGGTGTCCGCGTGTACACCCCGGTGCCGGCGGCACGGACGGGCGGCACGCACGGGTTGTCGCCCCGCGAGCTGGAGATCGCCAAGCTCGTCACCCAGGGGCACACGAACCAGCGGATCGCGGCGGAGCTGTACCTGTCCGTCCGCACCGTCGAGACCCACCTCTCGCGGGTCTTCGCCAAGCTCGGCGTCACCTCGCGGACGGGGGTCGCGGCCACACTGGCCCGGGAGTCCTGACCGGGGGGCGGGGGGCTATGTACGGGGTTTCCACGATGCCGCGCGGCGGCGCGGTAGGTCATGCTGACAGCGGGGTTCAGGGGGAGGGGATTCACGATGAAGCGCCGAATACCGAGGTACACGCTGGAAGGGGTCTCGGGGGCCGAGAAAACGGTACATCCATTCACGACGGGCGACGGGCTCGGTCTGCACCTGACCAGGTTCCTCGCGGCCGATTCCGACGACGTCGTCCTGCTCCTGCACGGGCTCACGCAGTCCAGCGACATGTTCATCATGCCGGAGCACCGCAACCTGGTCAGCTACCTGCACGCGCACGGCTTCGGGGACGTGTGGACGCTGGACATGCGCATGAGCAACCGGTTCCCGTACAACACGGAGACCGGCAGGCACACCCTGGACGACATCGCCGCCTTCGACCACCCCGCCGCCATCCGTGAGATCCGCCGTCACCTGGGGGGACGGCGGCTCCACGTGGTGGCGCACTGCATCGGCTCGCTGACGTTCCACATGAGCCTGTTCGGCGGGGTGGTCGACGGCATCACCAGCATGGTGGCCAACAGCGTCGGCCTGACCCCGCGGGTCCCGCGGTGGTCCCAGGCCAAGCTCGCGGCGGCGACCGTCGCCGTCGAGTACGGCCTGGGCCTGTCGTTCCTGGACCCGCGGTTCAGCGAGGCGATGCCGTTCACCCAGCGCTGGCTGCTGGCCCGCGCCGTCTCGCTCATCCACCGCGACTGCGACGTGCCGGCCTGCCAGATGCTGAGCTTCATGTGGGGCAGCGGCAACCCGGCGCTGTACGAGCACGCCAACCTCGCGCCCGAGACGCACACGCACGAGCGCCTGGCCGACCTGCACAGCGCCGTGGACGTCAGCTACTTCCGGCACATCGGCAAGATGGTGCGTGCCGGGCGGGCGGTGAAGTTCGACCCCCGCAACCCGGACCACCGGGCGCTCCCCGACGACTACCTCGTGGACGTCGAGCGCGTCCAGACACCGGTGCTGTACCTGACGGGCGACCGCAACCACGTGTTCGCCGACTCCAACATCGTGTGCCACCGGCTGCTGAACGAGCGGGTGCCCGGGCGTCACGAGCTGGAGGTGATCGACGGCTACGGGCAC
>NZ_JBJMIE010000377.1:0-6251 GCF_045807065.1 Actinophytocola sp. | reverse complement strand
GGTGCCGACATCCCCCAGTGCGGCGTGGTTGCGTTCCACCGAGACCGGGATGGTGAAACGCCTTCCGGCCGGTGCCGCGTTGTGGTCGTCGAGCGCTGGCGAGAACCGCACGGCCAGCAGCGGCAGGTGTGTCGGAGCGTCGCCGTCCACGTGGCCCGAGGCGAACGTCCACTCGCCGTTGACCGATGTGGACAGTCCGGCCGTTGGGCGTGTCACCGACGAGCGCAGTGTGTACTCGGCCCGCTCGGGCGGCAGCGTGAAGTAACCGCTGCCGGCGTACGGGCTCTCGCCGACGACCTGGCCGTCGCGCAGTAACGTCGTTGTGCCGTCGCCTCCCGACAGGCCCATTCGGCCGGCGCCCTGGTCCGTTACCAGTGGCAGGTCGAAGTTCACGTCGTCGCCCAGTCTCGCGGCGGCGTACCACGTGTCGCTGTTCGGGAACGCCGGGCCGAACACGCCGGTGTTCCAGCGCACGGTCGTCGTGGGGCCGAGCCGGTACGTCCGCGGCACCATCTGGTACAGCGCCGACACCGGGAAGGACTCCGGGTCGGGCAGCTCGTTGAACTTGCCGTCCCACGGCACGTTCGGGGTGTAGTACTCCGTCAGCGTCGACGGCAGCGCCAGCGGGAGGAAGCCCTCCCGGAGTCCGATCATGCCTGGCGTGGCCATCGCGTACTCGCCGCGCACCTTCGCGAGCTGCCGGTCGTGCACCGTCCACTGTAGAACGGAAGGCACCTTGCCGTTCGACGTCTGCCGCACGTTGTACAGGTACGGGCTGCCCTCGAACGACGTGCCGTTCCACTGCCCCATCCGCGCTTCGGCGACGAAGGTGAACCTGTCCTTCTTGGTCGTCGTGGACGGCTGGACGGTGAAGTCCGCGAAGTCCGACAGGAAGATGTAGCTGCCGGTGTCGCCCCAGTCCGTGTCGAGCAGGAACTGCAGCTGCGCCGCGCCGGGCCGTGCGTTCGGGCGGTCGACGGCGATGCCGACCGGTTTCGCGGTGCGTGCGTCGACGGTCAGCGTCGAGTCGCCGTCGACCACCAGGGCCGGTTCGGTGAAGAACGCGTTCTTGTAGTCGAACTCGCCCACCTGGGTCTGGACGGTGGACTCGAAGTAGTACTCGCCCTTCGGCAGCCAGGCGACGACCGTGCCGGACGGGTCGAACGGCAGGTACGCCTTGGGCTGGTGCACGTCCACGAACCGGTGGAAGTACAGGTCGGTCGGCGAACCGTTGTGGTCCAGGTACTTCACGGTCACGTTGTAGCTCTCGACCTCGCGGTTCACGGCGACCGGCGTGCGCACGGACTGGCCGCCACCGGTCGCGGTCAGCACGCCGCTGTACTCGCCGTCGGCCGCGTCGACCTTCGTGTCGGTCGTGACGGTCGCGCTCGCCTGCCCGCCCGCGGGCACGGTCAGCGAGGCCGGGGTGAGCGTGAACATCCCTTGGGGCGCGGCGGATCCGTTCGGTCCCTTGAGATCGGTCGACAGGTCCAGCGTGACCGGTGAGGTCCCGGTGTTCGTGTAGGTCACGGTCCTGGTGACCGGCTGGTCGTCGTCGTGGGGCCACTGCACGGTGCCGTTGTCGACGCTCGCCGGCGTCGAGAACACCGTTGCCGTGTAGGCCTTCGCGACGTCCACACGGCCGGCGCCCTGGTCGAACACCGTCAGCGCGTCGTTCGGCTTGGCGGTCGCCATGAGCGTCGACTTGAGCTGACCCGCCTGCCAGTCCGGGTGCTCACCGGCGAGGATGGCGGCGGCACCGGCGACGTGCGGGGTGGCCATCGAGGTGCCGGACAGCGACACGTAACCGTCCGCGGCAGGGTCGCCGATCTGGCCGTTCTTCGCCTTGGCCGCGACGATGTCCACGCCGGGCGCGGTGATGTCCGGCTTGAGCGCCCCGTCGATCGTGCCACGGCTGGAGAACTCGGCCAGCTGGTCGTTCCGGTCCACCGCGCCGACGGTCAGCGCCGCGTCCGCCCTGCCCGGGCTGCCGATCCACCCGCCCGAGTTGCCGGCCGCGATCACGAACAGCGTGCCGGTCTCCGCGGTGAGCTGGTCGACGGCCTGCGACATCGGGTCCGTGCCGTCGCTGGGCGCGGAGCTGCCGAGGCTCATGTTGACCACGTCGGCGCCGCTGTGCGCGGCCCAGTCCATGCCGGCGATGATCCACGACTCCAGGCCGCCGCCGAAGTCGTCCAGCACCTTTCCGTTCAGCAGCTTGGCATCCGGCGCGACCCCCTTGTACTTCCCACCGGACGCCGCCCCACTACCCGTGATGATCGACGCCACGTGCGTGCCGTGTCCGAAATGGTCGTCGTCGGAGTCGCTGTCGGTGAAGTTCTTCGCCCCCACAATGGCATCCGACAGATCCGGGTGGGTCGCGTCGATTCCGGTGTCCAGCACCGCGACCGTGCTCCCCGCGCCCGTGTACCCGGCCGCCCACGCCGCCGGCGCACCGATCTGCGGCACACTGTGATCCAGGCTCGCCTTCACCGGACCGTCCAGCCACACGTGCTCCGCGTTCCGCGCCGTGGCCCAGAACGTGGTCGAACGTTCCGCGGACACCGCGGCGGCGCTCATGCCCGGCAGCTCACGAGTGACCCGCGCGCCGGCCGCCCGCGGTGTGCGGCCCTTGTAGTCGACGATCAGCGGCAGCGTGCGCCGCGACGCGTCGTCGTACCGGTCCCGCACCAGCTCCGTCACGTCGAACAGGCGCGGATCGAGCTTTCCGGACGACACCAGGGAAAGCGCGTCCTCCGGGATGACGTGCGTGTCCCCCTGCTCGTCCTTGCTGGTGAAGAAGGAGACGTGTGCGCGCCCGGGTGCCGCGTGCACGTCCACCCCGGTCGCCCCGCCGAGGGTGACCTTGTCCCCGGTCAGCAGTGTCACGGTCGGCCCGGCCGTGCCGGGGGTCGCGACCGCCTCCGCGACACCTGGCACGGCCAACCCGGCCGGCGCGACCACGCTCGCGGCAACCGCCGCGGCAAGCAGGCTCGACCGAGCCCGTTCGTAGATCATCGACCCCTCCAGGCACTGTGCGGCGACGCCTCGCCGGTCGCCGCTAGTGGTCAGTACGCCACTAACTGTTGCCCGGTTGCCTCGCCGGCGTTCACAGGTCTGCGGCCGCCGTTCCACCCCCTACACGCCGTTGCGCGGTGCCGTTTCGCACGAGATCGGAATCTCACTCAACAACTCGGCGCCTGGTGGCGTTCTACCCTCGACCGTCATCGAGAAGGAACGGAGTCGCGGTGCTGGACACCTTCGACCAGTTCGCCGCCGATCGCATCGATCGGCTGTTGCGCTTCACCACGGCGTTGACCTGTGACCCCCATCTCGCGCAGGACGTGGTGCAGGAAGTGCTCGTGCGCGTGCAGCACCGGTGGGCCCGGATCGGGCCGATGCAGGGGCGGGACCAGTACGTCCGCCGGATGATCATCAACGAGTACCTGTCCTGGCGCCGCAGGAAGGCCGCGCGGACCGTGGCCGCCACGCACAGCACGCTCGACGCGCTCGGCACGCCCACCGCCGATCCCGCTGCGGGCGTGACCGAGCGGGACGCCATGCGCGGGCACATCGCGCGGCTGCCGCGCAAGCAGCGCGCGGCCCTGATGCTGCGTTACTACTGCGACCGCGACGACGCGGAGATCGCCGAGCTGCTCGGCTGCTCGACGGGAACCGTCCGCAGCCACATCTCCCGCGCGCTCAGCACGTTGCGCGCCACCCATCAGCACCTCGTGAGGGAGGCACTGTGATGACCGACCGTACCGAACAGCTCGTCCGGGAGGCGTTCGCCGAGGAGGCCGAGCGCGCCGCCGACCCCCGCGAGGTCCTCGCCAACGTGCGCGGCAGGCGGCCGCGCCGGTCGTACGGGTTGGCGTTCGCGACCGCGGCCGTCGTGGCGGTCGTGGCCGCCGTCGCGACGTTCGTGGTGCCCTCGGTGTTCCGCGAGAGCACGCCACCCGCGGGCGAGGCGCGGCACCAGACCGCCGCGGTCACGCCGATGAACGTGCTGGTGGTCGGCGTCGACACGAACGGCTACACCGACTCGATCGTCCTCGTCCAGCTCGGCAAGGACGGCTCGACCAGCCTGGTCTCGCTGCCGCGGGACGCGTGGGTGTCCGCCGGGGGTGCCATGACCAAGCTGAACCAGGTCTACGTGCGGTCCGGGGCGGACGCTCTGGCCACTGAGGTCGGCGAGCTCACCGGTGTCCACGTCGACCACTGGGCCGCCGTCGACATGGCGGTGCTACCCGACCTGCTCAGCGCGGTCGGGGGCGTGGAGATCTGCCTGAACTCGGCCACGTCCGACCGCTTCGCCGGCGCGGACTTCCCCGCCGGGAAGCAGGTGGTCAGCGGGCAGCAGGCACTCGCGTTCCTGCGTCAGCGGCACGGGCTGCCGAACAGCGACCTCGACCGGATCATCCGGTTGCAGGTGTTCGTGAAGTCGCTGCTGACCAAGCTCAAGGGCAGCGACCCGCACGCGTTGGTGACCGCCGCGCGGGACCACGTCCGGACGGATCCGGGCCTCGACGTGCTCGGGCTCGCCCAGGACCTGGTCCGGGGCGGAGCGCTGCGCTTCGGCACCATCCCGCACGAGAACGCCGACGTCCAGACCCCGCAGGGTGCCGCGATCGGCGTCGACCCTGTCCAGGTGAAGCAGTTCGTGGCGAACCTGCCGAACACGCCGCCGGCCGACCCCGGCGACGTGCCCTGCGTGAACTAGGGACCTACCCATGGATCTTCTGTGAAGTCCGCGCCCGACCAGGGGAACGTGACCGCGCTCAGCCACAATCCGCCTCGACAACCGCGCGGTCGCCGGGACGCAACCCACACCTGAAGATCCCGGGGGGCGGGCTGGTCAACTCATGTGTGGGTAGCCGTGCTCGGTCGGGGGGACGAACGACTCCTTGACCGAGCGCGGGCTCACCCAGCGCTGCAGGTTGTAGATCGAGCCGGCCTTGTCGTTGGTGCCCGAGCCCCGGCTGCCGCCGAACGGCTGCTGGCCGACGACCGCGCCGGTCGGCTTGTCGTTGACGTAGAAGTTGCCGGCCGAGAACCGCAGCGTCCGGTGGGCCTCCTCGATGGCCGCGCGGTCGGTGGCGAAGACCGCCCCCGTGAGCGCGTACGGCGTCGAGGTGTCGACCAGTTCGAGGACCTTGCCGTAGTCGCTGTCGTCGAAGACGTGCACCGCGAGGATCGGCCCGAACCACTCGGTGGTGAACAGCTCGTTGGTCGGGTCGGTGCCGAGCACGATGGTCGGCTGGACGAAGTAGCCGACCGAGTCGTCGGCGGTGCCGCCGGCCAGCACCTCGACGGTCGAGGTGGCCGACGCGATGAGCAGCACGCCCTTGTGCTTCGCGAACGCGCGGGCGTCGATCACGGCGCCGCCGAAGTGGCTGAAGTCGGTGACATCGCCGTAGGACAGCGACTTCGTGACGTCCACCAGCTGCTCACGCAGGCCGTTCTCCCACAGCGAGCGGGAGATGTAGGCGCGGGAGGCGGCCGAGCACTTCTGCCCCTGGTATTCGAACGCGCCCCGCACCAGGCCGGTCACCACGCCGGGGATGTCGGCGGAGCGGTGCGCGACGACGAAGTCCTTGCCGCCGGTCTCGCCGACGATCCTCGGGTAGGAGCGGTAGGTGTCGAGTTGGTCGGCCATGAGCCGCCACAGGTGCTTGAAGGTCTTGGTGGAGCCGGTGAAGTGCAGGCCGGCGAAGTCCGGGTCGGTCATGGCGACCTCGCTGACCGCCGCGCCGTCGCCGGTGACCATGTTGACCACGCCGGGCGGCAGTCCGGCCGCCTCCAGGAGCCGCATCGTGTAGTGCGCGGAGAGCTGCTGGGTGGGCGACGGCTTCCAGACGACCGTGTTGCCCATGAGGGCCGGCGCGGTGGGCAGGTTGGCCGCGATGGCGGTGAAGTTGAACGGCGTGATCGCGGTGACGAACCCGTCGAGCGGCCGGTGGTCGAAGCGGTTCCAGACGCCGGGACCGGAGCTGGGCTGCTCCTCCAGGATCCGGCGCGCGTAGGCGACGTTGAACCGCCAGAAGTCGATCAGCTCGCAGGCGGCGTCGATCTCCGCCTGCTGCACGGACTTGGACTGGCCCAGGATCGTCGCGGCGTTGATCGTGTGCCGCCACGGCCCGGCGAGCAGGTCGGCAGCGCGCAGGAAGACGGCGGCGCGGTCGTCGAAAGAGAGCTCCCGCCATGCGGGGGCGGCCGAGAGCGAGGCCGAGACGGCGTGCTCGACCTCC
>NZ_JBJMIE010000376.1:0-4918 GCF_045807065.1 Actinophytocola sp. | reverse complement strand
CTCACCACCGCCGCGCTGACCCGGGAGACGACCCGGCTGAAGTTCCTGGTCGCCTTCCGGCCCGGGGTGATCTCGCCGACGCTCGCCGCGCAGATGGCCGCGACCTACCAGCGCATCTCCGGCGGCCGGCTGCTCCTGAACGTCGTGACCGGCGGGGACGCCGTCGAGCAGCGCCGGTTCGGCGACTGGTACGACCACGACGCCCGGTACGCGCGGACGGACGAGTTCCTGTCGATCGTGCGGGGCGTGTGGAGCGGCACGCCGTTCGACTTCGCCGGTGAGCACCTGTCCGTCCAGGGCGCGACGCTGCTGGCGCCGCCGGACCCGACCCCGCCTGTCTACTTCGGTGGGTCGTCGCCGGCCGCCCTGCCGGTCGCGGCCCGGCACGCGGACGTGTACCTGACGTGGGGCGAACCGCCCGCGCAGGTGGCGGAGAAGATCGGGCGGGTGCGGGATCTCGCCGGGGACCGGGACATCCGGTTCGGCGTCCGCCTGCACACTATCTCCCGCGACTCCAGCGAGGAGGCGTGGCGCGAGGCGCAGAAGCTGCTCGACGCCCTCGATCCGGTGCAGGTCAGGCAGGCGCAGGAGCAGCTGGCGGCGAGCGAGTCCGAGGGGCAGCGGCGAATGGTCGCACTGCACAACGGAAACCACGGCGGCGACGCGCGTTCCCTGGAGATCCACCCGAACCTGTGGGCGGGCGTCGGGCTCGTGCGTGGCGGCGCGGGTACCGCGCTCGTCGGCAGTCACGAGGAGGTCGCGGAGCGGATCGCGGAGTACCACGCGATCGGCATCGAGGAGTTCGTCTTCTCCGGTTACCCGCACCTGGAGGAGGCGTACTGGTTCGGTGAGGGTGTGCGGCCCGCGCTCGCTCGCGACGGACTCCTGGAGCCCGCGCGGGTTGTTGTGTAACCCCTTTAGGGGGTATACATGGGGTCATGCCGAAGATAAACGTGTACCTGCCGGATGACCTCGCCGACAGTGTGAAGGAGATCGGCCTGCCGGTCTCGGCGATCTGCCAGCGCGCCCTGGAGCAGTCGGTGAAGCGGGTGACCGCCATCCGCGCGGTCGGCGACCTCACCGGTACGGACCCGACCGCCGGTCTGGTGGCGTTCACGCAGCGGGCGCGGGAGGTGGTGAGGCTCGCGATCACCGCCGCCCGGGACCGGGGCGCCGCCGAGGTGGGTACTCGTGACCTGCTGCTGGGCCTGCTGACCGAGGGCGAGAACCTGGCCCTGCGTGTGCTGACCGCGATCGACGTCGATCCCACGCGCGTGCTCCAGGGCGTGCGGGGTCTGCCGTCCGGCGCGGCGGGGACAAGCGCTGCCAGGTTCAGCGTGACGGCCGCCAACGCGCTGGAGCTGACCGTGGTGGAAGCGCTTACCTTGGGCCACAACTACGTGGGTTGCGAACACCTGCTGCTGGGGTTGGTCGCGGAGCCCGACGGAGCGGCGGGGGAGGTGCTGCGCGGGTTGGGCGCGGAGTCGAAGCAGGTGCGGCACGCGGTGTCGGCGGCGCTGGCCGGGTACGTGCAGCTGCGGGCGAACCAGGGCGGGCTCGCGGCGGCGGTGAGCACGGCGCTGGAGCCGGTCCTGCGCCGGCTGGACAAACTGGAGGAGAAGGTCGGGCTGAAGTAGTTCCCGTCAGTCGTCGACCTTGATCTCGGCGTTCGGGGTGCCGTGCACGCACCGCAGGCGGACCTCGACCCTGCGGTGACCGGAGGAGAACCGCACCGACGGGTGGTCCTCCACGTGGTCCTCCCGGTCGACCGCGTAGCCCTGCGCGGGTGTGGCGGACAGGACCTCGACCAACCCGTCCGCGGTGCAGCGGGCGATCACCGTGCCGCCCTCGGTGACCGTCGGCTGCTCGGCGGGCGGGGTCGCGGTCGTCGTCGGCGTGGGCGTCGTCGGCGTGGTCGATGCCGGGGCCGACGACGAGGGCACCGTCGTGGACACCGGCGGCGACTGGGTGCGGCTGGCCAGCAGCTCGTCCACTTCGGACCGGCTGAGCGGGTCCCGCCCGGCGCCGAAGATGTCCGTGCCGATCGCGGCCACGGCGGCGAGCCCGACCGCGGTCGCGGCTGCGGCGGCCACCACCCACAGCACGAATCCCGTCGTCAGGCGCACGTCACGCAGTATGCCCGCCGCGATGGTTAAGACACTCCTAACAGCGGCCTATGGACGGACGAGCCTGCCGGGCGAGCCGCTACGGTGCGACCATGGCCCAGGTACTCGTCGTCGAGGACGACGCGACGATCCGCTCGTCGATCATCCGCGGCCTCACCGACCGCGGGCACGCGGTGGTCTCCGCGCCGACCGCGATGGCCGGGCTCGAGCAGGCGGTGAGCGCCCGGCCCGACGTCGTGGTCCTCGACCTCGGGCTGCCCGACCTCGACGGCAGGGCCATGCTGCGGATGCTGCGCGGTGTGTCCGACGTGCCGGTCGTGGTGGCCACCGCCCGGGACGACGAGGCCGAGATCGTCGCGGTGCTCGACGCCGGCGCGGACGACTACGTGGTGAAGCCGTTCGGTGTCGCGCAGCTCGACGCCCGCATCCGCGCCGTGCTGCGCCGCTCCGCCGAGGACAAGGACCCGACCGTCGTCGCGGGCGGACTCACCGTCGACCCCCGAACCCGCCGCGCCACCCTCGACGGCAGGCCGCTGGAGCTGACGCCACGCGAGTTCGACCTCCTGCACCACCTCGCCGCGCGGGCCGGCGAGGTGGTCAGCAAGCGGGAGCTGCTCACCGAGGTGTGGCAGCTGCCCTACGGCGGCGCCGACAAGACCGTCGACGTGCACCTGTCGTGGCTGCGCCGCAAGCTCGGCGAGACCGCACAGGCACCCCGTTATCTCCACGCGGTCCGCGGCGTCGGCGTGCGGCTCGCGGCGCCGGTGAGCTGACGTGCGCCGGCGCGTCCTGCTGCTCGTCGCCGCCACCACGACGCTCGTGCTGGTCGCGTTCCTCGTGCCACTCGCGCTGCTGGTGAAGAACGTCGCCGCCGACCGGGCGGTGCAGCGGGCCACGGTCGAGGCGCAGGCACTCACCTCGCTCGTCGCCACCAACGACGAGAGCTCGCTCGCCGAGAGCGTCCGGCAGGTCGACGCCTCCTCGCCGTACGACGTGTCGGTGTTCGTCGGCGGGCACGTGCTCGGCACTCCCGCCGGCCGGTCGCCCCTGGTGGCACTGGCCCAGAGCGGGCGCAGCGAGTCGGGTGAGGTGTCGGGGGGACGCGAGATCGTGTTCTCGGTCGACCGGCCCGCGACGTCCCCGGCGGTGATCCGCACCTTCGTCTCCGACGCCGCGCTGGCGGCCGGCGTGCCTCGCGCGTGGTTGCTCCTCGGCGGGCTGGGGGTGGCGTTGCTGCTGGTGAGCCTCCTGGTCGCGGACCGGCTGGCGCGCACGTTCGTCCGGTCCACCGTGGACCTCGCGGCGGTGTCGCACCGGCTCGGGCGCGGTGATCTGGAGGCGCGGGCCGATCCCGCGGCACCGGGGGAGCTCGGTGTGGTCGCGACCGCGTTGAACGGGCTCGCCGGCCGGATCGCCGAGGCACTGCGGGAGGAACGCGAGACGGTCGCCGACCTGTCGCACCGCGTCCGCACGCCCCTGACCTCGCTGCGGATGGAGGCGGACGCGCTCGGTGACCCGGCGGACGCCGCGCGGATCGGCGCCGGGGTGGAGGCGGTCAACCGCGCCGTCACCGAGGTGATCCAGCAGGCGCGCCGCCGTGGCGCCCCCGCCTTCGCGGACGCGGCGGAGGTCGTGGCCGACCGCGTCGCGTTCTGGAGCGTGCTGGCGGAGGACACCGAACGGACGATGACCGTCGACGTCGCGCCGGGACCGCTGCCGGTCGGGCTCGCGTCCGCCGACCTGGAGGCCTGCGTGGACGCCTTGCTGGGCAACGTCTTCGCGCACACGCCGAACGGCACCGCGTTCCGGGTCGCGTTGGCCGCCCAGCCCGGTGGCGCGGTGCTGACGGTCGAGGACGCGGGCCCCGGACTGCCCGGCGGGGACGTGGTGCGGCGCGGGGTGAGCGGCGCGGGATCCAGTGGGCTGGGGTTGGACATCGTGCGGCGGGCGGCCGAGCGGACGGGAGGCGCGGTGCGGTTCTCGCGGTCCGCGCTCGGCGGGTTGCTGGTGGTCGTGGATCTCTTAGCGCCGCGTTAACCGTCGGGCAGCGTGGCCATAGGCCGGTCCCCGGCATCGTTGCCGGCATGACCAGGAAATTGCTTGAAGGAGTCCTTGCCGCCGGAGCGTTGACCGTCACGGCGGGCACCGCGTTCGCGATGTCCTCTGACGACACACCGACGGCCGCGCCCGTGTCCACATCCGACACGTCGACCTCGGAGTCCACATCGTTCTCGGAGCCCACGTCCACGAGCGAGTCCACGTCGACGACCGAGTCAACGTCGACGAGCGAGTCCACGTCCACCTCGGTGCCCGCGCCCGGCAGCGGTGAGCTGTCGGCCGACGACGCGAGCCGGATCGTCACCGACCGGGTGGGCGGCACCGTCCGCGAGGTCGAACGCGAGGTGGAGCACGGTCGCGCCGAGTGGAAGGTGGAGGTCACCACTGCCGACGGCAACACCTACGACGTCCGGGTCGACGCGCGGACGGGTGCCGTCATCCGGGTCGGTCAGGCCGCTCGCGATGGCCAGGGCGCCGACGACCACGGCAGCCAGGTCAGCGACGATCACGGTGACGATCACAGCGACGATCACGGCGGGCGCGGCGACGACCGCGGTGGTCACGACGATGACGATCACGGTAGCCATGGCGAACACGGCGGCGATGACCACTGAATCCGGGATAGCCTGCCGGGTGTGAGCCGTGCCATCGCTGTCCGGGCCGTGGACGCGTTCGAGCTGGTGGCTTACGCCGTTCAGGTCGAACGCCTCTACCGCGAGAGCTTCGCCACGCCG
>NZ_JBJMIE010000375.1:0-2492 GCF_045807065.1 Actinophytocola sp. | reverse complement strand
GGCCGGCATGATGCCGCCGCCATCGCCCAGGAAGACGACGTCCGGTGCCAGGATGTCCAGCAGGCCCTGCAGGTCGCCCGTCTCCGTCGCCCGCTGGAAGGCGGCGATCGCGTGGCGGGTCTCGGTCGCGGAGACGGCACCGCGCGGGCGGCGGGCGGCGACGTGCGAGCGGGCGCGGTGGGCGATCTGGCGGACCGCGGCCGGGGTCTTGTCCACGGCGCCGCCGATCTCCTCGTAGTCGAGGGCGAACACCTCGCGCAGCACGAACACCGCCCGCTCGGTCGGGGTGAGCGTCTCCAGCACCAGCAGCATCGCCATCGACACGCTGTCCGCCAGCTCGACGTCCTGCGCCACGTCCGGCGCGGTGAGCAGCGGCTCAGGCAGCCAGGGGCCGACGTAGGACTCCTTGCGCCGGCCCAGGGTGCGCAGCCGGGTGAGCGCCTGGCGGGTGGTGATCTGGACCAGGTACGCGCGCTGGTTCGCCACGGTCGCCAGGTCGACGCCCGACCACCGCAGCCAGGTCTCCTGCAGGACGTCCTCCGCGTCGGCGGCCGAGCCCAGCATCTCGTAGGCGATGGTGAACAGCAGGTTGCGGTGGGCGAGGAACGCCTCGGTCGTGGAGTCGGCCACTGGTTTGCTCCTCTCGACTCTCTCCCCACCAGACTCCGGGACCCGCGATCGTGTGACAGGGCGACCGGCATGGCGTGCGTCACGTCGCGGCCCTGTCACGGGAAGCGCGCCGGCGGCATCTCGTGGTCGTTCACAGTTTCACACCACGAGGGAGGACGGGGTCATGACACCTCGGTTCGACATGTTCGACAACGCGGTCGGCGCCAGGTTCGCCAAGCGGTTCGCCAACGCCGGCCTGGTGCTCCAGGGGTCGTCGCTGCCGAGCGCCACGCAGGAGCTGGTGTCGTTGCGCGCCAGCCAGATCAACGGCTGCGGCTGGTGCGTCGACTACCACACCAAGGAGGCCGCGGCCGCCGGTGAGACGGCGGTCCGGCTCAACCTGGTCGCCGCGTGGCGCGAGTCCACCGTCTTCACCGACGCCGAGCGGGCCGCGCTGGCGCTCGCCGAGGAGGGCACCCGGCTCGCCGACGCCTACCAGGGCGTGTCCGACGAGACCTGGGCCCAGGTGCGAGCGCACTACGACGACGACCAGATCGCCGCGCTGGTCGCCTTGGTGGCGCTGATCAACGCGGCCAACCGGCTCGCCGTGATCGTGCACCAGAAGGGCGGCTCCTACGAGATCGGCATGTTCGCCGGCTCCACGAACTGAACCGCCAGTGGCCGGCGGGCGTGTTGCCCGCCGGCCACGGTCCGAGGAGAGCGCGGATGCTACTCGACCCCGAGGGGTCCCATTTCCAGTGGACGTAGCAGGAAGCGTCCGCATGGCCTCGGTTATCCGGGGATCAGCTCACCGATTCGGTCCAGTGTGTACACGTCCGAGCCGGGTGGCAAGCCCTCGGGTGCGTGGATGCCGACGAACGTCACCGGCTCGTCCGGTACCCGGCCGTCCCAGGTGGTCACCTCGGTCCGGGTGCGGTAGCGGTCCAGCAGGTAGGACATCGTCAGGTAGCGCCGCTCCACCAGCGCCCGCACGCGGTCGGCCGTGGTGAACGCGTTGCCCTCCACCCGGTTGAACGCCGGCGCGCCCCGCAGGTACAGGTGCAGCCAGACCGCCTGCCAGCCGTGCTCGCCCTTGGCGAACACCACCGGCAGCGCCACCCGGCCCCTGCCCCGCAGCGGCGAGCGCGCCCGCACCGTGCGTGCGTCGAACGGCGCGCCCCGCTGGCTCCGGTCGCGGGTCTGGTACCCGAACATCGACTCCGCGACCTCGTCGAACGACTCGCCCGCGTAGATGTTCACCTGCGGCACCACGTAGTGCCCGCCCGCCGTCAGCGGCACGTCGATGAACTCGGTCGCGCCGCGTCGGGCCGTGGTGATGTCGCCGGAGTGCACCACGCCCTCGTGGCGGTAGTTCGTCCACGACACCTGGCCCGCGGTGTGGAACTCGGCGTCCAGCAGCAGCACCGACAGGTCGTAGTCGGTGCGCCGGCTGGTCTGCCGCCAGTACGTGAAGAAGCGCAGCACCTCACCGGACACCGACGCACGCGAACCCCGTGGCAGCACGGCGAACCCGCTCTCGGCCGCCTTGCCGGACAGCGGCAGGGCGACGTCGAGCACGGCCGGGTCCACCACGAGCGGGTGCGGGAGCCGCGGCAGTCGGACGGCGATCTCCGCGTCCAGCGACGCCGACAGCTCCGCCACCAGCTCGGCCGGCAGCGGTGGACGTACGTCCGGCCCGACCCACGCCCGCCGCGTGCGGCCGACGTACATGCGGGCCGACACGGGCGCCAGCCGGTTGCCGACGTGCTCCCGCAGCGAGCAGAGCACCCGGCCGGACGCCGAGCCCAGCGCGCCTGCGACGGCCTCGATCACGGTAGCGCGCTCCGCCGGCGTAGCGCTTCGCAGTAGCCGGTCCGCGGATC
>NZ_JBJMIE010000374.1:0-9465 GCF_045807065.1 Actinophytocola sp. | reverse complement strand
CGACTTCCGTCGACCTCGAACCGGCGGGGCGTGGCATCCCAGGAGGACAGTGCGTACGCCACCCGTGAGATCCGGCCCAACCGGACGGCGAGGACCGTGACCAGGGCGGGCAGTTCCGCGGCGAGGTCCCGGGACCTCGGCCACCAGGCGCCGTCGACGTAGCCGGTGGCGGCGGCCTTCGGCTTGAGCCGCAACCGCAGCGGTGTCGGCGGGGACTGCGGGTGGGTGTGCGGGACCGATGTCATATCGGTCCTCCCGTCGCTAGTTGCTGGCCAGCCGCAGCGGTGCGCCGACGGCGTGGAGGTGTTGCAGCACGTACCCGTAGGTCCGCAGCCACCCGCACTGCGAGTACTCGATGCCCTTGCTGGCGCAGAAGGCGCGCACGATCGGTTGGGCGAGGCGCAGGTTCGGTCGGGCCATGCTGGGAAACAGATGGTGCTCGACCTGGTAGTTCAGCGCGCCGAGGGTGAAGTCGACCCACACGCCGCCGCGGACGTTGCGGGAGGTGAGGACCTGCTTGCGGAGGAAGTCGAGCTTCTGGCCGGCGCCGAGGATCGGCATGCCCTTGTGCCCGGGAGCGAACGAGCATCCCATGTAGAGGCCCCAGAGACACTGGTGCACCAGGATGAAGATCACTCCGGTCAGGGGCGAGAGCACGAGGAAGACCGCGGTCAGGTAGGCGGCGAAGTGCCCCACCAGCAAGCACATCTCCATCCTGCGGGACCGCAGGTCCTTGCGCAGCAGGGCGTTGATGCTGGAGACGTGCAGGCTGAAGCCTTCGAGCAGCAGCAGCGGGAAGAACAGGAAGGCCTGGTACTTGGCCATCCACCGGAAGAATCCCCGCCTGGCGACGGCTTGTTCGGTGGTGAAGGCGATCGCCGGGATGTGGATGTCGGGGTCGTCGTCCTCGTGGTTGGGATTGGCGTGGTGGCGGGTGTGCTGCGCCATCCACGAGGCGTAGCTGAGGCCGACCATCCCACCGTGCCAGAAGCCGATGGCGTCGTTGGCCCGCCCGGTGCGGAAGATCTGCTTGTGCCCGGCGTCGTGTCCGATGAACGACAGCTGGCCGAACATCACCGCGAAGAACACCGCGAGGAACAGCTGCCACCAGGAGTCGCCGACCTTGAAGAAGGCGACCCAACCACCCGCGAAGGCGATCACGTTGAGGCTGATCTTCACCGCGTAGTACCCGTAGCGCCGGCGCAGCAAGCCCGCCTTCCGGATCAACTGGGACAGTTCACCGTAGTCCCGGCTGCCAACCATGGACGGGGTATCGAGCGACGTCAATTGCCACCACTTTCCGGGTGTGTCGTAACACGACACCGGGGTCTGGGGTGGCGTCACGTCATGGGCATCAGGTCGCGGTGGATCCGCGACCTGCTAACAGAGTTTCACGACCTGATCGGATCAGCAACCAACGGTCGTCGTCGGTTTCAGCGCCTCGGCTCCGGGATGTGGTCGATGGCGTAGACCACCTGCACCGCGAGGTCGCGCGCGGCCTCGTCACCGAGTGCCGGGCTCTTCTTGAGGACGTTCTGGACGAACGCGACCCGCTGCTCGTAGCGGGAGACGAATGTGGCTTCGGTCATCTGGTTCTCCTGGTGTCGTGCCGTCGAGGGTGTCGCGAAGGAGAAGGGCGGTACGCGCCAGCTGGATGATCAACGCGATAACCGAGGACGGCCGCGTTTCGACCTCTGCCGATGGATGACATACCCGTTCGACGTCTGCCGGGGGTAGCATCTCGAAGGTGGGATGTCTCGGTCCGGATGGCGTAAGCATACGCTTGTGCGTGCGGCTCGATCGTCTCGGCCCCCGATGACGACCTCGCGGCGGCGTCACGGCGTGGCGACCAGCCCTCCGTCGATCAGTCCCGTCTCACGAAGTCGGCGCCACCGGCTCCGCCTGAGGGGTTGTGTACACTGATCGTCGTGGCCCGCTCAGTTCTGCCTCGGGCCATGTTTCTTTGTCGACCACCACGCGCCGCGGTCCAGGTGGATCTGCGCCGGGCAGGACGACCCTCAACGTTTCGGAGTACTCATGGCGGCACGCCGCCCTCATAACCTTTCCACGCCCGTGTCCGATGGCTCACCGGTCGCTGGTCCGACCTTCGCCCAGCTGGGGGTGCCAGCCAGGCTGGTGACGGCCCTGACGACGCAGGGCATCGCCACACCGTTCCCCATCCAGGCGGCCACACTGCCCGACTCGTTGGCCGGCCGCGACGTGCTCGGCCGCGGCCGGACCGGATCGGGCAAGACCTACGCGTTCGTGCTCCCCGTGCTCGCCAGGCTCGCCGCCAGCACCACAACGCGCCGCCCCGGCCGCCCACGGGCGCTGATCCTGGCTCCCACCCGGGAGCTGGTCAGCCAGATCCAGGCGGCGATCGCCCCACTGGCCACGGCGCTGTCCCTGCGCACCCTGACCGTCTACGGCGGCGTACGCCCGGGTCCGCAGGTCGCCGGCCTGAATGCCGGGGTCGACGTGCTCATCGCGTGCCCCGGCCGGCTGGCCGACCACCTCGAGTCCGGTCACGCCCGGCTCGACGCCGTCGAGATCACCGTGCTGGACGAGGCCGACCACATGGCCGACCTCGGCTTCCTGCCAGTGGTCACCCGGCTGCTGAACCAGACCCCGCGCGACGGCCAGCGACTGCTGTTCTCCGCCACGCTCGACGCCGGTGTCGACGTGCTGGTCCGACGCTTCCTGCACGACCCGGTCACCCACAGCGTCGACTCGGCCTCCTCGCCCGTCGCCACCATGGACCACCACGTGCTGCACGTACAGCCGGCGGCCCGCCTTCCGGTGCTGGTCGACCTGACCGCGGCCCCGGGGCGCACGCTGGTGTTCACCCGCACCAAGCGGGGTGCCACGAAGCTGACCCGTCAACTCGTCGCCGAGGGAGTGCCCGCCGTCGAACTGCACGGCAACCTCGGCCAGTCGGCACGCACCCGCAACCTGCACGCCTTCGCGGCGGGTAGCGCGGCCACCCTGGTCGCCACCGACATCGCCGCCCGCGGCATCCACGTCGACGACGTCACGCTGGTGATCCACGCCGACCCGCCGATGGAACACAAGGCATACCTGCACCGGTCAGGCCGCACCGCCCGAGCGGGAGCCTCCGGCACCGTCGTCACCCTGATGACCGACACCCAGGTCGCCGACGTCCGCGACCTCACCCGCAAGGCCGGCATCACCGCCACCATCACCCGCCTGCGCCCCGGCCACCCGCTGCTCACCCAACTCGCACCGGGTGAACGCACCTACGTGGCGCCGAGCGCGAAGCCGGCGCCGAGCGTCCACCCGGACCGGCAAGCCCGCCCGACCGGCACCAACCCCAGGCGCGCCAAGAACCCCCGCGCACGCCGCCAGCCCGTGAAGTCGGACACCCAGACGACGTCGGCCACACCGAAAACCCCCGGCATAGCGGCATTCTCGTCCGGAAGCCGCAGGGGCCGCCGCCGCTGAGCCGAAGGGCCAACGGACTCGTCGCACCCCCGGATACCGGTTGGTTCCGGGGGTGCGCGAACTCGCCCGCTGCCCGATAGCCGCTGCCCGATAGCCGCTGCGCGACTCAGTAACGGTTCGTCCGACGGGGCGAGGTCCATGGCATGTGACAGTCGCGTCTATTGTGGACTCCTTCGCGGCTGTCAGCCTTCGCGATCGAGTCGAGTCGATTCGGTGGCACGGGCGGCGCACGTGCCGGTCGGCGAGAAACTGGTTGGGCCGATCGGTACGGAGCGGGTAGCATGATCGACGCCGTGACATGACCCGAGGAGGTGAGACCCATGAACGATGTTTCGACGTGGGTGCTCCCCTCGTCTTCACGGTCGTGCGACTGACGTAGGAGTCGCCGGGAGCGCCATCACAGGGCATTCCCGAAAGGTGACTACCTATGAACTCTTCGATCGCGCGCGTCGCCGAATCGCAGTGGCACGCCGTGGCGGACGACCGGATGGTCGGCCGCGGTGAGGTTTTCCGCAGGCCGGACGGACGGTTGTTCCTCAGCATCGACGCGTGGCACGACGTGGTTTTCGACCAGCTCGCCGAGGCGATGCTGACGGTGCTGCCGAGGCCGCTGTACACAGTGGTCGACGAGGCGGACCTCGACCTGACGTCCTCCTGGGAGCGAGCCGGCTTCACGACTCGCCGCCGCGAGTGGGAGTACCTCGTGCCCACGGATCCGCGGATCACCGGGCTCGGCTCCGCGCACCCGCCGGCGGGTGTGACGATCGTCCCCGCGGGTCATGCGGAGGAGGACCCGTTGCGGGCACTGGACCGTGTGGTCCGCGACGAGGTCGCGGCCACCGTCGGATGGCAGGAGATGCCGGCCGAGGTGCTGTCCCGACCGGACGGCGACACCGTGGTGGACCCGTCGAAGTACGCGGTGGCCGCGACGGTCGGCGAGTACGTGGGGCTGCTCCGGGTGACGGCGCTGCCCCGGCAACCGCGGCTCGGGCTGATCGCGGTCCGGGCCGACCAGCGCCGCCGAGGTATCGCCCGGGCGCTGCTCGCCACCGTGCTGGATTCGTTGCACCACCGCGGGATCGCCACGGCGTCGGCGGACGTGAACGAGTCCAACGTGGCCGCAACGGCGCTGTTCGACGGTGTCGGCGCCCGGCGCGCGAGCAGCAACCTCGAACTGCTACTGCACTGACGCCGAAACTGGAGGAGAACCATGGCGAAGAACGGCATAGAGGTGGAAGGCATCGTCGTCGAGTGTCTGCGCGACGCCCGGTTCACGGTGGAACTGCCGAACGGGCACAAGGTGCTGGCGCACATCAGCGGCAAGATACGGAAGAACTACATCAAGATCCTGCCCTACGACCGGGTGCTCGTCGAGCTGACCCCGTACGACCTGGCCCGCGGCCGGATCCTCTTCCGGTACCGGACATGACGGTGCGAATCAGCCGGGTCTGGTGTTCAGGAGCGGACTGAGCCCGCTCAACGCCCGGCACCCGCCCGTCAAGTCCCTGCGGGACGGGCTGGCGCCGGGCACGAGCGTGGGTTTCGGGTTCGCCGCGTTCGAGTACGCGTTGACCGCCGCCATTGCGCGCCCTGTGGGACTCGATGAACGCTGGTCCGGGCCTCCGCGAGCGGAGCGGGTCCTGGTCCGGAACGCCGAACGTCGCGTCGCACAGCAGGAGGAAGTAGAGACTCGGCGGTACAGCCGTCCTCACGTTCGGACCGTGTGTGTGGCGGGCCGCGGGGCGGTGCCGGCCGGGCAGAGGCCGCTCGCCTGCCATCGTTCGCGGAGGTCGGCCGGGATGCTCAGGGTCGTGGACTGTCCGTTGGTGAGTGTTCGCACGCTGCCGCCCAGCAGGAGTTCACCCGCCCTGTCGAGGATCGCCGTGGCGGTGCGGCTGTCGTCCTCGGCTCGTTCCAGTGCGCCGAGCACACGGGTGCCGATGCGGGCCACCCGCTGCCACCCGCCGGAGCGGGGCACGCGCATCCAGTCGGCGACGCGGTCGTCGACGACCTGGCGCACCAGTGCCGCGACGATGCCGTCGAACACCTTGCCGGGGAACAGCTTCTCGTACAGGTCGAGCAGGTGCGCGGTGAGCTGGACGCCCTCGGGGGAGGGGCCGTAGGACGTCTCCACCAGGGTGCTGTTCAGCTCGCGGGCCTCGGCCAGTGTCGCCGGCAGTGCCTGCGCCGGGATGCCGAGCATCGCGCCGGTCACCCGCCACACGTAGTAGTAGTCCTCCGCCTCGGCCTCGGTCACCGAGATGCCCAGGCGGCGCATGCCCTCGACGACCTGTACCGAGAAGATCAGCAGTGAGCCCACCATGTCCTGCTGGCACACCGGAACGCCGTCGGCCTCGAGGTCCCACCTGCCGGAGCGGGTGATGAAGTGGCGGACCGCGGCGTGGATCAGCCGGGTCTTCTGGATCGTCGGCACGAACGCGCCGCCCGAGCCGAACGCCCCGCACCCCATCATGTTCAGCACGAACTGCGAGGTCTCCGAGAGCCTGCGGTGCGGCTGGTTCAGCCCGTGCGTCATCGCGAGCACCCGTGACGGACGTGGTTGTGCGTAGCAGTTCACCATCGCCGCGAAGGACAGCACGGCGGCCACGTGCACGCCGTCGTCCACGAAGAACTCGTACGCCCGCGCGACCCGGTCCAGGTCCGCCCACTCCGGCGGTTTGCCGGTCGCGACGAGGTAGGCGCGCACGGACTCCGGCAGGTCCGCCGGAACGGGTTGGTCGTTGGCGCGGAAGTGCGCCAGCACCTCGTTCACCGCGCCGACCCGGCCGGTCGCGGCCAGCTCCGCGACCACCGTGTCGGCCAACGGGTCGCCCCGGAACTTCAACGCCTCGACGAGCGAGGTGTCCACCATGGCCGTCCTCCTAGTGGTCCGATCTCGTCAGTCCCTCAGGCACGTGATCCAGTAGTCGCCGGTGTCGGCGGCGTCCGCGACGCCCATGCCGAGACTAGGAGCCGCCACGTCCACCAGGGATCGACCGGGAGTGTGAATGCCGGCGATTCCCCCGAAGGGTGGACGGCGTCACTCTCAGGCATGCGCTCGGTGCTCGTCCGCCGTCGGTGACGCGCTGGGACGGTGCCGGTGCTCAGGTCGGGAGGGTGGCCCACACGACCGCTCCGTGGGGGAACGCGGGCACGCTTCCCCAGGAGTGGGCGAGGCGCTCGACCTCGGGGAGGTCGAGCCGGGTCCTGGTGTGTCTGGCTTTGATGGTGGGCGCGGGGGTCGAGGCGTTGTCGTGGACGGAGATGAAGAGTTTCCCGCAGCGGAGTTCGAGTCGCAGGCGGACATCACCGCCTGTGTGCCCCACGGCGTTCTCCACCAGTTCGACGGCGATCACTGTCGCGTCGGCGACGGTGGTGTCGACGCACGCCCAGCGGCGGCATGCGCGTTCGACGTGGCGCCGCACCGTGGTCCCGCCCGTGTTGCCACGCCGAAGGGTGAAGACCATCCGACGCCACGGTGGCGGATGGTCCAGCTCGGCGATCGCCTGGTCGATCGTGTCGTGCACCGGGGTGTACCGGACGATCCGGTTGCGACGGAGCCGGACCCGCATACCGGCGTCGGTGGTGACCAGGTGGACGGGCACTCCCGGCCATTCCGACACCTCCTTCCACACCGAGGTGAACACCACCAACGAGGTGTCCTCCGGGACGACCAGCTGGCCCAGGTCCACGATCAGGGCGCGGGGGACTTCCAGGGCGAGCTTGATCAACATGCTGCGCAGCTGCCCGTAGCCGACCAGATCGAGCACTCCGGACGGTGCGACCACGACGACGTCCCCGCGGGCGGTGCTCTCGATCCGCAACGGTTCACGTCGCGCGGTCCGCCGTGGACGGGACCCCAGCCAGCCGGTCCGGGGAGCGTCCGACGGACACTCCGGACGGCCGGAGGCGTCGGTCGTGACCTCCCGCGCGGGGGTGACGAACCGTATCGCGGCGCTCAGTGTCGCGTGGATGGACAGGATCCGGTCCACACCGCCAGCGGTCAGTGCACCGAGGACGGAACCGGCGGCCACCACGCGCAGCGGTGTCTGCTGAGCACGGGCCTGCTGATGGAGCGCCACCAACCCGTCGAGACACTCGTCGCCGGCGACCGTGATCTCCGACAGGTCCAGCACCACCGGAAACGGGGCGACGGCCCCCTTCAACGCCTCCTGTGTGGCCTGACGCACGCGCGGCATCGTCGTGGGGTCGACTTCTCCCGCCACCTGCACGACCACGGCCGGATGGTGATAGCTGTACCGGATCCGCGGACGCGAATTCCCAGGTCGGTCAGCGTTGGAAATTTTCGACTCCTCACGCATTGACCGACAGTTTCTACCCGACGGTGGCAATCAGCTGTTCGACAGAAAAGGCGCGTTGTAGGCTACCTAACGAACCGAGTTCACCTTGAGCCCCCGGGCATCCTCAGTCAAGACACTCGATCGAGTGAAATTTAATCGTCCATTCGCGCCAGACTGGAATCCCTGCGCAACTTAGGCAGGAATTCCTCGAGTGGTCGCGATGATTCGAACCGGTCCCGTGAACCGTTCGCCCCGCTCGGTGCGACAAACAGGGCGTGGATGGGAGCGACCTCGATCGGCGGGCCTCGAGGCTGGCGCGATGGCTCGTGGCCAGCACGGTGGGTGCCTGCTCCTGGCTGCCGGCGGCGGACCGTGGTGGTTCGCTGCCGGCGCCGCTGGTGACCCGGTACCTCGTCGGGGTACGGGGAGGTCACGCATGGTGACGCGACCACCGGATCCGCGGGAGGATTCCCAGCTCCTCGCGGCGGTCAGCGACGGCGACAGGGAGGCGTTCGCCGAGCTGTATCGGCGGCACCTGCCGTGGCTGTTGGTGCGCCTCGGGCGGCGGTGCTCGTCGCCGGAGCTCGTCGACGAGGTCGTGCAGGACACGTTCGTGGCGGTCTGGCGGTCGGCCGGGCGGTGGGATCGCCGGGGTGAGGTGGCCGCGTGGATCTGGGGCATCGGCATCCGCCGGCTGGTCGACGCGCTGCGGCGCAGCCGGCCGCCGGCCGATGAGCTGACGACGTTCGCCGGCGTCGAGACCTCGGCCGAGGAGCACGTGCTGCTCGCCGTCCAGTACGGCGACGTGGGAGCGGCACTGGCGAGCCTGTCACCGGAGCTGCGGGCCGTCGTGCAGGCGACTGTCCTGGATGGACTGACGACGCGGGAGGCCGCCCGGTTGCTGGGTATCCCGCCCGGCACGGTCAAGACGCGGATGATGCGCGCCCGCGCTCTGTTGCGGGAGCGGCTGGCATGACGGGGAGGTTGGGATGACCGCCTGGCACCTGGATCCGGAGGCGATCCGCCGGTACTCGCGGGGCGCCGCCCCGCCGGGCCTGGCCGCGTCCGCCGAGGCGCACCTGATGAGGTGCGCGGCCTGCCGGGACGCGATTTCGTCCTCTGTGGACGTTCGACGGATGGCGACGATCTGGC
This sequence comes from Actinophytocola sp., assembly GCF_045807065.1. Lineage (GTDB taxonomy): Bacteria > Actinomycetota > Actinomycetes > Mycobacteriales > Pseudonocardiaceae > Actinophytocola. The sequence continues at coordinate 550 of NZ_JBJMIE010000374.1, read as the reverse complement.
AGGAGGTGGTCGACCGGGTCGACGCGCCCCGGCGGAGCTGGCCCGAACGGGTGCTGGCCCGGCTCGGCGTCGGCGAGGCGACGGCGCGCCTCGTGGCCGCGACGCCGACCCTGCGGGGGCCGTGGCTGCTGGCCGTCGCGGGTGTACTCGCGCTCGCGGCCTGGGCGGCTGGCGTCGATGAGCGCTTCCTGCGCATGTTTCTCGTGGTCGCCCCACTCGGGCCGCTGGCGGGTGTCGCTGTGGCCTTCGCGGGCGGCCTCGACCCGACCCGGGAGATCGGGCTGGCCGCGCCGTACTCGGGGCTGCGACTACTGCTGATCCGCACGGCCGCGGTCCTGGCGGTCACCGTGCCGATCGTGGCCGCGGCCGGCCTCGCGCTACCCGGCTCGAACTGGCTGGCCGCCGCCTGGCTCCTGCCCACCGCCGGGCTCACCTGCGCCGCGCTGGCCCTGACCGGCCGCGTACCGCCCGTCGTCGCGGTCGGCGTGGTGGCCACGGCGCTCGCACTGCTCATCGACATCGCCTCCTACCAGAACTTCCTCTACCTCAT